>DASZJZ010000120.1:0-1752 GCA_035947555.1 Thermoleophilaceae bacterium | reverse complement strand
GGCGGGGCGCATCGCCGGCGCGCTCCATATCGAGCTGGAGCGGCTGCCGAGCGAGGCGGCCTCGCTCGACCGCGACCGGCCGATCGTCTTCTACTGCCGGTCGGGCAGCCGCTCGGCGCTGGCGGCGGACGCGTTCGCGGCGTCCGGGTACGACGCCCGCAATCTCGACGGCGGGCTGGAGGCCTGGGTGAGCGCCCGGCTGCCGATCGAGCCGAGCGACGGCCGGGTGGCCTGAGGCCGGCGGCGGTCGCTCGCTCCGCACAGCGGCCGTGTGCCCGCGGCGGGCCGCCCCGATGGCGACCCAGCGGCCGCGCTCAGCTCGCGCTGCGGAGCTGCCGCTCGTACGGTCCGCGGCCGGTCGCGCAGGCCGCTCCGCAGCGGGCGCCGAGCGCCGTTGCCTCGCCGATCGACATCCCCGCCCCGAGGCCGTACGTGAGGCCGGCGGCGAAGCTGTCGCCGCAGCCGTAGAAGTCGCTTACCGGGCCCGGCGGCGGGCTTGCCTCCCAGCGGCCGCGCTCGCCGGTGGCCGGGATCTCCCACTCGCCGCCCGCGGCCCCGGCGGTGCGGACCACGTGGCTCGGCACCGGCCGGAGGTCGCCAAGCTCGAACCGCTCGCCGGGATCGCGCGAGCTCGCCACCAGGGCGTCGAGCCGCACGCTGGCCTCGATCAGCACCTCCAGGCCGCGGGCGGTGGCCACCAGCCTGCGCGCCCGCCGTGCCTCGCGCACGGCACCGGCGTCGCCGGCGGTGAAGTACACCGCGTCGACGTCGTCCAGCTCATGCCAGGGGAGCGGATCGTCGGCGCTCGGGCCGAGCCGCTCGCCGATCACGGTGATGGTGCGCTCTCCCGCGCCGTCGACATGGACGAAGCCGCGCCGCTGCGGCTCCGGCCGGAAGACCGCCTCCACGCGCAGCCCGAGCCGCTCGAGCTCGCGCTTCGAGCGATGACCGAGCTCGTCGTCGCCGAGCGCGGTGTACAGCGTGCCGGCCCCGGCCAGCCGGCAGAGCTGCACGGCGGCCACGGCGGCGCCACCGCCCGGCACCTCCCACGACTCGGTCACATGGACGATCTCGCCCGGAGCCGGCACGTGGTCGACCCGCCCGAACTCGATCCACTCGACATGTCCCACCACGGCGGGGCGCATCCTGGCCGTCGCGGCGTCAGTTCTCCACGAAGTACGGGCCCGTTCCCTGCCCGTGCGAGAACCAGCGGCTGGTGACGGTCTTCTTGCGCGTGTAGAACTCGACCGCGTCGGGCCCGTGCGCGTGCAGGTCGCCCAGGAAGGAGTCCTTCCAGCCCGAGAACGGGAAGAACGCGACCGGCGCGGCCACGCCGATGTTCACGCCGACCATTCCGGTCTCCACCTCGTGCCGGAAGCGCCTGACCGAGGCGCCGTTCTCGGTGAAGATCGAGACCCCGTTCCCGAAGCGCGAGCGGCCCACGATCTCGATCGCCTCGTCGAGGCTCCCGGCCCGGATCACGGACAGCACCGGCCCGAAGATCTCCTCGCGCGCGGCCTCGGTGTCGGGCCTCACCTCGTCGAGCACCGTGGCGCCGAGGAAGCTGCCCCCGCCCTCCACGCCCGGGTCGCGCCCGTCGACGGCGAGCCTGGCGCCGTCCTCCACGGCCCGCTCGATCGCCGCCAGGATCCGCTCGCGCGCCTGCTCCGACACGACCGGGCCGAGCTCGTTCTGCTCGTCGAGCCCATCGCCCACCCGCAGCCCGGCGGCGGCCTCCTGAAGCGGGCCCAT
>DASZJZ010000119.1:0-10496 GCA_035947555.1 Thermoleophilaceae bacterium | reverse complement strand
ATCAGGAAAACCAGGCGGCGCACGCGGGGCAGGATAGTGGGGCGCGGCGTGCGGACCCGCCGCTCGGCGCGGCCGGAAGCGGAACCGTGGGCGTGCGTCTTCAGACCGCAACCCGCGGCGGCCACCACGATCGCGATGGTCCGGGGGTTCTGCCGCATCACCCGTACAACTAGGCGGGCCGCCGCGGGTTGCGGTCTGAAGACGCACGCCCACGGTTCCGCTTCCGGCCGCGCCGAGCGGCGGGTCCGCACGCCGCGCCCCACTATCCTGCCCCGCGTGCGCCGCCTGGTTTTCCTGATGCTGCTGGGTGCATGTCTGCTTGCGGCGTGCGGCGGGGACGACGACACCGACAGCGTCGAGGACCTTCTCGACCGGGCCTTCTCGCAGGAGATCCGCAGCGCCGATCTGAGCGTCGAGGCCGAGATCGAGATGACCGGACTGCTCGAGGAGCCGGTCCGCATCGAGGCCGAAGGGCCGTTTCGAAGCAACGAGGACAAGCTGCCGGCGGCGGACATCGAGCTGCGGATCGGGTCCGACGGGGGCGGGCAGACCGTCACGAGCGGCGTGCTCACCACCGGCGACCGCGCGTTCGTCAAGTTCCAGGACGTCTACTACGAGCAGCCGCGCGAGCGGGTGCGCGAGGCGAACGAGGCGATCAGGCGCAACAGCGAGCGCGGCGAGAGCAGGCCGCTCAGCGAGCTCGGGCTGGACCCCCGCTCGTGGCTCGCCGAGGCCGAGTTGGAGGGCGACGCCGATGTGGCCGGCGTGGAGACCCGCCACGTGTCCGGCACGCTCGACGTGGAGAGCCTGATGCGCAACCTCAACCGGTTCGTGCAGCGCTCCAGCTCCGCGCTCGGCGGAGGGGCCGGGCAGCCCCCCGCTCCGCCGCAGCTCAGCGACGCGGACATCCGCGAGCTGACCGAGGCAGTGCAGGATCCGAACTTCGACGTCTACGTCGGCAAGGAGGACGACATCATCCGGCGGGTGTCGGGGCGGGTGGAGTTCGAGATCCCCAAGCGGAGCCGCGCTGGGCTGGGCGGGCTCGACGGCGGGTCGGTGGTGTTCTCGGTGGAGTTCCGCGACGTGAACGGCGACCAGGAGATCGAGCCGCCCGCGAACGCCCGGCCGCTGTCCGAGCTGACCGAGTCGCTTGGGGCCGGCGGCCTTCCGGGCGGGCTCGGCGGGGGAGGGGGATCCTCGAACGGGACGCCGGCGCCGCCCGACATGCCCCCCGGCGACCCCGGCGCCGGCTCGAGCGATCCCGAGGCGTTCAGGCGCTACGCCGAGTGCCTCGACAAAGCGCGTCCGGAGGACACCGAGGAGCTGCAGCGCTGCGCGGAGCTGCTCGAGGGGCCGTGAGCGGCGCCGCCCGCTGGATCGGCCGCGCCGGCGCCGCGGCGGCCGCGATCCCGCCGCGAGCCTGCCCAGCGGGCCCGCCCGCTCCTCAGCCGACCCGCACGGCCCTCCTGAGGTCCCGCTCCGGATCGATCCGCCAGCGCCTCGCCAGCTCGAGCTGCTCCGGCGCGGGCGCCCAGCGGTCCGGCCCCTCCTCGCCCTCGTGATCCGGCGTGGCGCCCTTCAGCAGCATCGATCCGGTGTTGTCGCCGATCGCCCGCATCTCCACTACTTCCTCGATCGTCAGCGGCGAGATCTCCGGCACGGCCGCCAGCTCCTCGCGCTTGCGCTCGATCGGCTTGGCGCCGCCGCTCTCCTCGATCAGGGTCGGCGCGACGCACCCCACCGTCGCGTGCGACAGGTTCCACGCGCACGCGAGCTGGAGCATCGTCAGGCCGTGTCGCTCGGCGATCGGGCGCAGCCGCTCGAGCTTCTCGCGCCCGGCCTCCACCCAGCCCTCGGGGCGGAAGCCGCGGTGGTCACCGCGCGGGAAGTCGTGCCCGGGGAGCAGGTCGTCGTGGAAGAGCCCGCCGTAGTCGACCACGCGCGTGACGATGTCGACGTCGAAGCGGGCGGCGGCGTCCAGAACCATCTCGCCGGGCCACGGCTCGAGCGGGCTGAGGATGATCATCGCCCAGTCGATCAGCTCGCCGTAGCGCTCGAAGCAGCCGATCAGGTCGAGGGTGAAGCCGTTGGCCGGGCCGGGCGCCACGCCCAGGGCGCTGGTGAGGCCCTGTCCGTGCAGGTCGCGGAGCGCCTCCCACACCTCGGGCGACTCGAAGCCGCGCCGGTCGGGGTTGTGGAGCAGGAGCAGGTCGAAGGAGTCGACGCCGCAGCGCTCGAGGCTGCGCTCGGTGGCCATGCGCAGATAGTCGCCGTACTTGGCGGGGGAGCGCAGGCGGGGATCGGTGAAGCGTGGGTATCCCTTGGCGCCCTCGCGCTCGCCCTCGTAGAAGTCGTGGCCGACGGCGCCGACGAGCGCGTAGCCGCCTCGCGGTACGCTCTTCAGCGCCCGTCCCACCAGCGCGTCCGCCTGGCCGGCGCCGTAGGCGTCGGCGGTGATGATCGTGCGGATGCCGCCGCCCGGGCGCAGCAGCGCCTCGAGGCGCTCCTCGGTGATCGGCTCGCCGAAGCGCATGAAGCGCCCGCCGCTCCAGCTGCCCACTGCCACGTGACCGAGCATGCCCGCACTGTAGGGGTCAGACCCCTCTAAGGTCTCTCGAATGACAGGCGCCGACATCGCGCTGCTCGCAGGGCTGCTCGTCGCCCTGTTCGTGTTCCTGGCGCTCGACCTGCACTTCTTCGCGCGCGGGCGAGAGCCAAGCTTCCGCGAGGCGGTCATCTGGTCGATCGGCTGGCTCGTGCTGTCACTGCTGGCGACCGTGCCGGTCCTCCTCCTGGAGGGCGGCGAGGCCGCGGTCTCGTACACGACCGTCTACCTGATCGAGCGCTCGCTCTCGCTCGACAACCTTTTCGTCTTCCTACTGCTGTTCGCCTATTTCGGCGTGCCCTACGAGCGCCGGCCACGCCTGCTGTTCTGGGGGATCGTGGCCGCGCTGGCGATGCGCGGCATCTTCATCCTGCTGGGCGTCGAGCTGATCGAGCGGTTCCACGTGGTCATCTACCTGCTCGGCGCCGGGCTGATCGTGCTCGCCTACCGGATCTGGCGCGGGGTGGCGGAGAACGTGGACCCCGACAAGAACCTGATGGTTCGCCTGGTGCGGCGGTTCTACCCGGTGACCGGCGAGTTCCACGAGGGCCACTGGTTCGTCAACCAGGACGGGCAGCGGTACGCCACGCCGCTGTTCCTGTGTCTCGCCGCGATCGTGTTCGCCGACCTCGCCTTCGCGATCGACTCGATCCCCGCCGCCTTCGCGATCACCCGCGAGCCGCTGATCATCTGGATGGGCAACGTCTTCGCCCTGCTCGGGCTGCGGGCGCTCTTCGTGCTCGTCGAGAGCCTGATCGCGCGCTTCCGCTACCTCGACGAGACGATCGCGATCGTGCTCGGCCTAGTGGGCGTGAAGCTGCTGATCGAGGACTTCGTGGAGGTAGGACCGCTCGTGAGCCTGGCGGTGATCGCGGTGGCGTTCACGATCGGCATCCTGCTGTCGATCCGCGCCGACCGGCGCGATCCCGAGGAGGCGGTGCGGAGGCGGCGCGAGCGGGAGGACTCGATGCGCCAGGGCGGCGACAGTGGGCCGCCCGAAGGCGAGCGCGAGTCCGCCGAGGCGGCGGCGAGTCACCGGGGCCTGTAGAAGGCCCCGTCGCGGTGGTGGCGGCTGCCGCGGCAGCAGCCGCCCCATACGAGCAGGTCGCGGCCGGTCCAAACGGCGGCGTGTCGGTCGCGGCCGGCGATGGGGGCGGACGGGAGCAGGCGCCAGCGGCGTGTGGCCGGGTTGTACGCCGCGGCCGTCGTCACGAACTCGCCGAAGTCGTGCGGGGCCGTGCCGCCGAAGACGATCGCCTCCCGGCCGGTCCAGGTGAGGGTGTCGGTGGGCTTCCAGTGGCGCAGGGGCGGGGGGCGGCGGCGGGAGGGGCGTCCAGCGGTCGCGCGCAGGGGAATAGCTCGCGCCGCGACGGCCGTTCCAGAAGATGGCCGCTGATCCCGTCCAGACGGCGTCCACCTCGGCCTCGATCCCCTGGCTGAGCACGGCGACAGGCGCCGGCCCCAGCGGGGCGGGGGGAAGCGGGCGCCAGGCGTCGGCCTTCGGGTCATAGGCGGCGCCGTCCGGAAGGAGCCTGCCGCGGCCGCCGCGGATGGGCCGCGAGCCGCCCCAGACGATCATCTCCTTGCCCGTCCAGAGGGCCGCATGGTCGGTCCGCGGGGAAAGGGGAGCAGCAGCGATCCGACGCCAGTGGTCGGTGTGGGGGTCGTAGGCGGCGCCGCTCCCGCGGACGCGCCGGCCTGCGTAGCCGCCCCAGACGATCACCTCACCGCGCGCTCCGACGACCGAATGTCCGGCCCGCCACGGCAATCCCGACCTGGCCGCTCGCGACCACCGCCGCGACCTGAGGTCGAGAACGAGCGCCTTGACCTCACTCTGCGAGTGGTCGGCCCCACCGACGACCACGACCCGCCGTCCGACCCGAACGGCATCGAGCCCGGAGAGACCCCAAGCGGGCGCAACGGTGCGCCGCCAGCGCCCTTGGGCAGGCGTGCCGGACGGCTGCCACCCACGCGTCCGCGCCGGCACGGGGCGCTTTCTGTCGGAGTGCACACCAAGCGACGCGCTCTGCCGGTGTGCCTGCCCCGAGACGTGGCTCTGCTCCCACTGGCTCTGCTCGGGCGCCGCTTCGAACACCAAGAGCGCGGCGGCTGCCGCAGCCAGTACCAGGATGCCCCGCATCCACCGGCATACGCTGCGGCCGGGCTGCGCGGTCCCTGGCCGTCGCGGTGCTGTGCGATCCCTGATCCGGCGCGGCGGGGTGCTACGCCTTGGCCCTGCCCGATGCGGCGATCTGGCGTTCCAGCGCGGCCAGCCGCTCGTCCCACTGGCCGCCGACTTCGGCCATCCAGGCCATCGCCTCGGACATCGGGGCGGGGGTCGGCCGGTACAGCACCTCGCGGCCCGACCGGCGCGCCGACACCAGTCCCGCGCCGGACAGCGTGCCGAGGTGCTTCTGCACCGCCTGCCGGGTCACCGGAAGCTCGCGCGCGAGGTCGGTGGCAGTGGCCTCGCCGCGTTCGCCGAGAAGGGCCAGCAGCCGCCGGCGAGTGCCGTCGGCGAGCGCGCCGAAGACGGCGTCGGCCGGCTCCATCAGCGGGCCGGCTTCGCCGGCGCGCGGCGCGCCTCCATCAGCGCGCCGCCATCGGTCGGCTTCACGCGTCCGTCCATCAGCGCGCCATCATCTCCGGCTGCCGGAAGCGCGGTGCTGCCGTTACGACCTCTGCTCCGTACAGGTCGAGCATCGCGAGTGGGCGCGACTCCACCACGCGCACGTGTGTGACGTCTTCGTCCTCTTCGAGTGACAGCTCCACGCGAGTCGAGTCCTCGTTGGGCGCGGCCCACCAGAACACCAGCCGCCGTTCCTCTTCGACCTCCTCGACGAACCCCGTCCGGTCCCCGGCGCGCACCTCGCCGTCGGGCTCCAGCTCGATCGACGCGTCGTCCCCGAGCCACGCGGGCTCCTCGAGCGAGCGCCACACCTCCTCCGCCGTTGCCGGCAGCGTGATCTCCCGGGTCAGCTCCATGTGGTCATCAACTTCCACGCGGTCTCCTTTGGGCTATCAGGCGAGCTTCGATGTGCAACCGATCAGTTGCGCTACTATCGGGCAACCACACAGTTGCAGGTTACCGGAAGGAGTACCCGATGCAGATCGGACGCGCCACCAGCTCGCTCGTGCCCATGGTCCTGGAGCAGACCTCCCGCGGGGAGCGCTCCTTCGACATCTACTCGCGTCTCCTCAACGAGCGCATCGTGTTCATCGGCCAGCCCATCGACGACGACATCGCCAACCTCGTGGTAGCCCAGCTGATCCACCTCGAGTCGGACGATCCGGACAAGGACGTCTCGGTCTACGTCAACTCGCCGGGAGGGTCGCTGCACGCCGGCCTCGCGATCTACGACGCGATGCAGTACATCCAGCCCGACGTTCAAACGCTGTGTTACGGGATGGCGATGTCCGCGGCCTCGCTGATCCTCACCGGCGGTACGGAGGGCAAGCGCTACACGCTGCCGAACGCGCGCATCCTGATCCACCAGCCGTCGTCCGGCTTCCAGGGCCAGTCGACCGACATCGAGATCCACGCCAAGGAGGTGCTGGAGCTCCGGCGGGTGCTGGACGAGATCTACGCGCGGCACACCGGGCAGAGCGTGGAGCAGGTGCACGACGACATGGAGCGCGACCGCTTCTTCAGCGCGGAGCAGGCGGTGGAGTACGGGCTTGTCGATCGCGTGATCACCGCACGGGAGCTGAACCGGAGGCCGTCCGGGTTCGCCTTGCCATCCTCAGCCGTGTGAGGATTCCTACGCGTCGCCTTCGGCGGGCCTGCGCAAGGCGGGCCGTGAGCTGAAGACTCTGGTCTCGAGCGGGCTCTGCGCGCGCGACCGCGGCGGCCGTGACCTGAGGACGCTGATCCCCGTCGCCCTCTGTGCGCTCGCGCTGGCGGCGTGCGACACCGGCGACGGCGGGGATGGTGCGGCCGACCGGTCCGGTGACCCTTCGGCGGCGTCGGGTGCAGCCGAGCGGGCCGGCGGCGGGGGCTCGCGGTCAGGGCGCGCCGTCCGTCCGACCGGCGATGGCCGTGTCGAGCCCGGCGAGATCCGCGCGCCCGGGCTTCGCGGACACCTGCGCGCGCTTCAGGAGATCGCCGAAACCAACGGTGGCAACCGCGCCGCCGGCACGCCCGGCGACGACGCCTCGGTCGAGTACGTCGTGGACCAGCTCCGCGAAACCGGCTGGCGGGTCGAGCGCCAGTCCTTCTCCTTCCCTTACTTCGACGAGCGCTCGCCGCCCCGCCTGGACGACCTCGAGGAGGGCGCGGAGTTCCGCACGCTGAGCTACTCCGGCTCGGGCCGCGTGGAGGCGCGCACACGGCGCCTCGGCCTCGGCTGCACCCGTGCAGAGTTCGATCCCATCCGCGAGCGCGAGGTGGCGGTCGTCGCCCGCGGCGAGTGCTTCTTCCGCGACAAGGCGCGGAACGCGGAAGCGGCGGGCGCGGCCGCGCTCCTCATCGTCGACGAGGACAGCGACGAGCCGCCCAGCGCCACCCTCGGCGCGCCCGGCATCCGCATCCCGGTGCTGGCGGTCGGCGCAACCGCCGGCCAGGAGCTCGGCCCGCGCGCGGAGCTCGAGGTGGACGCCGTCTCCGAGCGCCGCCGCACCGTCAACGTGATCGCCGAGACCGCCGCAGGCGAAGGCAATCGCGTGGTGATGGCGGGCGGCCACCTCGACTCGGTGTCCGCCGGGCCGGGCATCAACGACAACGGCAGCGGCACGGCCGCCCTGCTCGAGCTGGCGGATGCGCTCGGCGGACGGTCACGCGGCGCCCGAGTGAGGCTCGCGTTCTGGGGCGCCGAGGAGCTGGGCCTGATCGGCTCACGCCGCTACGTGCGGGACCTCCCGCAGGCGGAGCGCGAGCAGATCGCCGCCTACATCAACCTCGACATGGTCGGGTCGCCCGAGCCGGCCGAGGGCGTGTACTCCGACGGCGACCCCCGCCTGGAGCGGCTGCTGCGCCGCCTGGTGGGCCCCGGCGCCGAAGAGGAGAACGCCGGCGCCGCGTCCGACCATGCCCCGTTCCAGCGCGCCGGCGTGCCGGTCGGCGGCCTGTTCACCGGCGCCGGAGAACCTCACGACCCCTGTTACCACCGCGCCTGCGACGACATCGACAACGTCGACATGCCGATCCTCGTTCAGATGGCGCGCGCGGCCGGCGAGGCGGTGGAGCGCCTGTCCGCCCGCAACTAGAGCGGCCGCAAAGGCCCGAGGCGGGCGATGCGCGGGCGCTCGAGGCGAGCGGGGCCAGGGCCTCAAGCCGAGGGGCGGCCGGCAGCGTCGGCCGGCCGCCGCCTCGAGCTCGCAGCTGGCTAGGTCTGCTCCACGATCTCGCAGCCCGTCACCTGCTCCGAGTCGTCGACGAACACGCGGTCCCGCCCGGGCCCGCAGTTCACGCGCTCGCGCCGGCCGTCGACCGCGATGATCCGGTCGTCGCCCGCGCCGCCGGAGAAGCGGTCGGTGCCGAAGCCGCCGTCGATCCGGTCGACCCCGCCACCGCCGACGAGCCGGTCGTTGCCGAGCCCGCCCTCGAGCGTGTCGCGTGCGGCGCCGCCGATGAGCCGGTCGGTGAGGTCGCCGCCGGAGAGCCGGTCGCGGCCGCCTCCACCCGACAGGCGATCCGAGCCGCGGCCGCCGGAGAGGTCGTCCGGACCCGCTTCGCCAAAGAGCCGGTCGCCGTTGAGGCCGCCCTCGAGGAAGTCGATGCCGCTGCCTCCGCGCACGGAGTCGTCGCCGCGGCCTCCGCCCAGGTCGTCCGGTCCGGCGTCGCCGAACAGATCGTCGTCGCCCAGGCCGCCCGACACGAAGTCGAAGCCCTCGCCACCGCGAACCGTGTCGTCGTCGTGGCCGCCCGACAGGTCGTCGTCCGTGTCGCCGCCGTCGACCAGGTCGTTGCCGCGACCCCCGTTGATGAGATCGAAGCCCAGCTCGCCGGTGAGCGTGTCGGCGCCGTCGCCGCCGCTCATCTCGTCGTCGCCGTTGCCTCCGTTGGCGCAGTCGTCGCCTTGCAGTGCGGCGATGGTGTCATTTCCGTCGAGTCCGTTGAGCGTCTCCGCGTTCGCGGTGCCGTTGAGGGTGTCGTTGCCGGGACTCCCCGAGATCGTCGGCGTGGGGCACGTGGGCGCCTGCGCTCCGGCCGCGGGCGCCGCGGCGAGCGCGACCACCACCGATCCGGCGACCAGCATCACTCTTGGAAATGCACGACTCATCCGTTCCTCCTCGGTCAGGGAACCTTGGGCATACCCGAGGCAAGAGACGCCGATTCAAACCTGGCCTGTTCGCCTGCGGACACGCCCGCGTCACAATCCACGCATGACGCACGCGACACTCGACGCGCTCGAAGCCGGCGTGGCGCAGGTGCGCCGCGCCCCCAAGGACGACGGGGCGGTTGAGCTGATCGTGCGGCGGCCGGCGGAGGAGGAGCGGGAGACCGTCGAAGAAGCGGTGCTCGACCCCGTCGAGGGTCTGCTCGGCGACAACTGGCGGGCGCGGGGCAGCGCCGCCACCGAGGACGGGTCCGCGCACCCCGACCTCCAGCTCACCCTCATGAACACGCGCGTGGCGGCTCTCGTCGCGCGCACCCGGGAGCGCTGGCCGCTCGCGGGCGACCAGCTCTTCGTCGACCTCGACCTCAGCGAGGCGAACCTGCCGGCGGGCACCCGGCTGGCGGTCGGCTCCGCCGTCATCGAGGTGACGGCGATCCCGCACACAGGCTGCGGCAAGTTCGCGCGGCGCTTTGGCGTCGAGGCGCTCAAGTTCGTGAACTCCCCCGTGGGGCGGGAGCTCCACATGCGAGGTCGCAACGCGCGCGTCATAAGGGGCGGCGTGGTCCGCACCGGCGACACGGTGCGCAAGCTCCTCTAGCCGACCCCCTCCGCCGGAACCGTGGCGATACCGTGAAGCCCGATGCGGATCGCGACCTGGAACGTCAACTCGGTCAAGCAGCGCGTGCCGCGGCTGCTGCCCTGGCTCGACGAGCGCCGGCCCGACGTGGTCTGTCTGCAGGAGACGAAGCTCGCCGACGACGCCTTCATGGAGCTGCTCGGTGACGACCTGGAGCAGCGGGGCTACGAGGTGGCCGTGCACGGCGAGGCCACCTGGAACGGCGTGGCGATCCTCTCGCGCGTGGGCCTGGAGGACGCGGTGGCCGGGCTCGAGGGCGCGCCGGGCTTCCCGCATCCCGAGTCGCGCGCCATCTCCGCCACGTGCGGGGGTGTCCGCGTCGTGTCGGTGTACGTTCCGAACGGGCGCGTGCCGGGCTCGGAGCACTACGAGTACAAGCTCGCGTGGCTGGGTGCGCTGCGGAGTCTGCTCGCGGGCTGCCCGCAGGACACCGTCGTGTGCGGCGACATGAACATCGCTCCGACCGACGACGACGTGTTCGATCCCGACGCCTACGTCGGCCAGACGCACGTCACGCAACCGGAGCGCGCGGCCCTCGCCGACCTGCAGGCGCTGGGCCTACGCGACGTCGTGCGCGACCGCTGGCCGGGCGAGCGGGTGTTCACCTACTGGGACTACCGCGCGGGGATGTTCCATCAGGACCTCGGGATGCGGATCGACCTGGTTCTGGCGAGCGAGCCGGTGGCGAGCCGGGTGCGCGCCGCGTGGGTGGACCGCCACGCCCGAAAAGGCAGCGGGCCGAGCGATCACGCGCCTGTGATCGTGGACCTGGACGAGGCGCCGGATGGCGACATCGGGCCGGTCGTGCCGCCCCCCTCGGCCCCGGTCACGAAGCGGGGGGCGAAGAAGCTGCCGCAGGCGCCCTGACCGTTCCTCAGCGCTTCCGGTCGCGGTCCCGCGACGGCTGCACCCGCTTCGGCTCCCCCGGCATCTTCGGATAGTCGGGCGGGTACGGCATGTCGCCCTCACCCTCGGC
>DASZJZ010000118.1:0-26583 GCA_035947555.1 Thermoleophilaceae bacterium | reverse complement strand
CCGTGGGGAGCGGCAGGCGCGCCGGGACCCAGCGTGCAGGATCGAGATCCGGCCCCTCGAGCTCGTCGTATGTGACGAAGTCGTCGCCTATGAGGACGTCTCCCAACGTGTCCCCCCTTTCAGCCTCGGCTCAGTCCCGTGCCCCTCCGCCGGAGCGGTCGGCCTGTAGGCGGCCACGAAACCCTCGCGCCAGCTGGGGTAGCGGAGCTCCCAGGCTCGCGGCAGCGAGCAGTGCGTCGGTGCCCTCGGTCCGGAGTCTGTTCGTCTTCGCGAACACGCGGTCGAAATTGCGCGAGAAGGTCAGGTCCGCGAGGGCCGTCGCCTGGTGCACGATCGCGTCCAGCTCGGCCTCGAGCACGGCCCGGCGCACGGCCGCACGATCGAGCAGATCGAGCGCGACCGGCTCGGCGCCGAGCGCCCGTATGTGTTCCGCCTTCTCCGGCGTCCTCGACGTGCCTATCACCTCATGGCCTCGGTCGACGAGCTGGGGGACCAGCCTGGTGCCGATCGCACCGCTCGCTCCTGCAACGAAGACTCGCATCGTGTTCTCCTTGTCACATCGCTCGCGTCACTCGGGTCTTACTGCTATGACCCGCCCCGAGGACCGGATGTGACCGATGGATGAGCGCGAGTTTCTGGCGCAGCAGTTCGAGGAGCACCGAACACGGCTGCGCGCGGTGGCCTACCGGATGCTCGGCTCGCTGAGCGAGGCCGACGACGCCGTCCAGGAGACGTGGCTGCGCCTCAGCCGGGTCGACTCGGACGAGGTGGAGAACCTCGGCGGATGGCTGACGACCGTCGTCGCGCGCGTCTCGCTGAACATCCTGCGCTCGCGCCGATCGCGGCGCGAGGAGCCCTTCGATGTCCGCATGCCGGAGCCGATCGTCGACCGCGCCGACGGCACCGATCCCGAGCACGAGGCGCTCCTGGCCGACTCCGTCGGCCTGGCGCTGCTCGTGGTCCTCGAGACGCTGAAGCCCGCCGAGCGGCTCGCGTTCGTCCTGCACGACATGTTCGCGGTGCCGTTCGACGAGATCGCGCCGATCGTCGACCGCTCACCCGAGACTGCACGCCAGCTCGCGAGCCGCGCCCGCCGCCGCGTCCAGGGCGAGGCGCCGACCCCGGATGCCGACCGCGACACCCAGCGCGAGGTCATCGACGCCTTCCTCGCGGCCGCGCGAGAGGGCGACTTCGAGGCGCTGCTCGAGGTGCTGGACCCGGACGTGGTCCGCAGGGCCGACCGCGGCGCCGGTCTGATCGGCGGCCCGAGTGTGGTCCGCGGAGCGGCCAACGTGGCCCGCCAGGCGCTCGCCTTCTCGCGCCTCGACATCGAGGTGCGGCCGGCGCTCGTGAACGGCGCGGTGGGCACGGTCACCCTCCGAAAGGGGCGGCCGTTCGCGATCGCGGGCTTCACGATCCGGAACCGAAAGATCGTCGAGATGGACATCCTCGCCGACCCCGAGCGCCTGAGCCAGCTCGACCTGACGATCCTCGACTGAGCGTCTCCACGTTCGAGGAGGTGCTGCAGGCGGCGCCGGCGGCGACGGCCGTACGCGCGGGCCGCACGGTCGGGGAACCTCGTCGCGGCGGCCGGTGTAGCAAGGGCATGAAGCTCATAGTCGTCGTGCTCCTCTTCGCGGGCCTCGCCCTCGCGCCGGACGCAAGCGCCAAGGGGCCGCACGCAGTCCTGTCGTCCGACGCCGCCGCCGTCGCGGCCGGGAAGCCCTGGAACGTGACCATCGAGATGATGGAGACAAGGGCCCGCCGCCCGCCCACGCTGCTGGCTCGTCGCCAAGACCGGCTCATCGCCACGCGCGGCAGACTGGCTGGAAGCGACGGCGTCACCACGCGCTACCGGATGCGGGTCGTGCTCCCCAGCGACGGCCGGTGGAGAGTCACGCTCGTCGATGGCAAGCGCCACTTCAAGTTTCCCTCCGTGGCTGTGGGGTCGGGTCAACGGCCGCTCGACTACGTCGCCTTCCCGCTCGGCAGCCGAGCCCACCGGCAGGGTGGCGGCGGGACGTGGATCGAGCCCGACGTTCCGGCCGGCGGCAGCGCTGAGCCGCTGGAGCCGGAGGTAGTGCAGATCGCGGACGCCGACTCCGGCGACGACGACCAGAGCGGCATCCCGTTCTGGATGCTGCCACTCGCGGGTCTCGTGGTGGCGGGAGCCGGAGCGGGAGCCTGGAGGCTGCGCAGGCGCTAACCGGCCGCGACTGAGCCGAGGTTCACGAGCGTGAACACGCGCTCGGATAGCCCGCCGTCCGCCATCACCACCGCCAGGCGGAATGCTGACGTCCGTCGCCGTAAGCTAACGCGGTCCCGAGGGCGGAGGAAGAGGAGCAGATGTACGCGCGCGTAGCGACGTTCGAGAGCGATCCGGCCAACATCGACCAGGCGATCGAGGTGGTCCGTTCGTCCGTCGAATCCGCGGAGACCCCGGAGGGGCTCGAAGGCGCGAAGATGCTGATGCTTGTGAATCGGGAGACCGGCAAGGGGCTCGGCGTGACGCTCTTCGAGAGCGAGGACGCCATGCGCCGCGGCGACGAGGCGCTAAATGCGATGGACCCCCACGGAACGGAGCGCCGTACATCGGTCGACTTCTTCGAGGTTCCGGTGCAGACGGTCACCTGAGACCAAGAGCCGTTAAGGCCACGGAAGCGCGCTCTGTGGCCCGAATCCTGAGCAGCCACGCGGTCAGGACCGTAGCTCGCCTTCAACCAGGAGCTGGACCTCGAGTTCGGATTCGGCGGCCTCGGCGAGCTTCGCGTCGCCGGTGATAAGCGCGCAGACGTCTGGTTGGACCAGCGCCGTCGCCAGCACGAGGGAATCCGGCATCCGCAGGCTCGTCTCCGCCCGGATCTGCGCGGCCGTCTCGGCGACCTCCTCGTCAACCGGAATCACGGCGGTGATCAGGTCCGCGAAGAAGCCCCGCACCAGGGTTTCGTCATGGTGGTCAAGCCGGACCCCGGTCAGGACCTCGGCGAGGGTGATGGCCGAGATCGCCAACGGATCGCGCGCGGCCGCCCGGCCGATCAGCTCGACTGCCGAGCTGTGCAGGGCGTCCGAGCGATCCAGGAAGCCGACGATCGCGTCAGCATCGAGCGCTACGGCCACTCTTCGCGCAGGTCGTCGACCTGGCGGCGCAACCGACCTTGGCTGTCGAGGGCGCCCGCATAGCGGCCGAGCAGCTCATCGACTCGAGTCAGGGCTACCCGGCCCGCGCCCTGCGCCTCAACACGCAGGACGTCCCCCGGGCCAAGCCCGGCGGCGCGCAGCTCCGCGGCGGGGATCGTGATCTGGTTCTTGCTGCTCACCCTCGTGGTGCGTGCGCCGGCGCGCTTACCTCCAACTGACTGGCCAAGGCGAGCCTCGCGAACGGCGCTGCTGCCGCCAGCCCCTTGCGTCGGCTTTACCTTTCTGGTCATAGGTAAAGGATACCTAGGCGGCGCCGATCGAGCAGCTGTCGCATATCGCGTCCGCTGTGGTCGACGGTCATCCGCTGCTACCAAAACGTGAGCGAGCTCCTCCCTGACGGGTCGCTATCGTCGGACTTGCACTTCGCTCGCTGGGTCCCCTGTCCTTTCGCGCGATCCACGATCAGGGGTCAGGAGGCAAGCGCGACGCTCGAATGAGGCGCAAAGACCAACTCCGAGCCACGAAGCTGAAGCAGGTCGCTCGGCGAATCAAGCACGGATCCTCCACGGCACGGCGCCTGACGCCGGTGAAGCGCGCCGCCGAGGCCGAGCGCGACCGCCGCAAGCGGCGATGACCGACCGCCAGACCGCGCGGCTAGACCAACTCCGCGCGGAGGCGAACTACCACCGCCAACGCCTCGACCTCTATCGAGCGCGGCTCTACGGCGGCCGCGCGGTGAACCTGGCTCGGCTCGAGGAGTTCCAGCGCGCCTCCGACACCGCCGCCGAACGGCTCCGGCGAGCAAGAGACGATACCTCGCCGGCCCGCCCTCCAGACCAGCCCTGAGGACGCGACAGCCGCAGTGGGCCCACACGTCATCCGCTGCTCCCACTGGACTACGCCTCCGTCGCCGCGGCCCGCCTGCCGGCGCCCGCGCCCGCGGCGGGGCGCGCTACGGCAGCGACTACTGCAACCGTTGAGGTAGGCGGGCTTGCTTCAACGCGCTGATCCTGCTCCTGCCCCTCGTCCAAACCAGGCGCGCGACCGGCGCGACCCGGGCGCTCGCACGGTGTATCCGAGCGCAAGGGGCGGCCGGTGTCCCGTTTGGGGATCGCTAAGCGGGCCCGGCAAGCGCGTTGGGGTCGATCAGTGCAGCGAACACCCCGCCCGGCGAGGCGGTGATGACTCGGACGGCGGCGTCAGTCCGAATCATCGCGGGCGCGCCGGTAGCGCTCGTAGATCACGCGCGAGCCGAAGGTCCTGGCTTCGATCAAGTCGAGCGGGACGTCTTGGGTGACCGGCGGCAGGAACGGCGTGCCACCACCGACGACGACCGGATGGCGGAACATGCGCAGCTCGTCGACGAGGCCGAGCTCGACCGCCGCCGCGGCCAGGCCGGCCCCGCCGATCGAGACGTCCCTGTCGGTCGCGTCGAGCGCCGCAGCGGCCTCCTCGGCCACTGAGCCCTCGGCGAGCCGGGCATTCCCCTGAACGCTGTCGAGCGTGCGGCTGAAGACGACCTTCGGGATAGCGCACCAGACATCGGCGAACGCAGACCTAGCTTCGTTGTCGCGCAGCGACGGATCCGTCTCCCACACAAGCATCGTCTCGTAGAGCCTGCGGCCGAGTAGATACCCGCCGAGCTCGCGTACCTGCGCAGTGTGAAAGCGAAACAGCTCGTCGCCAGGGACCGTCCAGTCGAACGCGCCTTCGCGGTCGGCGATGAAGCCGTCCACCGAGACGCTCATCGAGTAGATCAGCATGACTTCAGACCGCCGGGCCGGAGCGACCGACGATGATCGGTGATGAGGTCCACCCTTAGGCTCGACATCGGGCTCTCCTTCCTTCTGCAGGCTGCTCTGCCACTGGCTCCTGACCGATCGCGAGACGAAAACTCATCGTCGTGCCGGCCCAAGCGATCGTACGGCCAGTGCCGACGCCGCACTGAGATCCGGAAGCGGAACCCTTGCGGGCACTCCGCTTGTGTATGCGGGCGCCTTTGGCGGCGGCCCCGGCTCCGGGGTGTCCCATAAGACCCGCCCGGTGATTGTCGCGGTGACCGGGCGTCACCCGGGACACCCGCCGCTCCCGCTCCTGCGGCGGAAGCAGCCGCCGCCGCAGCTTCGCGCCGCTCTCGCTCCGGTCGAGCGCCCGCGACCGGCCGACCCGTGTTCGGGTCGGCCGTGAGGTTGCGGAGCGAGATGTCACCGAGTTCCCAGCGATGTCAGCGGACCTGGATGGCGAGCTTGCCTTGGGTGTGCTCACCGGTGAGTGCGACGAGCGCTTCGGGCGCTTGCGCGAGCTCGTAGGTGGCCTGAACGGGGATGCGCAGGGTTCCGTCGGTGAGCAGTGTGCCGAGGCGCCGCAGGTTCTGCGGGCTTGGGGCGGCCATCAGGTTGGTGCGGCCGGGTCCTTCGCCGGCGGCGCCGGTGGGCGAGGCGACGCGCGCGCCGGCCTTGAGCGCCGCGTCGTAGGTGCCGGGCGCGTAGTTGACGAGGTCGAGCAGCGCGTCGACGCCATCGGGGTAACGCTCGCGTACGAGCTGGGCGATGTCGCCGTCGCGCGGCAGCACGTCGCTGGCGCCGAGCTCGCGCAGGAAGGCCTCGTCCTCGGGTAGCGCCGGCGCGAGAATGCGGGCCCCGGCGCGCGCGGCGAGCTGGACGGCGAGGCTGCCGACACCGCCGGTGGCGCCCGCCACGAGCAGCACGTCGCCCTCCGAGAGGTCGAGCGCGTCGATGGCGGTCATTGCGGTGATGCCGGCCAGCGGTGCGACGCCCGCGGTCGCCGGGCCGATCCCGTCGGGCGCGGGCGCGATCGAGAGCTCCTCGCTGACCGTGATCAGCTCAGCCCAGGCACCGTCGCGCACCGTCGGGTTCGCGTGCAGCAGGAACCCATATACGTGGTCGCCGGGACGGTAGCCGCTGACGGCGGCGCCGGTCTGCTCGACCGTGCCGGCGTAATCACGGCCGAGAATGACGGGGTATTCGTGCTCAAGGCCCATGCCTGCGAGCACGCCGGCGGCGATCGAGTTGTCGGCCGGGTTGACGGAGGAGGCGTGCACGCGCACGAGCACCTCGTTGTCGGCCGGGGTGGGCGCGGGCAGGTCCTCCCGCAGGGCGGGCGAGAGGTCGGGGCGGTCGATGGTGACGGCTCGCATGGTGGTCTCCTCAGCGGCGCACGAGCGGCCGCGGACGTTGGTGGCTTATATGAAGTCAGCAACAATATAGCAACGTCAATAATTGATTATGCTATATTGTCGATTCGTTCACAAGACCTGCCATGACCGCACGCACCGACTCGACGACCACCGCCTCGGCCAGCATCCTCGACGAGCACCGCTCAAGCCCCGGCCTGCTGCTGGCCCTGATCGGCCAGGAGGCGATGCGCCGCCTGCGCGCCGCGCATACGGCGCACAACCTCAAGCCGCGGCAGTTTCAGATCCTCGGGCTGCTGCACGACCACGGCGGGCTCGCTCAGCGCGACTTGGTGCAGGCGATGGGCATCGACCCGAGCGTCCTCGTCACGCTGCTGAACCCGCTCGAAGCCGACGGCCTGGTCGCCCGCGAGCGCGACCCCGGCGACCGCCGCCGTCACCGCGTTACCGTCACCCCCGCCGGCGAGAAGCACCTCGCCAGCGCGTCGCGCGCGCAGAAGGACACCGAGGACGCGCTGTTCGCCTCGCTCGACCGCGACCAGCGCGAGCAGCTGCGTGACCTCCTCCTGGTGCTCCGAGACGGACTCGCCGCCGACCCGGAAAGTGCCTGCAGCGCGGCCGCCGAGGCCGGGCGATGAAGCTCGCCGTCTTTCGGCGGCACCGGTGGCGTCGGCCGCAAAGTCGTCACCCAGGGACTCGACGCCGGCCCACGACCTTCGCGCCTACGTCCGCAAACCCCGCCAAGCTCGACGTCACCCACCCAACTACCGCGAGCTGCTGGCCATGTCGCACCTGGTCACCGAGGGCCCCCTCAACTGGGCGATCGCGCGCTTTGCCCGTCCCACCGACGGCGCCCGCACCGGGACTGTTCGCGCCGGCTACCTCGGCCGCTACCGCATCCGCGCCAGCATCACCCGCGTCGACATCGCCGCCTTCCTGCTCGACCAGACCACCGACACCCGCTTTTACCACGGCCGCGCCCGCGATCAGCAACTAACGCACCGTCGCACCTCCGCAAAACAAGCGCTACCGCTTCCCATGCGACTCGACACTGCGGCCCCGGGTCCCTCGGGCAACCCACGCACTGCTGCTATCGGGTAGACGCGAAACCCTGGTCGGATACCCCTGAGTTCCTGCTCCGGACGATCAGCGGCAGTAGCAGTCGAGGCTGTTGCTCTTGGACGCAAAGCGACAGTCCGCCAGCGCGGTCCCCTAGGAGCAAGAGGGGGCAAGATTCGCCCGGAATCGGCTTAAAGGATCAGCGGCTCGCCTTGCCGTGCCGGGCGCGACAGGGGGTGGCCTTAGGGTTGCCCCGGCCCCCGCCGAAGGTAGTGCCGCGTGGCAGTAGCCAGGGGCTGACCGCGGGGCCCCGCCGAACGAGCCCCCTGATCGGAGGGCTTCCCCTCGAGGCAAGAGCGGTGGCCCGCTTTTTCTTGCGACCCCTAAGTGGCCGGCTGCTGGGGGTCTATGCGTAGGTGTTCTCTCCAGTCGGAGATCCCTAGGGCCTGCCCGCATTGGTCGAGTTGTTCGTCTAGGAGGTCGGGAAGGCTGGCGACGCTGCCGGAGTGGTCGGTGACCCAGACGTGGTGGCCGTCGGGTTCGGCTATTTCCACTCTAAGTTGCCTGAGGTTTTCGCGGAGGCAGGAGAGGAGCTCTGCGGCGGGCTCGTCGTCGGCCATGATGGTGATGCTTCCGGCCTGCGGCGGCATACCGGCAGCCTACGTCAAGCCGGCCAGGGGCACTGGCGGCACCTCTGAGGAGTACCATGTCTTTAGCTGGCCCTGTGGCCAACAATCCCGGCCGAAGAAGCGGTATTACGCCGACGCGCGACCAGCGCGGCGAGGCAACGCACTATTGAGGCGAACGGGATCGACTGCGGGGCCAGTTTCTCCTGGGTAGCGGCGAGGGCGACGGCTCGCACGCCCCGCGGTCTAAACGCTAGATTCCTCAGAGATGCACGGTGGGCAGCACTCTTCGGCCGAGCTAACGATCTCCGTCAAGGTGCCGTGCCAAGAGTGCGGCGGTCGGGGCTTCGTCGAGACAGTCTCTGAGGCCGGACACGTCGTTGAAGACACGACGCAGGAATGCCTTACGTGTGGCGGTAGAGGTCTCATCCCCGACGACATGCCTCTCTCGCAGTTCAGAGAGCTGCTGAAGACCCCTTTGGCTCGCCGGTTCGCTCGACGCTCCTAGGCGTCAAGAACGCGCGGGCGGGCGGGGGAAGGCCATCTGCGCGTGATTGACAAAAAGTCTGGCCGTGGGGCAGCCGCGACCTGCCCGCACTACCCCTCCCCATGAAAGGGGGCGCCTCCCCTGCGGCGTCACCACCGCCGCAATGGACGATGAGCGGGAGCGCAGGTCGACAGTGCCGCTCCTCGACGATTGGAGCACTCTCCTCCCGATCCCGGAAGCGGGTGTCGCAATCCCGACGGTGGCCGGTTCACGAAGAGGCCTTGCCGCTGAGCACTCGATGGAGCGGCCTCCTGAGAACTCGTGGACCGCGTAAAGTGGCGTCTCGTCAGACTCGCTTTGTGGGAATTTGCAGGACTTTTAATGGAGCTAGCCGGACTCGAACCGGCGACCTCCTGGGTGCGATGACACCGCTCTGGATTGATCGCAGGCTGCGAAGGGAGTTGATTAGCAGGGCTTACTGCCATCCGTGCTCGACGGCCCTTCGGCGCGACTAGCCGCGCATACCCGTCGCTTCTCGTTGATTCAGGCACTCTCGATGATGAGTGCCTGAACAGTGCCTCGCGGTGCCGCTACATACCGAACTGGGGCGCTGCCGGGCGGCGACGCCGGTTGTCCGGTCTGCTCCCCTATGCCACGGGGCTACGTATCCGGCTGCTGATGCCCGCGACCTCATGCCCGTAGATCCAGGCGATGGCATTGAATGACCACTCTGTCGACCTGCCTGATATCCGGCCCGTCGCGTTGTCGCTGTTCCGGATGGTCGTCGAGGCGGAAGCGATGTTGTTTCCCGTAGGCGCCGCCGTGCTAGCGTCACCGAGCACCGCCTCCGGCCCAACCAATCAGCGCCAAGGCGTTAGGGAGACTGATCCTCTCGAGCGCCGCCTACCGTTGCGTCATCGCTGTTTCGGCGAGGGCGCCGGCAAGCCGCTCGACGTAGCGCCGACCCCGCTGACCGTTCTCGAGCGCGTCCAGCCAGCGAGCCGGGATCGATGTTGAACCGAACGCCGCGCCGGCCAGCGCACCGGCCATGGCGCCCAGGGTGTCCGTGTCGCCCCCGCAGCGGACCGCGAAGCTGACCGCTTGCTCGAAGCTCCCGTGGGAAGCCGCCGCGAAGATCGCCGTCGGCACCGACTCGTGTCCGATCGCGGAGTTGCCGAGTAGCTCTCCCACCTCCGCAGGCCCGAGGTCCGAATCGAGTAGTGCAGCGGCGCGGTCGAGTTGTCGCCGTATCACCGAGTGTTTGGCGGCCGCGCGCGCGGCGGCGAGGATGCCCTCGCCCCGTAACGCGCCTGCGACCGCGGCAGCTTGGACGATCGCGGCATCGACGGCGAGCGGGTGGGCGTGGGTGAGCCGCGCGCTTCGCTCCGCCTGAGTGCGGAGCTCGTCTGGAGAGTCGGCGAACAAGACGGCGATCGGCGCGATCCGCATCGCCGCACCGTTTCCGAGTGATCCCTCGCCGCGGAAGAGGCGCTGGGCGGCCGCGTCGACCGGAACGCCTCGCCGCCAGCTCGCGAGCACCTCCAGCGTGCCTGCCCCATAACCGCGCGAGGGATCGCAGCGCTCGAGGAACGCCTGCGCGAGCCGCTCCTCGTTCACGGAGCCGTGCTCGAGCAGGGACTCGGCGAGCACGATCATCATCTCGGTGTCGTCGGTGTAGGTGCCCCGACCACGCCGCGCCTCGACCATCTCCAGGCGTGCGGGGACGGCCGTTGAGGACAGTCCCTCATAGGGCATGCCGAGGGCGTCGCCCACGAACGTACCCAGGAGAGCCCCGGCATCCGCGTCGTTCCGGTGTTCCGCTCTCGTGCCCATGACGGTGCGGCTGCAACCTAATCCAGCAGCTGTTGGCCACGCAGCGATTGCGCCAACGGGCGGCATCCATCGCCGCGTCGACCCGGCGTTCGGCCGATGCCTTGACCGCGCCACCCAGCAGGACCGTGATCCCCGACCGCAAGGAGCTTCCGAGCGGGGTCGGTGAGGACGACGGCACCTGGCCGGGGTAGACAGCGGTGGCGGTCACCCCACAGCGCCGCGAAGGCCTCGTATGCAACAGCGCCTGCGAACGCGTCGTGATCGGGAAGGTCGATCACCTCGGTGATCAACGACATAACTCGGGGCCCGGTCAGAGGTGATTCAGGTACTCGGCGATCTCCCAGTCCGAGACCCAGGCGCGGTGGCGCTCGATCTCGAAGCGCTTGACGGCGAGGAAGGTCTCGACGATCTCAGGGCCGAGTGCTCGGCACAGGACCTCGTTGCCCTCGAGCGCCT
The DNA here is from genome assembly GCA_035947555.1 of Thermoleophilaceae bacterium. Lineage (GTDB taxonomy): Bacteria > Actinomycetota > Thermoleophilia > Solirubrobacterales > Thermoleophilaceae > JACVRW01. The sequence continues at coordinate 15,830 of DASZJZ010000118.1, read as the reverse complement.
CGAGGGCTGCGTCCAGCGATACGGGAAGCGCTCGACCGATCACCTCGCGGTCCGCCCGATATGCATCACCGTCGACCGGAGGCGGCGGGCGCAGGTCCTCCCGCACGCCGTGTGCACCAGCGGACAGCACTGCCGCGATGGCCAAGTACGGGTTCGCGGCGCCGTCGGCGACCCGGATCTCGATGCGCGTGGAGCCGCCGCGTTCCGGCGGGATGCGGACGAACGTCGTCCGGTTGTCCCAGCCCCAGTTCGCGTGGGTAGGCGCCAGCGAGTCGGGCCGGATGCGCCGGTAGGCGTTGATGGTTGGGTTGAGCAACGCCATCAGCCCCGGGGCGTGGGCGAGCACGCCGGCCGTGAACGCGCGCAGCTCGGCGCCGACGCCGTGCTTTTCCTCCGGCGCGTCGAAGGCGTTGCGCTGATCCCGGTTCAGCGAGACGTGGAAATGAGCTCCCGAGCCGCCCTGGTCGTTGAAGGGCCTGCCCATGAACGTGGCCACGAGCCCGTGCTGCGCCGCGATGTCCTTGACGGCCGCCTTCAGGCGGAACGCTCGATCGGCGGCCCGCAGCGCGTCGGTATGCCGCAGGTTGATCTCGTACTGGCTGTTCATGAACTCGTGGTTGAAGGCGAGGACCTCCAGCCCGAGCTGCCCAAGCCCTTCGATCATCGTCCGTACGACTGCGTCGGGGTCCGCCTGGGGTCCGACCGTGTAGACCATGCTCGGCTGGTCGAGGTGGCGGCGGACGCCGTGCGTCGCCGCCGGATCGCGCTCGAGCAGGAAGAACTCGAGCTCTGGGGCGACGATGGGGTCCAAACCGATCGCCCTCAGGTCCTCCACGGCCCGGCGCACGGCCCCGCGCGGGTCCGGGATCGGCGCCCCGCCGGCCGGCTCGAGATTCGCCAGGCAGGCCGCCACCCCCGGCTCCCAGGGAAGCGTTGTCATCGTCGACATGTCGGGACGGGCGATCAGGTCCGGATAGCCCGCGTCGCCACCGACCACGGGCGTATGACGCAGGTCGGTGCCCATCACCGCAGCGCAGAAGCAGAGACCTCTCTCGATGACATCGTCGAACTCCGCGATTGGCACTTCCTTGCCACGGGCGACGCCGTGGAGATCGGGGTAGAGCACGCGGATCGACGTCACCGGCGTGCCCTCGGTGGTGCGTTCCGCGCCGGGGTGCACTGGCAAGAGGCTAAGCCAGGCGGATGCTCTCGGCGCCGTGCATGCGCAGGTGGTCCAGCGCGGTGCCGCTCGCTTCGCGCAGGCGCAGCCGCTCGACGAGCGGTGCGTAGCGCCCTCCGGCCAGTCCGTCGGCCAGGACGGCGGCGCCTTGAGCCGCCGTTTTGACGCGCGGACCCAGCCCGGTGGCGGCAGAGACCGTTGCCACACTCGCGAGCCGCTCGCTCAGGGCGTCGAGCAGGCCGGGAGCGCCCGCCAGGCGGCCGGCGACGAGGATCTCGCGCGGCGCGGGAACGGAGACCGTCATGGCGAGCGCGGCCTTCACCGCGCCCTCCTCGAGCGCGAGCCATCCCTCGCGGTGGCCGGGATCGCCGCGCATTGTCTCGAGCGCCCCGGGGGCCGAGAGGTCGAGCGCCCCGCGCGGGTCGAGCGCCCCGCCGCTGAAGACGGTCTCCTTGGAGAGTGCCGCGCCCAGCAGGTAGGCCACCTCCGCGTCGAGCGCCCCGCAGGAGCGACCGCCGATCGGCGCGCAGGAGCCGCCGAGCCCGTCGACGATCCGCCCGCGGTCGATCGCAAGCGCCGCGCTGAATGCGCCGCCGAGCTCGAGCATGATGAAAGAGGTCTCCTCGTATGGCAGGCCAAGACGGTCCGCCTGGTCCGCGATGCACAGCGCGGCGCTGCAGACCTTGTCCGCGGTCCCGAGGTCGATCCGGTTCCACTTGCGGTACTCCGGGACCGTGGGGAGATGGATGGCTCCCGGGCCGAAGACCAGCGGCAGGCCGGCGCCGATGAGCGCGCGGATCATCGCGCGCATTCCGCCGATGCCGGCGCGCGCGCCCGCTTGATCGCTCCGCAGCAGCAGCATCAGCCCCAACTCGCGCTCGCCGACCCGCCCCCCCGGCACGAGCGGCAACCCGTAGCCGGCCGGGCCGAGCACGAGGTCGAGGGGGCGGTGGGCCACGAGCGCATCGACGAGCGGTGCCGGGTCGAGCGCCAGGTCGGCCGACCGGAAGCTCTCGTCGAGCAGCACCTCGCCGCCGTCGAGCGCGCACACGTCGATGGAGACCGTCCCGGGGTCGACGCCGGCCACCCGCGGACCGGCCATCGACTCAGACGATCTCTTGTGCCACGGCGTAGACGCCGTCGGCGTTGAGCACGAGGTCGTTGCGCTCGAAGAGCCGGCCGACGCAGGCCTTGTGCGTCTTCATCTTCTTGCCGCCGACGCCCAGCGCGCCGAGGACGAGCTTGCCCTCCCGCTCGACGAGAACGTCTCCGGCCTCGATGCCCTCGACCCCGAGCGGCTCAGCCGCGTTGTAGTCGACCAGCAGCTCGATCGTGGGATTGGCGCTCCACACATCCTTGCCCAGCAGTTGCACGCCGGCCGGCCCGGCGGCCACGACGATGTTCGCACCCTCCAGCGCCGCCTCCAGCTCTGCCCGGTCGGCCACCTCGCGAGCGTCGATTCCGAGTCGCTCGGCGACCGCGAGGCCCCGCGGCCGACGGTAGGAGTCCGTCTCCAGGACGTCGGCCGGGATCGTCACCGCAAGGACCTCGCAGCCCTCCTGCATCAGGAGCGTCGCAGACCGCAGCCCGACAGGTCCCACCCCCAAGACCACCGCGCGGCGGTCGCGCAGGTCGCGATCCTTCGCGATTAGCGCGATGGCCGTGGCCGCCGTCGTGTTGCAGCCGTCGGAGTCGAGCATCGTCGAGAGGCGGAAGGGGCCGAAATAGGCGGCCTGCACCTCGTCGAGAAGCTTCTCGCCCTCGGCCACGTCAGAGCCGCCGACCCACACGGCCATCGAGGAGTCACCGGGGGCGCGCGTGAAGAAGGCTCCCTGGACCAGGTCCCGCACCGCCTCCGGCGTCACGCTTCCGTGGCTGAGCAGGACGTCGACCCCCGCGTCCTCGGCCACGATGGCGTCGAACGGGCTCGGGTGTTGATCGGTGTCGAGTTGTAGGAGGACCTTCTTCACGGCCTGGGCCTGCGGCCCGGCGCCGCGGCTAGGCCTCTACGCCGGCGGCGAATGGGTGGCGCGCCTCGGCCTCCTGCTCGATCACGGTGCTCGCGGCGGGCTCGCCGGCCATCGCGCGCGCGATTGACTCCTTCGTGGCCTGGTAGTTCCAGTCGAAGATCTTCTTCTCGTCCTCGGCCAGCCAGTGGATGAAGACACCCACGATCACGCAGAGGTCCTCGACCTCACCCTCCGGGATCACTCCGTCACGGACCGAGTCGACGACACCTCGTGCCACCGCCGCCTGGGCGGGCCCGAACATATGCCCCACCTGCTTTTCGCCCTTGATCGTCACCTTGTTGGCGATGATCGTGTCGGGCTTGGTGGGCAGGTTCGGCGCGACGACGGCCAGCAGGTTCGTGTGGCCCTCCTTCTGATTCAGGAGCGCGCCCGCGAACGCTTCGCCGACGGGTCCGTCCTTGGGTCCGATCAACAGATCGATGTGGGCGACCTCGTTGCCATCGCCTACCAGGGACTCCCCAACCGACAGGGTCCTCGCCATGTGCCTTCCTCTCCTCGTGGTTCTCGCGTTACCCAGGTCGCGCGCGTCCCGGCACTGGGCGGGGCGCGAGTTTAGCGCGCCGTACGCGTCCGGCGCAGGGCGGGCCGCCATGCTCTCGGGGGTATGCTCCGGCGCGCGGATGCCTGAGCGCGCGGCGACCTGTGCCGGCTGCGGATGTGGATGCGACGACATCGAGGTCGCGGTGGCCGCCGGGGCGCTCGAGCGGCTGGTCCACACCTGCACGATCGGCGACGAGTGGTTCGCCGAGCGGACGGCCGAGGCACCCGCGCCAGCCCGCGTGGACGGCCGCGAGGTGGATTTCGCCGAGGCGGCCGAGGTGTCGGCCGCGATCCTTGGCGAAGCCCGGCTTCCGCTCGTATGCGGCCTCGGCCAGACCGACTGCGAGAGCCAGCGCGCTGCCGTGGCGCTCGCCGAGGCGGTCGGCGCCGTGATCGATCCCGCCGGGCCGATGCAGGACGGAGCCGTCGGGGCCGCCTCGCAGGCCATCGGGCTGAACACGGCCACCTTCGGCGAGCTCCGCGACCGGGCCGAGGTCGTCGTGGCCTGGCGCGCGGACCCGGCCGCCTCCAATCCCCGGCTGCTGCCTCGCCTGCGCCTCGATCGCGCCGGCCGCGCGGCCGAGCGCACGCTGGTGGTCGTCGACACGCAGCGCACGGCGACGGCCGACGAGGCGGACGAGTTCGTCGAGCTGCCGCCCGAGCTCGACTTCGAGGCGCTGTGGGCCATGCGCGCCCTGGTGGGCAACGTCCCGCTCGATAGCAACCTCGCGGCTCGGCTGCCCCTGGACGCCCTCGAGCGGCTCGCGGGTCGCCTCCGCGCGTGTAGCTACGGAGCGCTGCTGCACGGCCCCAGCGGGTACGTGAACGCGCTGGCACTGCTCACGCTCGTGCGCGACCTCGCCCGCATCGCGCACATCGTCGCGCTGCCGCTGCGGCCCGAGGGCAACGCGCGTGGCGCCGAGGACGTGCTCGCCTGGCAGACCGGCTACCCGGCGGCTGTGAGCTTCGCGCGGGGGCATCCGCGGGCGCGGCCCGGAGAGTTCAGCGCCGTGGGCCTGCTGGAGCGCGGCGAGACGGACGCGGCGGTGATCGTGGGCTTCGACGCCCTCCGCCACTTCCCGCCACGGGCCCGCGACAACCTGCGCCGGATCCCGACGATCGTCGTCGACCCCCGCGCCACCGAGACCGCCGCGGCCGCCCGCGTCGCGTTCGCCACGGCCGCCGCCGGCCTGCGGCGCGAGGGCACCGTCCACCGCATGGACGGGGTGCCCTTGACGCTCCGCGCGCCGCTGGCATCCGAGCGGGCCGGGGACGGCCAGGTGCTCGCCGCGATCAAGGCACGCATAGCGGAGGAGGAGACCTAGCACCGCATGCTGCGCATCGCGCAAGGCCGCGTCTACGACCCCGCCAACGGAATCGACGGCGAGGTGCGCGACGTCTGCCTCGACGGGGGCACGGTGGTCGAGGAGCTGCCGTCGCACGCGCCGCGCATCGACGCCCGCGGCATGGTCGTGATGCCGGGCGGGGTGGACATCCACTCCCACATCGCGGGCCCAGCGGTAAACGCAGCCCGGAAGCTCACGCCGGAGGAGCACCGCACCGACGTGCTCGACCGCACGGAGATCACGCGCTCGGGCACGGGCGGGACAGTGCCGTCGACCTTCGCGACGGGCTACCGCTACGCCCTGCTCGGCTACACGACGGTCGTCGACGCCGCCACCCCGCCGCTCGCGGCGCGCCATACGCTCGCCGAGCTGCGCGACACGCCCATCGTCGACAAGGCCTTCCTCGTGCTGATGGGCAACAACCTGTCGCTGTTCGACCTCATCCGCGAGGCCGGTCCCGACGCCACCGGCCCCGTGACCGAGGCCGTCGCCTGGTGGCTGGAGGCCACCGGCGGCTACGGCGTCAAGCTGGTCAACCCGGGCGGTGTCGAGATGTGGAAGCACGGCAACCGCAACGTGACGTCGCTCGACGACGAGGTGGAGGGGCTGGGCGTCACGCCGCGCCGGGTGCTGGAGGCGATCGCCGGCTCTGTGGACGAGCTGGGTCTCCCGCACCCCGTCCACGTCCACTGCAACAACCTCGGCGTGGCGGGCAACTGGCGCACGACGCTTGACACGCTCGACACCCTGCAGGGCCGGCGGGCGCACCTCGCCCACCTGCAGTACCACGCGTACGGCGGCACGCCGGGCAAGCGGCCCCGGTCGCGCGCGCCGGAGCTGGCCGAGCACCTCGACGCGCACCCCGAGCACAGCGCCGACGTCGGCCAGGTGATGTTCGGGCCCGCGATGACGATGACCGCCGACGCCCCCGTCTCCGCGCTGCTGCGCGAGATCACCGGCGCCAAGTGGGTGAACGCCGACCTCGAGGCGGAGACCGGCTGTGGCATAGTGCCCTTCGCCTACCGCGAGCGCAACTACGTCCACGCGCTTCAGTGGGCCATCGGCTTGGAGCTGTTCCTGCTCAGCCGCGACCCCTGGCGGGTCGTGCTCTCAACCGACCATCCCAACGGCGGCTCGTTCCTGAGCTACCCGCGGCTCATCCGCCTGCTGATGGATCGTGAGTTCCGAAACGAGCAGATCGGGCGCGTGAACCAGAAGGCGATAGGGCGCACCGTGCTGCGCGACGACCTCGAGCGCGAGTACACGCTCGGGGAGATCACGATCATCACCCGCGCCGGGCCCGCCAGGCTGCTCGGGCTAGCCGACAAGGGCCATCTCGGGGTAGGCGCCGACGCCGACGTGACGGTCTACCGCGAGCACGGGGACCGCGAGGAGATGTTCGCCACGCCGCGCTATGTCATCAAGGGCGGGCGGGTGATCGTCGAGGACGGTGAGCTGCGCGAGGCGCCGGCCGGGGATCTCCTGCGGGTCGCGGCAGACCACGACGAGTCGATCGAGCGCACCCTGCAACCGCTGTTTGAGGAGCACTACAGCGTGCAGATGGCGAACTACCCCGTGCGCGAGCCGTGGCTGCTCGAGCCCGCCCGCAGGATCCCCGCCCGACGCGACGGAAGCGGCCGATGAGACTGTCCGACACCGAGGTCGTCGACACCTTTGCCGAGGCGTTCCCGATGTGGGGGGCCCGGATCGTCATGACCGCGAAGAGCCCGGCCTGGGCACAGGAGGCCGCCCGCTCGCTGACCGGCTTCGCCACGTCGGTGATCGGCTGCAAGTGCGAGGCCGGCATCGAGCGCGACCTCGATCCTGCAGAGACGCCCGACGGACGGCCCGGGGTCAGCGCTCTGCTGTTCGCCAATGATCGCGAGGGGCTGGCCAAGCGGCTGGTGGAGCGCATCGGCCAGAGCGTGCTGACCTGTCCGACCACGGCCTGCTTCAACGGGCTGGACGGCGAGGAGACCGTCAACGTCGGCGGTCAACTGCGCTTCTTCGGCGACGGCTACCAGGCCAGCAAGGTGCTCGACGGCCGGCGCTACTGGCGCGTGCCGGTGATGGAGGGCGAGTTCCTGATCGAGGAGCGCTTCGCGGTCGCCGAGGGAGTTGCCGGCGGCAACATCATCATCCTCGGCCGCGACGCCGCCGGCGCACTGCGCGCGGCGGAGGCGGCAGCCGCGGCGATGCGGTCCCTGCGCGACGTGATCCTGCCCTTCCCTGGCGGCATCGCGCGCAGCGGCAGCAAGGTCGGCTCCCGCTACAGCGGCCTGATCGCCTCGACCAACGAGTCGCTGTGCCCTACGCTGCGCGCGCAGGTCCCGGACACCGACGTGCCGCCGGACGTGGGCTCGGTGCTGGAGATCGTCATCGACGGCCTGACCCTCGAGGCCGTGCGCGACGCGATGGCGCGAGGCCTCGAGGCCGCCGCCGGGGCGGGGGCGAGGCAGGTGACGGCCGGCAACTACGGCGGCAGCCTGGGGCCGCACCACATCGACCTGCGCGGCCTCGTACCCGGCTTGCGGGACGACTAGTGGCACTGACTCTGACGCTGCGCGAGCCGCCGACGGTGCCGCTCGAGACCGAGGGCCTCACCCCAGACCGCCTCGCGGGTCTTCGCCGTGGGGAGATCGAGGCCCTCACCGTCTGGCACGGGAACCGGCGGGAGCAACTCGCCGACTTCTTCACGGTCTCGGGCGACGGCGAGGAGGACCTTCGGGTGGAGGGAGACCTGCGGCGGGTCAAGTTCCTCGGGGCCGGCATGACCGCCGGCCGGCTCATCGTCGCGGGCGATGCGGGGATGCACACCGGCGCGGACCTGCATGGAGGCGAGCTGGTGGTAGAGGGTGACGCGGGGGATTTCGCGGGCACGGGTATGCGCGGGGGGCGGCTCGTCGTACGGGGCTCAGCCGGGCACCAGCTCGGCGGGGCGCAGCCGGGCGAGCGCACCGGGATGCGCGGCGGCGAGATCCTCGTCCACGGGGATGCCGGCGACCAGATCGGGGCCGGCCTGCGGCGCGGGCTGATCGCCGTCGCGGGGCGCGTGGGCGCCGCCGCCGGGCTGCGCATGCTGGCGGGCACGATCGTCGCTCTCGGCGGGCTTGGCGCCCAGCCGGGCGCGGCCATGCGGCGGGGCACGATCGTGGCCATGTCGAAGGTGATCCTGCTGCCCACCTTCGCCTTCGCGTGCTCGTACCGTCCGTCCTTCCTGCGCCTGTACCTGCGGCACCTGCGCGCGCTGGGCCTGCCTCTGACCGAGGGGCAGATCGAGGGCCGTTATGCGCGCTGGTGCGGAGACGGCCTCGAGCTGCGGCGCGGCGAGATCCTGATTCTCGAAGCCGGCCCCTGAGCGCTCGTTATCGGTGAGCCGCCGTCAGCTCACGACCTGCCTCGAGCGTGCCGCCGACGGCCTCGAGCAGGGGGCGCGCCTTCAGCAGCATCTCCTCGACCTCGGCCTGGGGGTCGGACCCCGCGACGATCGCCCCTCCCGCCCCGATCGTGAGGCCGTCCCTGGCAGCCACCAGCGTGCGGATGACGACGCTTAGGTCAGCGGTGCCGTTGACGCCGAAGAAACCCAGGGCCCCCGAGTAGACGCCGCGGGGACGGTTCTCGATGCGGTCGATGATCTCCAGCGTGCGGAGCTTCGGCGCACCCGTCATCGACCCGGCGGGGAAGGCCGCTCGCACGCAGTCGGTCGCGTCGACGCCCTCTCGCAGGCGGCCGCGCACCACGGTCACCATCTGATGGACGGTGGCATATGGCTCCACGATCATCAGGCCCGGGACCTCGACCGTTCCCAGCGCTGAGACCCGGCCGAGATCGTTGCGGACCAGGTCGGCGATCATCAGGTTCTCAGCGCGCGTCTTCTTGTCGCGGCGCAGCTCCGCCGCCCGGCAGGCGTCCTCGAACGGCTCGGCCACCCGAGCCGCGGTCCCCTTCATCGGCCGCGACTCGACCACGCGATTGCGATCCACCCGGAGGAAGCGCTCGGGCGAGGAGCTCAGCACGGACTGCTCGCCGAGCCGCAGGAGCGCAGCGAAGGGTGCCGGGTTGCGCGCCCTCAGTGCGCGGTAGGCCGGCACTGGGTCGAGGCTTCCTCCGCTGCGAAGCTCGGTGGTCAGACAGACCTCGTAGGTCTCGCCCTCGAAGATCTCGCGCTTGCAAGCGGCGATGTTGGCCAGGTACGCCTCCGGGGGGTCATGCGGCTCGAATCGCAGCGTGCCGGGCGGCGCAGGGGGCGGCGGCAGCGGTGGGGGCTCGCCAGCGATCTCGCACAACCGCTCCGCGGTCGTGGCCAGCCAGGCGTCGGCCGCCTCCGTGCCGGAAGCGTCCGCGAGCGCGAGCAGGTACACGTGGCGCTCGGCGTGGTCGAACGCGATCAGCCGGTCGCAGAGCACGAGCGCGGCATCCGGCAGCGGCGACGCGTGCACGGGCCGGGCCCCGCACTCGGCCTTCAGCTCATAGCCGAGGTAGCCGGCGAAGCCGCACGTGAAGTCGAACGGCAGCTCCGGGGCGTCGGTCCGAAGGCGCGCGAGCCGCTCCCGGCAGTAGTCGAGCACGCTCACGGTCCGCAGATCCCGCCCCGAGGCACGCTCGACGGCGAGCGTCCGCGTTTCGGCGTCGTAGCGCACGACCTCGCCGAGCGGCCCGTCGGGCGCGCCGACGAACGAGAAGCGCGCCATAACCGGGCCGGCGGCCGCGCTGTCGAGCCAGACCGCGTGGTCGTGGTCGGCGAAGAGCTCCGCGAACACCGCCTCGGGCTCGCACCAGGTCTCAAGGCGGCGATGGTGGACGCGCGCACCCCCAGCCGCGGCGCGCGCGGCGGGCCGTGCCGGGTGCGGCCGACGGGCGGGACGGTGCGCGGCGGGTACGCGCCGGGCGCGCGTGAGGTCGCGGAAGTTCTCCAGCAGGCGGCGGCCGTGCCGGGTGCTCACCGACTCGGGATGGAACTGCACGCCGAACAGCGGGCGCGAGCGGTGCTCCAGTCCCATGATCACCCCGTCGGGCGTCCAGGCGCTCACGCGCACCTCAGCCGGCACCGTGCCCACCACCAGCGAGTGGTAGCGCACCGCCAGGAAGCCCTGCGGGATCCCGGCGAAGAGCGCGCTGGCGTCGTGGTGGATCGGGCTCAGACGCCCGTGCATGACCTCGGGGGCGTGGTCGACCGTGCCGCCCGCCACGTGGGCCAGAGCCTGGTGGCCCAGGCACACACCGAGCACCGGCACCTCGGCGCGATAGAGCGCATCCAGGGAGACGCCGACGTCGCGAGCGTGCTCCGGTCGGCCGGGACCGGGAGAGATCACCACGTTGTCGGCACCCAGAGCGGCGAGCTCTTCCCACGGAAGCTCGTCGTTGCGCACGACTATCGGCTCGCTGTCGTTGACCTCGCCCAGGAGATGGAAGAGGTTGAATGTGTACGAGTCGTAGTTGTCGATCAACAGCGTGCGCAACCCGGCACATATTGTCGCGCCCGCGGGGCGCCGGTGAGGAAGCGCCGGTTGCGCGTCGCGGTCCTGGGCTCGACCGGCGGCTGGCACGCTGGCCGCCTGGAACGAGCGCTGACGGCGCGCGGCCACGAGTGCGCCTTCGCGCCGGTGACGCGGATGGTGGGCCGCGTCGAGGACGGCCTCGGCGTGCGCTCGCGCGAGCTGGCGCTCGACGGCTGCGACGTCGTGCTCGTGCGCGGCATCCCGCGCGGCTCGCTCGAGCAGGTCGTCTTCCGCGTGGACGTGCTGCACGCTCTTGCGGCCGCCGGAGTGCGCGCGGTCAACAGCGCGCACGCGATCGAGCGGACCGTCGACAAGTTCCTCGCCTCGACCCTGCTCGCGCGCGCCGGCCTGCCCACCCCTCGCACGATCGCCTGCGAGCGGCCCGCCGACGCCCTCGAGGCGTTCGCCGAGCTCGGCGGCGACGTGATCGTCAAGCCGCTGTTCGGCTCGATGGGATTCGGCATGGTGCGCGTGGACGATCGCGACGTCGCGCAGCGGGTCTTCCGCGCGCTGGAGCTCGAACGGGCCGTGTACTACCTGCAGGAGATGCTGCCGCACTCCGGCCGCGACGTGCGAGCGCTCGTCGTCGGCCAGCGGGTGGTGGCCTCGATAGAGCGGACCGGCGCCGGCTGGCGCACCAACCTCGCGCGCGGGGCGCGCGCGCGCGCCGTACAGCTGGACGAGCGACAGGAGCGCCTGTGCGTGCCGGCGGCGGCTGCGCTAGGCGCCGACTACGCCGGAGTCGATCTCCTTCGCGCGCCAGACGGGCGCGACTACGTGCTCGAGGTCAACGGCATCCCCGGCTGGCAAGGCGTCGAGCGCACGACCGGGGTGGACGTGGCGGCCGCGCTCGCAGAGCACTTGGAGACGGTCTCCGGGTGATATCCGCGCGCACCGCCGCCGCCGGCGGCTCGAGCGCGCAGAGGGCGATAGCGTGGGTCGCTCATGGGCGGCGTAGTCGGCCTCGACGTGGGCGGGGCCAACACGAAGGCGGTGTGGCGGAACGGGGGCGAACGACGCGCCGTCTCGCGGCCGTTCGAGGTCTGGCGCGACCGCGAGGCGCTCGCGGCCGTGCTTCGCGAGGTCGTGGCGGGCGTGGCGCCGGAGCCTGTGGAAGCCGTCGCGCTGACCACGACCGCGGAGCTCTCGGACGCGTTTCGCACCAAGCGCGAGGGCGTGGGATTCGTGCTCGACGCCGCGGAGGCGGCGTTGGACGGCCCGCTGCTGCTCGCCTTCACCACTGCCGGACATGTGGTCTCCTTTTCGGAGGCGCGGGCGCGGGCACCCGAAGTCGCGGCCGCCAACTGGTTGGCGAGCGCACTCGCCGTCGCTGCGGTGCACCCGGACGCCCTGATGATCGACGTCGGCAGCACGACCACGGACATTGTCCCGATCGCGGCCGGTCGGGTCGCCGCCGCCGGACACACCGACCTCGACCGGCTGCTGGCCTGCGAGCTCGTCTACACCGGTGCGCTGCGCACCAACCTCGCGGCGATCGCGCCGCGGGTGCCGGTGCGCGGCAGGTTGTGCCCGGTCGCCTCGGAGCTGTTCGCGATCAGCGCCGACGTGCATCTCATCCTCGGCCACCTCGCGCCCGGCGCGTACACGTGCGGCACCCCGGACGGACGACCCGCGACCCTCGCTTTCGCGCGCGAGCGGGTCGCGCGGCTCGTATGCGCCGACGCCGAGCAGTTGCCCGCCGAGGAGATCGATGCGATCGCTCAGTTCATAGATGCAGAGCAGGTGCGTCAGATCGAGGCGGCGGTTCGCCGGGTGAGCCGGCGAATCGGGGGTGACCTGCCGGTCGTCCCGCTGGGCGCGGGGGCGTTCCTGGCGCGCGAGGCGGCCGGGCACCTGGGACGCGCGGTCCGCGAGCTGCCCTGGAGCGAGGCGGAGCGCGACGCGGCGCCCGCCGCCGCGCTCGCCGAGCTGTTGGTCGGCCGGCTGCGCTCGCAGTGCTGACCGTCGTCAAGGTTGGCGGCGGGCTCGCGCGGGACGCGGGAGACGGCGCGCTGCGGGCGCTGTGCCGCACGATCGGCGACGCCGGCGCGCGTCACCCGCTGCTCGTCGTGCCGGGTGGCGCGGCGTTCGCGGACGCGGTCCGCGTGCACGACAGCCGCTTCGCGCTGCAGGCGGCGACGGCCCACCGGATGGCGATCCTCGCGATGGACCAGTTCGGCTGGCTGCTCTCCGACCTGATCCCAGGTGCGGTTCGGTGCACGGACCTCGTGGCGGGCCGGAACGCCGCCGCTCGCGGCGCCCCACCGGTCCTCCTGCCGGCGGCACTGCTCGCACGGGATCCGCTGCCCGCCTCGTGGGCGGTCACGTCCGACTCGATCGCCGCCTGGGTGGCCGGCGCCGCGCACGCCACGCGCCTCGTGCTGGTCAAGCCGGTCGACGGCCTCTACCACGACTGGCCGGCGGACGGCGAGCCGCTCACTCGCCTGAGTGTGGACGAGCTCGCCGAGCTGCGCGCGACGGGCCGAGCCGGGGGAGTCGACCCGCATCTGCCGGAGGCGCTGCGCGCGGCCGGTGTCGAGGCCTGGGTGATCGATGGCCGCGAGCCGGCCCGGCTCGTGACGCTGCTCGAGCACGGCGGCACCGAGGGCACATGCGTGACGCCGCGAGCCGTGGCGCCCTAGCGTTCGGGGCGCAGCCTTCGTCGTCATCATCCACCGGGTGTCCGTTGCTGTAACCGCGCGGCGCGTGCTGTTCGCGCTCGCGACGAGCGAGGGATGGGAGCGCGCCGTGCGCGCCGTCCCCGGTGGGGAGCGGGGCGCCTACCGGCTGGCCCGTAGCTACGTCGCCGGCACGCGGCCGGAGGATGCGCTTGCCTGCGCGCAACGGCTCGCCGCGGCGGGCCTCGCGAGCTCGATTGACTTCTTCGGCGAGAACGTCGCGGATCCGATGGAGGCGGACCGTGTCACCGACCACTACGTCGCCCTCGCGAAAATGCTCGAGCGAGCTCGCGAGAACACGTTCATGTCGATCGATCTCTCGCACATCGGCCTCGACCAGCCCGGGGAGGCCGTGCAGCGGCGCCTCGAGCGGATCGCCGCCGCGCTTCCGGCGGGCCGACGCATCCGAGTGGGCGCGGAGCAGGAGCGCCGCGCCGACCGCATCTTGGCGGCTGTCTCGGCGGTGGCCCGCAAGGGCGGCGCGGTGTCGGCGACGATCCAGGCGAACCTAAAGCGCAGCCGGGCGGATGCCCAGGCGCTTGCGGAGGGCGGGGTGCCGATCCGACTCGTCAAGGGCGCGTACGTGGAGGACCCGCAGGTCGCGCGGCCCTGGGGTGAACCGACCGACCTGGCCTTCGTCGAGCTCGCCCACGAGCTGCACGCAAACGGCGCAGAGCTCGCCATCGCCACCCACGACGCCGTCCTGCGGGAGGCGCTCTTGCGTGCCCTGCCGGGTATCGGCGTCGAAATGCTGCTCGGCGTGCGCAGCGCGGACGCGAGGGCCGTCGCCGCCCGCGGACTGCCCGTCAGGATCTACGTGCCCTACGGGGACGGCTGGTTCCGCTACGCGATGCGCCGCTGGGCCGAGTCAGTGGGGCGATAAAGCCCCGGGAGACCGAAGGGAGCCGAGCATGGCCTACACCAGGGAGCAAGTCCGGGAAGCCGTGGAGCGGGCGGGAGACGAACACTGGCAGCCGCTGATTCGACATCATGAGGATGCCTATCCGGCGAGCCGCCCCACCCCGGGCGATGTCTGCCGGGCCGAGGCCGAGCGGCTCAACCAGCTCGGGCTCGGCGACGCCGGGGACCTCACGCTCGTCGAGACCCGCGTCGAGCGCACCGATTCCACCATCCGCATCGTTCACATCTTCGAGTACGGGCCTCACGAGGCTCGCCTGCTGACGGAGCCGTTCGAGGCGTACGGAGGCGAAGAGGCGTGAAAGGTGAAGGGCTCAGCCTTCGCACTCCGTTCGCAGCCGCGCGATTCGCTCGGCGTCCAGCGGTGCCGTGCGCCGGCCGTCGCGGCACGCCGCCGAGCGCACACCGGCTATGTCCGCCCCGGTCGCCCGGACCACGCTCAGATCCTCGGCGCGGAGGGCTCCGGCGAGCGCCATCTCGAGGCCGGCCGCGTGCGCCTCGGCCACAAGCGCCTCGAGTGATTCCGGGGTGAGCCACTGGAACAGCCCGCGTCCGTCCTTGACCGCGGTGTCGAGCAGGCACCCCCCGGCGCCCGCGCGGCGCGCAGCCTCCACGATCGCCCCCGGCGGCAGAGGGCCGCCGGGCACGCGCTCGGCGTCGGCGTAGGCGGCGGCGATCAAGATCGCCCGGCGGTCGACGGCGTCTCGCGCCGCGCGCAGGACCGCCACCGCCTCATCCGTGGTGGACGTTCCCCACAGCCCGACCTTCACGTAGGCGGCGCCGGAACGCGCGGCGCCCAGCGCGGCGAGTGCGGCGGTGCCGGGGAGGTTGGGCAGGTCGCCGATGGCGGCGCTCACGGGGCGCTCCGGCGGCACGACGTCGCGGACTCGCTCGATCACGCCCGGGCCCGGGGCGCCCAGTGAGCCCTCGGCCGGGTTCTTGACGTCGACGATGTCGACGCCCCCCTCGACGGCCACGCGCGCCTCGTGGGCGTCGGTGACGCTCACGAGCAGCCTCATCCGGGCTCAACACGCGCGCCGCGGTTGTCGAAGCGCACGAGCTCCACGCGCCCGTCGCCGGCCAGCTCGGCGTCCATGCGGCGGGCAAGCTCGCGTCCCGCCTGCTCGCCTTCGACGATCCCATAGACGGCGGGTCCCCACGAGCTCTGTCCCGCTCCGGCCGCACCGAAGCGGAGCAGCGCGTCGACCAAGGGCCCGGCGCGCGGGTGGAAGATACCGCTTTGCACCGACGCGAACGCCTCGCCGACGAGCCGCTGTACACGCGTGAGCGCGGCGCCGAACTCGGTCAGGTCGCGCTCGGCAAGCCCAGGCAGCAGTGAGGTCAGCACTAGCTGCGCGGTGAGCGCCGCGCGGTCGGGGTCCGGGCGCAGCCGCGCGAACGCCTCCTCCTCTGCCTGTCCCGAGAGACCCGGCTCGGCGGCGGGGATCGCGAGCACGCACCGCCATTCGTCGGGCATCGCGTGGCGGGCGAGCAGCGGGGCGGGCCTCTCGACGCCGGGGCGCACGCCGCCCTCGACGACCAGTCCGCCGAGGACGAACGTCCACAGCCCCACCGCCGAACGCGCGCCGCGCCCGGCGACACGAGCGAGCGTCCGCGGCTCGAGTGTCTGGCCGGCCAGC
>DASZJZ010000117.1:0-15001 GCA_035947555.1 Thermoleophilaceae bacterium | reverse complement strand
GCGTGGTACTGGTTGAACTGCACGCGCCCGCCGCGCGCGGCGACCATCCGCGTGCCGCAGGGCGCGAAGACGTCGTGGCCCTGGTGCGAGTGCCCGGCCCGTCCGGCGCCGAAGCCCGCGCCGCTCCCGCCGTAGTCGTGGCTGCCGCGCACCGGGAAGACGTGGTCGTAGAGGTCGAACGCGTCGCGCTCGAGGTCGCCGGCCTGTGCGCTGCGAGCCACGGCTCCCGTGGGCGTGGCCGCGGTGAGGCGGAACGAGTAGCGGCCCGGCGTGGCGGCGGCGCGGCCCAGCCGGCCGCTCCAGCTCACGCTCTTGACCTCTCCGGGGGCCGGTGGCGCCGGGGTCCAGCTCTTCACAACCGACCCGTCGGCGCCGCTCACGAGCTCGACGGTCAGCGCGGAGGGCACCGCACCGCTCACTCGGTACGAGAAGGTCACGGCGCGGCGGGCGCCGACGTAGGCCTTGGTGCGGCTCGTGCCCGTTTCGATCGCCGGGGCGCCCGCGTCGGTGGGGCCGGGCACGGGGCTGAGCACCGGGTTCGCGACCGGCGGCGGGGGCGGGAGGATCATCACCGGGGCCGACGGCCGCGAGGCAGCGCCCTGGGCGGTGGTCACGCTGACCGGTCCGGCCACGGCGCGGCCCGGCACGCGGGTGCGGAGGAGGGTGTCGCTGCCGGGGCGGACGGGCGTGGAGACGTCGTCGCGCTTGCCGTAGCTGCCGAGGAAGAGGACCTTCGTGGCGCCGGCGAGGCCGGTGCCGCTGATCCTCAGCGAGCTGCCTGGTCGGGCGCGCTGCTTCGAGGCGCAACGGCTCACGCAGCTCACCTTCACGACCTTCGGCTGGGCGACGAACATGCCGCCTCCGCCGGTGGTCTGCGCCGCGGCCGCCGGGGCGAAGGCGCCCAGGCAGAGAGCGAGCGTGCCAATGCAGCGGCTCGCGGCAAGGTGTGTTCGTCGCAACTCGACCGGCCTCTCTTCTTCCGGCCTACGGGGTTAGCTGACGGGCTCGCGCCTGAAGAGCGGCGCTACCACCGGGACAGTCCGGTCGATTCGCCCCCTCGGAGACCTGGTTCGACGGTCTCCGAACGGTTCCCCCGCTCCCCTCCGGCTACGGCGTTTCGCCGGTGGGGACTCGGCAGGCGTATTGAAGCGCGGCACTATACCTATCCGGGGGCTCGCGCCCCCGGACCCCCGACGATGCCTGGCCGGCCTATACGGGCCAAAGGACGGATCGACGCTCTACACTCTCTTGCCCGGCCGCTCGGAGCGGCCCCTGTCCGTGAGATGAAGACCTACGTGGCGACACCCGCATCGCGCGAGCGCAACTGGCTCGTCGTCGACGCGAGCGGCCAGACGCTCGGCCGGCTGGCGACTCGGATCGCCGACGCCCTGCGCGGGAAGCGCAAGCCCGAGTACACGCCGCACGTCGACGTGGGCGACTTCGTGATCGTGGTGAACGCCGAGAAGATCGCCGTGTCCGGCAACAAGCGCGAGGAGAAGCGCTACTACCGGCACTCGGGCTATCCCGGCGGGCTGCGCAGCCGGACGCTCGAGGAGATGCTGGCGCGCCGGCCCGAGGAGGTGATCCGGCTCGCCGTGAAGGGGATGCTGCCCCGCAACCGGCTGGGCCGGGCGCAGCTCCGCAAGCTGAAGGTGTACGCGGGGCCGGACCACCCGCACGCCGCGCAGAAGCCCGAGCCGATGGAGGTGCCGAGTTGATGGCCGAAGAGCGCGACGACCTGCCGCAGGAGCCCGAGCCCGGAGTCCCGGACGAGGAGCCGCGCGAGAGCGAGGCCGTCGGTCCCGAGATCGAGGGGATGGAGGACCTGGTCGCGCGAAGCGCGGGGCACGAGCCTGTCCCGGAGGGCGCCGCGGACCAGCCCGCCGCGGAGGAGGGCGCTCCGGAAGACGCGGCCGACGAGCCCGCTCCGGAGGAGCCCGTCGCGGAGGAGCCCGCTCCTGAGGAGCCCGTCGCGCAGGAGCCCGCTCCGGAGGAGCCCGTCGCGGAGGAGCCCGCTCCAGAGGACACCGCGGGAGAGCCCGCTCTCGAGGAGACCGCGGGAGAGCCGGCTCCAGAGCGCGCCGCGGAAGAGCCCGCCGCCGCCGAGGAGGGCGAGCCCGCTCCCGAGGGGGCTCCCGCCCAGGAACGCCCGCCGCGCGAGCGCCGTCCGCGCCGTGACCGGCGCCAGGACGAGCCCGAGGAGGAGGTCATCCCGGGGATGCACCTCGAGCCCGACCTCGTGCTCGAGGAGACGCCTCGGGAGGAGATGGAGTACGGCCAGTACGTCGAGGACGACTACGCCGTCGCCGAGGCCGGCGACGAGGAAGAGGCGGAGGCGCCTGCGGAGCCAGAGCCGGTGGTCCACACCCCGCTCGACCTCGCCGCCGACGCGCGCTACAACGCCACCGGCAAGCGCAAGAGCGCGGTGGCGCGCGTGATCCTCAAGCCGGGCGAGGGCACCTACAGCATCAACGGACGCCACCTGGACGAGTACTTCCCCCGCGTCAGGCTCCAGCGGCTGGCCCGCCAGCCGCTCGAGGCGGCCGGCTACCAGACCCGCATGGACGTCGTGGCCCGCATCCACGGCGGCGGCGTGTCGGCGCAGGCCACGGCGCTCAGGCACGGGATCGCTCGCGCACTGGTGGAGGCGGACCCCGCACTGCGCGGCGAGCTGAAGCGCCGCGGCTACCTCACGCGCGACCCACGCGTGAAGGAGCGCAAGAAGGCCGGCCTCAAGAAGGCCCGGAAGCGGCCGCAGTTCTCGAAGCGCTAGAGCCGCCCATGGTCGGCGGCCCGGCCGCGGCAGAGCCGCGCAAGCTCTTCGGCACCGATGGCGTTCGCGGCGTCGCCGGCGAGTTCCTCACCGCCGAGCTCGCCACCGCGCTCGGCAGGGCCGCCACCCGCATCTCGAGTGCAGAAGCGCCCCAGGTCCTGATCGTCCGCGACACGCGCGAGTCCGGCGAGATGCTCGAGGCCGCCCTCGCCGCCGGCGTGGCGGCCGCCGGCGGGCATGCCCTTCTCGGCGGCGTGCTCCCCACGCCAGGAGCCTCCATTCTCACCAGGCGCTTCGGCTTCGACCTCGCCGCTGTCGTCTCCGCGTCGCACAACCCCTACGCCGACAACGGCATCAAGTTCTTCGGCCCCGAGGGCACCAAGCTCGACGACGACCGCGAGGCCGAGATCGAGCGCCTGCTCCACGAGCCCTCAACCGGCCGCATGGGCCGCGTGCGCGAGCTCCACGGCGCAGCCGCCGACTACCTGCGCGAGCTGGAGGCGCGCTTCGCCGGCCTCGACCTTTCCGGCCGCCGCGTCCTGCTCGACTGCGCGAACGGGGCGACCTACCGGGTCGCACCCGAGATCTTCCGCCGGCTCGGCGCCCAGGTCGACACACTGGCCGTGGAGCCCGACGGCCGCAACATCAACCATGGGTGCGGCTCGACGCACATCGAGGAGATCGCCGTCCGGATGGACGGCCACGACGCCGGCTTCGCCTTCGACGGCGACGGCGACCGCGTGCTGGCGGTGGACCGGAACGGCACGATCGTCGACGGAGACGAGCTCATGGCCCTCGCCGCCCTCCATCTGCGGGCGCAGGACCGCCTGCCCGGCCCCGGCGTGGCCGTGACCGTCATGACGAACTACGGCTTCCACCGGTCGATGCGCGACCACGGCGTGCAGGTGGCCACCACGCCCGTGGGCGACCGCTACGTGCTCGCGGAGCTGCTCCAGCGCGCGTGGGCCCTGGGCGGCGAGCAGTCGGGTCACATCATCGACACCGGCTTCGTGCCGGCCGGCGACGGCACCGCTGCCGCGCTGCTGGCGCTCGAGGCGCTCGGCGACCGCGACCTCGCCGACCGCGACGCCATGGAGAAGCTGCCCCAGCGCCTCGTGAACGTGCGCGTGGCCGACCGCGACGCCCTCGAGCGCGCCGCGAAGGTGTGGGCGGCGGTGGAGGAGGAGACCGCCCGTTTGAACGGTCGCGGCCGGGTGCTGGTCCGCCCGTCTGGCACCGAGCCGCTCGTCAGGGTGATGGTGGAGGCCCCGCGCGAAGACGAGTGCCAGGAGATCGTTGATCGCCTGGCGAACCTCGTAGAGGCAGAATTAGGGTGATCACTCTCTCATGTGCGGAATCATCGGATACGTAGGGCCCCGCGAGTGCCGCGACCTCCTCATGGAGGGCCTGCGGCGGCTCGAGTACCGCGGCTATGACTCGGCCGGCCTGGCCGTAATCCGGAACGGGTCCGTGGGCACCGTCCACTCCGTGGGCAACCTCGACAAGCTGGACGAGGCGGTGGCGTCCACCAACGGCGACCTGCACGGCTCGACGGGGATCGGGCACACCCGCTGGGCCACGCACGGGCGCGTGACGGAGGCCAACGCCCACCCGCACGGGGACACCTCGGGCCGTGTGCACATCGTGCTCAACGGGATCGTCGAGAACTGGGCGGGGCTGCGCGAGCGGCTGAGCGCCGCGGGCGCCGAGTTCACCTCCGAGACCGACGCCGAGGTGGTGGCGCACCTGGTGGCCGAGCACCTGGGAGAGATCGAGTGCTCGCGCGCGCCGCGCGCTCGCCGACCCACGGGTGACCTCACGGAGGCCGTCCGCCTGGCCTACAACGAGCTGCGCGGCCACTACGCGTTCGTCGCGATGTCCGCCGACCACCCCGGCGTGATCGTGGGGGCGCGCAAGGAGTGTCCCCTGGTGGTCGGCCTGGGCGAGGGCGAGAGCTTCATCGCCTCGGCGATCCCGGCTTTTCTTGCCGAGACGCGCCGCGTGCAGCTGGTCGAGGACGGCGAGATCGTGGCCATCACCCCCGACGGGGCGCGCTTCATCGCGCCGGCCGACGGGGGCCCGATCGAGCGCGAGATCGACGAGGTCGAGTGGGACCACGAGGCCGCCGAGAAGTGCGGCTACGAGACCTTCATGCTCAAGGAGATCCACGAGCAGGGCGACGCCGTGGCCGAGACGCTCGCCGGCCGCCTGGGCGACGACGGCGTCGAGCTCGGCGACTTCGGCATCTCCGACGACTTCCTGCGCGACGTGCGCCGCGTGGTGATCGTGGCCTGCGGCACGTCCTACCACGCCGGCCTGGTGGGCCGCTACGCGATCGAGTGGTGGGCCCGGAGGCCTGTCGAGATGGACATCGCCTCGGAGTTCCGCTACCGCAACCCGGTGCTGTCGGAGCGCGACCTCGTGATCGGGATCTCGCAGTCCGGCGAGACCGCCGACACGCTGGCGGCGATGCGCCTCGCCCGCCGGCGCGGCGCCAAGGTGCTCGCGGTGACGAACGTGATGGGCAGCCAGGCCACGCGCGACTCCGACGGTGTGCTCTACACCCGCGCCGGGCTAGAGATCGGCGTGGCCGCCACCAAGACGTTCGTGGCCCAGGTGACCGTGATGCAGCTCTTCGCCCTCAAGCTCGCCGCCCTCCACGGCACGCTGGAGCGGGAGGTCATGCGGAGGCTGGTGGCCGACCTGCGCCGGATGCCGCAGCTGATCGCCCGGATGGTCGAGGAGATCGACGAGCCGGTGCGGAGGATCGCCGACCACTGGAAGGACGCCGGCTTCTTCCTCTACCTCGGCCGCCACGTGGGCCTCTCGATCTGCCTCGAGGGAGCGCTGAAGCTGAAGGAGATCTCGTATATCCCGACGGACGCCTACGCGGCGGGGGAGATGAAGCACGGGCCGATTGCGCTGCTGGACGAGAGGACCCCGGTGGTGTGCGTCGCGACCGACTCGCCGGTGCTCGACAAGGTGGCCTCCAACATCGCGGAAGTGCGTGCCCGCGGCGCGCACGTGATCGCGATCGCGACGGAGGGCACGCCGGTGGATGCGGAGGAGACGATCTCGATCCCCCGCACCGACTGGCTGCTGCAGCCGACGCTGGCGATCGTGCCGCTGCAGCTGCTGGCCTACCGCATCGCGAGGGCGCGCGGCCTGAACGTGGACCAGCCGCGCAACCTGGCGAAGACGGTCACCGTCGAGTAGCGGCGTCCGCCTGTCCGGCGGCGACCGCCGACCGCAGGGGCGGGAACTCGGCCTGCAGGTCCGGCGCCTCGACCTGGAACATCTCGATCGGCTCGGGGAGGCCGCGGAAGCGCCAGGCGCCGAGGCCGCTGAGGGTCACGTCCTCGGGAAGCTCGCCGTCGAGCGCGTTGCGCACCGCCGCGGACATCACGATCTGGCCGCCGTGCGCCGCGAAGCAGATGCGTGCCGCGGCATGCACCGAGAGGCCGACGTAGCCGTCGTCGGTGAGCTGCGGGCGTCCGCGATGCAGGCCGATGCGCAGCCGCACGTCCGCACCCCCCGGCCACGGTTCGGCCAGCAAGGCCCGCTGGATCGCCAGGGCGGACCGCAGTGCGGCCGAGGGACTCGCGAAGACGGAGAAGGTGTCGTCGCCGCGGGCGGACACCACATGGCCGCTGCAGCCCTGCACGGCCGCCTGCACCCGGCGGCGGGCGTCGGCGAGCACCGCCGCGTACTCGTCCCCGAGGCGGGCGAGCATCTCGGTGGAGCGCTCGATGTCGCTCAGGAGGAACGTGACGTTGCCGGTCGGCAGCTTCCGCTGCGGCTTCAGCTGCGAGCTGATGAAGCCGATCGGCATGATCCCGTGCTTCTGAGCGGCTCGGAGCAGCCGGCTGCGGGCCCGGTCGCGAGCGGCGTCGTCCTCGAAATGCACCTGGCCGAACCGGGCCAGGGCGTTGCGCACGTGGCTCGCGTCGTGAATGGGCAGCCGGCGCTTGCCCTTCGAGTCGATGTACGCGAACGCGCTGTCGGGAAGCTGCGCCCGCTCCTTCGCGGTGAGCGACGGCATCAGACGCGCGTGGGGGGCCTCACTCGAACGACGACGCGGGCGGGTCTTACCGGTGGCGCCAGCGAGAGGAAGTCGCGCACCGATGCTTCGTGCTCGCAATAGCCGCAGCCGAGCGGGTCGGCCGGAGAGAGCCCAGACGGCGGCGGCGCGATCGGGGCGTCGCACATCGGGCAGGCGAGGGTCCCCACGGCCACGACCGACGCGTCCGCGACCCTGATCTCGCGGGTCCCGGCTCCCTGCCGTCCGATCGGGTCGGGGCGGACCGGCTCCGGCCCGTCGATTCCGCGCTGGAACGTCACAGGAAGGAGTCTAGGCGGCGCTCCGCCGGCCCGGCCGCTGCTCCTATGCTCCGCCCGGTGGCCGACCGGGACGCCGGGTTCGAACTCGAGCACTGGGGAGAGGATCCGAAGCTCGTCGAGCTCCTGGGCGAGCAAGGGGCCGCCGGCTTCCGGGCCCTGTTCGACGGCTTCCCGGACCTGGTCGGCGTGCTGTGGGCCATCCGTGACGGCGAGGGGCGCATCGTCGACTTCTCGTTCGGCTACGGCAACCCGTCGATCCTGCACGCCTTCCGCTTGCCGGCCGCGACGCGCGACCGGTACACGCTGCTGGAGGCGCTTCCACGCATGCGCGGCAGCCGCGCCTTCGACGCGTACGTCCGCGTCTGCGACACCGGCGAGCCCTGGGTCCACGAGGTCACCTACGACACGCCGTTCGGCGACGGCTACATGCTCGGCACGTTCGTGCAGCGCAGCGCGAGGCTCGGCGACGGGCTCGTCAACTTCCTCACCGACGTGACCGAGCAGCGGCGCATGGAGGCCGACCTGCGCCGCTACGCCGACGTGGTCGCCCACGACCTGAGCGAGCCGATCGCCGGCATCGCGCTCCTCGTCGGGATGCTCGAGCGGCGCGCCGAGGAGCCGCCGCCGGTCGGGGTGCTGCGGCAGCTGCGGGAGAGCACCGACCGGGCGCGCGACCTCATCGACGGCGTGCTCGTCTACGCGCAAGCGGGCGAGCTGAGCAGCGAGCGGGTGGCCCTCGGCCGGCTGATGGACGAGGTGGCGGAGGACCTCCGGCCCAGCCTGGAGGGCGCCGGCGCCGCGCTCGAGGTGGGTGAGCTGCCGGAGGTGACCGGCGACCCGCGCCAGCTGCGCCGGGTTCTCCAGAACCTCGTGGGCAACGCCGTGAAGTTTCGCGGCGACGAGCCGCTTCGGGTGGAGGTATCGGCGCTGCGCGACAGCCAGGAGTGGGTGGTGACTGTGCGCGACAACGGGCCCGGGGTCGATCCCGATCAGGCGACCCGCATCTTCGGCATGTTCTCGCGCGCGAACGCCTCCATCGAGGGGGCCGGGATCGGACTGGCGGTGTGCCGGCGCATCGTCGAGGCGCACGGCGGACGGATCTGGGTCGAGCCCGCCGGCGGGCGCGGCAGCGCCTTCAGGTTCACGATGCCCCGTTGAGGCGGTAGCTTGCGCCGCCGTGAGCGGCGTCGGCATCGACCTCCTGGAGGTGGAGCGCCTGGAGCAGGCGCTCGAGCGAAGGCCGCGGCTGGCGGAGCGGCTGTTCACCGAGGCCGAGCGGGAGTACGCCTCCACCCGGGCCCGGCCCGTGATGCACCTCGCGGCGCGCTTCTGCGCGAAGGAGGCGGTGGCGAAGGCCCTGGGGCTCACGGCTTGGAGCTTCCGGGACGTGGAGGTGGTGGCGACCGGAGCGGCGCCCGAGGTCAGGCTCAGCGGCAGCGCGGCGGCTCGCGCGGCGGAGCTCGGGGCCTCGGTGAGCGTGTCGCTGACGCACACGGACACGCTGGCCGCTGCGGTGGCCGCGCTGCAGTGAGGGACTGGCTCGACCCCCTGTTCGAGGCGGCCGAGATGCGGGCCGCGGACGCCTGGGCGATAGACGAGCAGGGCGTGCCGTCGCTCGACCTGATGGAGCGGGCCGGCCTCGGCCTGGCCCGGGTGACCGCCGCCGCGGCGCGGCCCGGGCCGATTCGGGTGGTGGTGGGGAAGGGCAACAACGGGGGCGACGGCCTCGTCGTGGCGCGGCTGCTGCGGGAGGATGGCCACGAGGTCGACGCGCTCGCCGCCGCCGACCTCGCAGACCTGAAGGGCGACGCCCGCACCAACCTCGAGCGCCTCCCAGGCGCCCCACCTGAGCCCTTCGCCGCCGAGCGCCTCGACGGGTCCGGCGCGGTGGTGGACGCCCTGCTCGGCACCGGCTTCGAGGGCTCCCCGCGTGAGCCGCTGGCGTCCGCGATCGCGGCGATCAACGCCCAGGACGCGCCGGTGGTGGCCTGCGACGTGCCCTCCGGCGTGAACGCCTCGACCGGCGAGGTGGAGGGAGAGGCCGTGCGCGCCGGCACAACGGCCACGTTCCACGGGCCGAAGGTCGGGCTGTATGTCGAGCCCGGCAAGAGCCATGCCGGGCGAGTCGAGACGGTCGGGATCGGCATCCCGCGCGGGGGGCCGGGCGCCGGGCGCGCCGGGCTCATCTCGGAGCGGGTGCTCGAGCTCTATCCCCGGCGAGAGCGGTCTGGCTCCAAGTTCGCGTCGGGCGTGGTGGTGGTGGCCGGCGGATCGCTCGGCCTGACCGGCGCGCCCACCATGGCGGCGCGCTCGGCGCAGCGGGCCGGCGCCGGGTACGTGCAGGTGGCGGTGCCAGGCCCGGCGCAGCCGGCCGTGGACCTGCGCCTGCTCGAGCAGATGAGCCGCGGACTGCCGGACGCCGGCGGCTTCCACACGCCCGAGGGCGTCCAGGTAGTGGAGGAGATGGCCGAGCGCGCCGGCGCTGTGGTGCTCGGCCCGGGCCTGGGACGCGACGAGGGGGCGCAGGAGTTCGCCCGTGGCGTGGCGCGCGGGGTGGAGGCGCCGTTGCTCGTGGACGCCGACGGCCTGAACGCCCACGCCGGACGCCTGGAGCTGTTCCGCGAGCGCGAGGCCCCCACCGTCCTCACTCCGCATGAGGGCGAGCTGGGGCGCCTGCTCGAGCGCCCCTCTGAGGAGGTGGCGCGCAGACGGCTGGCGTCGGTGCGCGAGGCGGCCGAGCGGAGCGGTGCGGTGGTGCTCCTGAAGGGCGACGACACGATCGTGGCGCTGCCGGACGGCGCGGTGGCGGTGAACCGGGGCGCCACCCCGGCCCTCGCCACCGCGGGCACGGGCGACGTGCTCTCCGGCCTGATCGGGGCGCTGCTGGCAAAGCGCCTGGAGGCCTTCGAGGCGGCCTGCCTGGGCGCGCTGGCGCACGTGCTGGCGGCCCGCGCAGCGGCGGAGCGCTACGGGGTGGACCACGTCATGGCGGGTGACGTGATCGAGTCGCTCCCCCAGGGATTGACCCTTCGGTAGCCTCACGCACCGGAAATGCCCGTGACCGTGCGGGACATCATGGACCCCGAGCCCGCCACCGTGCGGCGAGACAGCCCCGTCGAGGAAGTCGTGGCGACGCTCCGCGACAACGAGCTCCCCGGCGTCCCCGTGGTGGACGACGACGGCCGCGTCGTGGGCATCGTCACCGAGGCCGACCTCGTTCTCCCCGACGACCAGGGCGACCTCCACATCCCCCACTACATCAATCTCTTCGGCGGGACGGTCTTCCTCGAGCCGCTGGGTCGCTTCGAGGAGCGCCTGCGCAAGGCCTTCGCCTCCAAGGCCGAGGACATGATGTCCACCGACCCCGACACGGTCTCGCCCGACACGACCGTGCAGGAGGCGGCGCGCCTCATCCACGAGACGGGTCACAACCGCCTGCCCGTGGTCGAGGACGGGCGCCTCGTCGGGGTCGTCACGCGCGTGGACGTGCTCGGCGCGCTCGCCGCGTGAGCGGGGGCGCTCGGGCCGTCGCCCAGGTCGACCTCGGCGCGATCGAGCGCAACTGCGCCCGGCTTCCGAAGCCGCTGTGCGCCGTCGTGAAGGC
Organism: Thermoleophilaceae bacterium; assembly: GCA_035947555.1. Taxonomy (GTDB): domain Bacteria; phylum Actinomycetota; class Thermoleophilia; order Solirubrobacterales; family Thermoleophilaceae; genus JACVRW01. The sequence goes on along the minus strand of DASZJZ010000117.1, from coordinate 4,283 downwards.
GAACGGGTACGGGCACGGGCCGGTGGGGAGCGCCGCACTGGCGGGCGGAGCCACCTGGCTTGCCGTGGCCACCGCGGACGAGGCCCGTGAGCTGCGCGACCAGGGGGTGGCGGTGCCCGTTCTGGTGCTGGGCGCCCTCACCCGCGACGAGCTCCGCACCGCCGTCGACGCCGACGCCGACGTGGTCGCGTGGACCGAGGAGGTGGCCGCAGCCGCCCCGCGCGTGCACGTGAAGCTCGACACCGGGATGGGCCGGCTCGGCACCAAGGACCGAACGGAGGCGCTGCGGCTGGCGGCGGGCCCGAACGTAGTCGGGCTCATGACCCACTTCGCCACCGCGGACGAGCCGGACGACGACCTGTTCCCGGCTCAGCTCGAGGCCTTCCGGAGCTTCGTGGAGGAGGCCGGGCGCGACGACGTCCTGGTGCACGCCGCCAACAGCGCGGCCGCCCTGCGCGACGAGGCGTCCCACTTCGACATGGTCCGCTGCGGGATCGCCATCTACGGCCTGGACCCCTTCCACGAGGACCCGGAGCTGCGCGGGCTGGAGCCGGCCCTCTCGCTCCACTCCTGGGTGGCCGCCGTGCGCCGCTTCGAGCCGGGCGACTCGGCCGGCTACGGCCGGCGCTGGACCGCCCGCGAGCGCTGCTGGGTGGCCACCGTGCCGATCGGCTACGGGGACGGCTGGCGGCGCGGGCTGACGAACCAGTGCGACGTCCTGATCCGCGGCCGCAGGCATCCGGTGGCGGGCACCGTCAGCATGGACAGCGTGACGGTTGCGCTGGGCGCAGACACCGACGTGGAGGTGGGGGACCCGGTGGTCCTGATCGGCCGCCAAGGGGAGGAGCGGATCCTGGCCGAGGAGGTGGCGCGCCTGCTCGGGACGATCAACTACGAGATCACGACCGGTCTCCTGCCGCGGGTGCGCCGCGAGCACGTGCGGTGACCGACACCTGGATCGTCGGCGGCGCGGTGCGCGACGAGCTGCTGGGCCGGCCGGTGCGCGACGTGGACGTGGCGGTGGCGGGCGACCCGGCACCCGTGGCGCGAGCCATCGCCACCCGCGTGGGAGGGCCGGTGTTCCGGCTGTCGGAGACGTTCGGGGCCTGGCGGGTGATCGACCGGCGCCACGACCAGATATGGGATTTCTCTCCTCTTCAGGGGGAGACCATCGACGAGGACCTCAGGAAGAGGGACTTCAGCGTGAATGCCATGGCCCGGTACACGACATTGCCTGAAAGCCTGGACGTGGCCGCCGGCGAGCTCATCGACCCGCTCGCCGGCCGCGCCGACCTCGACGCCCGGATCCTTCGCGTCCTCGGCCCGCAGGCCTACGAGCGCGACCCCCTCCGCCCGCTCCGCCTGGCCCGCTTCGCCGCCGAGCTGGGCTTCCGGGCCGACCCGGAGACCGAGCGCCTCACCGCGGAGGCGGCCCCGAGGACAGCCACCGCCGCCGGCGAGCGCATCTTCGCCGAGCTCCGCCGCCTCGTCATCGCCGACGGCGCCCTCGAGGGCCTGGCGCTCGCGGATCGGCTCGGCCTGCTCGCAGCCGTCCTTCCCGAGCTGAACGAGCTCCACGACGTCGAGCAGTCGCACTACCACCACCTCGACGTGTACGACCACACGCTCGAGGTGCTCGCTCAGGAGATCGAGCTCGAGGGTCGCCTGGAGGACGTGTTCGGCCCGGAGGACGCGGGCCGCCTCGGGCGCATCCTCGACGAGCCGCTCGCCGACGAGCTCACCCGCGCCCAGGCCCTCCGCTTCGGCGCGCTCCTGCACGACATCGGCAAGCCGGCCACTCGCGCAACCAGACCCGACGGCCGGATCACCTTCATCGGCCACGACCGGCTCGGCGAGCGGATGATCCGCTCGCTCTGCCGCCGCCTCCGCACGAGCGATCGCCTGGCGCGCTTCCTCGAGGGCCTCACGCGCCATCATCTGGCCCTCGGCTTCCTGGTGCACGAGCGACCGCTCGACCGGCGCCGGGTCTACCGCTACCTGGCCCACACCAGCCCGGTCGAGGTTGAGGTCACGCTCCTGTCCTGCGCCGACCGCCTCGCCACCGGGGGGCGCCGCGCCGGTGAGGCCACCGAGGCCCACCTCGAGCTGGCCAGGGAGCTGATGCGCGCGGCTCTCGACTGGCGCGAGCACGGCCCGCCGGGGCTCCCGATCCGTGGCGACGAGCTGGCCCGCGAACTCGGGATCGAGCCCGGCCCCGAGCTGGGCCGCCTGCTGGCCGAGCTGACCGAGGCCGCCTACGCGGGCGAGGTGGCGACGCGCGACGAGGCGGTTGCGGTCGCGCGTACGCTGGTCGCATGATCGTCGACTGCGCCGTCTACGAGGGGGGCCACCGCCGCGACGGCGCCCTGCCGGTGCACGAGGCGATGGAGGCCTGCCGCGAGCCGGGCGCGTTCACCTGGATCGGACTGTACGAGCCGACCGAGGAGGAGTTCGACTCCATCCGGCGCGAGTTCGACCTGCACGAGCTGGCGGTGGAGGACGCCATCCACGCCCACCAGCGCCCGAAGCTCGAGGTCTACGACGACATGGTGTTCATCGTGCTCAAGACCGCCCGCTACGTGGACCCCGAGGAGGTGGTTCGGCTCGCCGAGATCCTGATCTTCCTAGGCGACGACTACATCATCACCGTGCGCCACGGCGAGGCGAGCGAACTCAGGGACGTGCGCCACCGGCTCGAGCAGGATCCCGAGCTGCTCGCCCATGGGCCCGGCGCGGTGCTGCACGCGATCGTCGACAAGGTCGTCGACGACTATGTGCCGGCGCTCGTTGGGCTCGGCGAGGACATCGACGAGATCGAGAACCAGGTCTTCTCCGGCGAGCGCGGCAACCCGGCGGAGCGCATCTACAAGCTGAAGCGGGAGGTGCTCGAGTTCGACCAGGCAGTCGGTCCGCTCGTGGAGCCCGTCGACCGCCTCTCCAAGGGGCGGTACGAGGTGATCCCCCCCGAGGTGCGCACGTACTTCCGGGACGTGAACGACCACCTGCTGCGCGCCCACGACCAGCTCGAGAGCTTTCGTGACCTGCTGACGAGCGTCCTCTCAGCAAACCTGGCCCAGGTAACGGTGCGCCAGAACGAGGACGTGCGCCGCATCTCGGCCATCGTGGCGATCCTCGCGGTGCCCACGGCGATCGCGGGCATCTACGGCATGAACTTCGACCACATGCCGGAGCTCGGGTGGACGTTCGGGTACCCGCTCGTGCTGGCGGCGATGGCCGCGATCTGCTTCGGGCTCTACCGCTATTTCAAGCGGGTCGGCTGGCTATAGCCGATAGGTTGGCGGGATGCCCGACGACTGCATCTTCTGCAAGATCGTGGCGGGCGAGCTGCCCGCCGAGATCGTCCAGGAGGACGACCACGCGATCGCGTTCATGGACCTCAACCCGTGGACCCGCGGCCACGCTCTGGTGGTGCCCCGCAACCACTCGAGGAGCCTGTACGAGGCGCCCGAGGACGACCTGCGGCATGCCGCCGAGGCGTCCAAGCGGCTCGCACTGACGATGCGCGACCGGCTCGGCTGCGACGGAGTGAACCTCCTCAACTGCTGCGAGCCGGCCGCCTGGCAGACGGTCTTCCACCTGCACATCCACGTGATCCCGCGCTACGACGACGACCCGCTCCAGCTCCCGGTCCGCCCGCGCGAGGCGGAACGCGACACGCTCGCCGAGGTGGCGGCGGAGCTGCGCGGCGGTGGCTGATCCGGCCGCACGCCGCGCCCGGCTGGACCCCCGCCCGGCGGAGGACCTTGCGTCCGCCGCCGCCCGGCCGCAAGCACTCGGCTCGGCCGAGTGCGCGCGGATCGGTCTCTTGGTAGCGTGCGCTCTTGTTGGGCCGGCACAGGGTCGGCGTTGTCAGCATATGCAGGTGCATCGGGACTCGCAGTACCGGGCACACGCAGGAAGGGGCAGTTCACGTGCCTACCGGAACCGTCAAGTGGTTCAACGACGAGAAGGGCTACGGCTTCATCACCCCCGATGATGGTGACCGGGACCTGTTCGTTCACTACACCGGCATCGACGGACAGGGCTTCAAGTCCCTGGCGGAGAACTCGAAGGTCGAGTACGAGGAGGAGTCGGGCGACAAGGGGCCGAAGGCGGTGAACGTACGCCTCATCTGAGGCGCGCCCGCTCGTGCCCAAGGAAGAGAAGATCGAGATGGAGGGCGAGATCGTCGAGGCCCTCCCGAACACGATGTTCAAGGTCCAGCTCGACAATGGGCACGAGGTCCTCGGCCACATCTCCGGCAAGATGCGGCGCCACTACAT
>DASZJZ010000116.1:0-35311 GCA_035947555.1 Thermoleophilaceae bacterium | reverse complement strand
TGCGCCTCCGCGATCGCTCGCACGATCGCCAGGCCGAGCCCGGTTCCGCCACGGGTGCGGGCCTCGTCGCCGCGGGCGAAGCGCTCGAAGGCGCGGTCGGCGAACTCCGGGTCGAAGCCGACTCCCTGGTCGGAGACCTCCAGCTCGACTCCCCCGTCCTGCCCGCTCCGCCGGGCCCGCAGCACCACGTCACCGGCGCCGTGGCGCAGCGCGTTGTCCACCAGGTTGCCGAGGGCCTGCCGCAGCCGCAGGTCGTCCGCCTCGATCCGCAGGCCGTCGCCGCCGTCCACTCGAACCTCGCGGCCGTGCTCGCGCGCTCGGTCGCCGAACCGGGCGCGCACTCCCTCGAGCAGCGGCCGCACCTCGATCGGCTCCCGCCGCACCGGCAGCTCGCCCTCCGCGGCGCGAGCCACGATCAACAGGTCCTCCGCAAGCTGCGCCAAGTGATCGCACTCCTCGAGCGCCGCCACGAGCGCCTCCCTGACCTGAGGGTCGTGGCCGCCTGCGCGGAGCGCCGCGTCCAGCTCGGCCCGGATCACGGCTACCGGCGTGCGGAGCTCGTGGCTGGCATCGGCCACGAAGCGCCGCTCGCGCTCGAACGAGCGGCCGAGGCGGTCGAGCATCTCGTTGAGGGTCTCGCCGAGCCGGCGCACCTCGTCCCGGGCGGCGGGCAGCGGCAGGCGCTCGCGGTCCTCCGCGAGTGAGATCTCGCCGGCACGGCGGCGCATCGCCTCGACGGGGCGGAGTCCGCTCGCGGCGAGCAGGTACCCGACGAGCGAGGCGAGGAGGACGGCGACGGGCCCGCCGACGGCGAACGACGCAATGACGCCGGAGAGAGTCTCGTCGCGGTCCTCGAGCGACTGCCCGACAGCGAAGACGTCGAGCCCGGTCGCCGGCCCGGCCACTATCCGCGCGGTGTCCTCGATGCCGGGCACCTCGCGCTCGAGAACGAGCCTCGCGCCCGCCGCCACGGTCGCCAGCTCCGCTTTCGTCAGCACAGGGCCGCTGACCTCGCCCACGCCGTCGACCACCCGGCCGCTACGGCTCAACACCTGCGCGAAGCCCTCGTCGGACTCCTCCGCGGCGCCCGCCGCCGCCTCGCCGGACGCCGCCATCGCGGCCGCGCGCGCCTCCAGACCGGCGTCCACGCTTTCGTTCAGGTTGTCCTTCAAGCGCAGGTAGACGAACAGCCCCGCCGTTGCCAACACGAGCACCATCGCCAGCGCGAAGGCCGCCGTCAGCCGGGCCCGGATCGGCAGCCGGCTCAGCTGCCGCCGTCCTTCCGGAGCCGGTATCCCACGCCGCGCACCGTCTCGACCGAGGTGACCCCGAACGGCCGGTCGATCTTCTCGCGCAGGTAGCGCACGTACACCTCGACGACGTTCGAGCGCTGCTCGTATCCGAGGTCCCAGGCCGCCTCGAGCAGCTGCGGCTGCGTGAGCACCTGCCCCGGCCGGCGCATCAACGTCTCCAGCAGCGCGAACTCGCGCGCCGACAGCTCGATCTCCCGGTCGCCGCGCCACACCTGGCGGGTGGCGGGATCGAGCCGCAGGTCGCCGGCCGAGAGCACCGCCGGTCGCTCGACCGGCCCACGCCGCACGAGCGCTCGCAGCCGCGCCGTCAGTTCCGCGAGCGAGAAGGGCTTCGTCAGGTAGTCGTCGGCGCCGCCGTCGAGCCCGCGCACGCGGTCCTCGACGGAGTGCCGCGCGGTGAGCATCAGGACCGGCACCCACGTGCCGCCGGCGCGCATCCGCCGCACGGTCTCGAACCCGTCGAGCTCCGGCATCATCACGTCGAGCACCACGGCGTCGTAGTCGGTCGCCCGAACCATGCGCAGCGCCTCCTCGCCACGGGAGGCCAGGTCGACCACGAGGCCTTCGAAGCGCAGCCCGCGGCGGATGGCCGCCGCCATCCGCACGTCGTCCTCGACGACCAGGACCCTCACAGGGTCAATGATGGAGCGGAAGCTGAGAGGAGCCTGAGAGCACCGGGCCGAAGCTCACCCTCAGCAGCGCTCCGCCGCCCGGCGCGTTCGCCGCCTGCACCGAGCCGCCGTGCGCCTCGGCGGCCTGGCGGACGATCGCCAGGCCCAGCCCCGAGCCGGGGAGGCCGCGGGCGCCGTCCGCGCGGTAGAAGCGCTCGAACACGTGCGGGAGGTCGCCGTCCGAGAATCCTGGGCCGTGGTCGCGCACCGTCAGTTCGCCGCGCGAGAGCTCGATCTCCACCGGCCCGCCGGGTGGGCTCCACTTCACCGCGTTGTCGACGAGGTTCGAGACCGCTCGGTGGATCCGGCCCGGGTCGCCCCGCACCACGGTCGGCTCGGTCCGCACCGCGAACTCCACGCGCCCGCCGGTGCGTGCCCGCGCGCGCTCCACCACCAGCTCCGCGATCTCGTCCAGGCGCACCTCGTCGGTGAGCTCGCCCGGGGTCGCGCCGCGGGCCAGCTCCACCACGTCCGCCACGAGCGCCGTGAGCTCGTCGAGCTCCCCCACGACGTCGCGCCGCAGAGCCTCGCGCTCGCCCCCCGGCAGCCGGTCCGCATCGCCCAGCGTCTGGATGTTGGCCCGCAGGCTGGCGATCGGCGTGCGCAGTTCGTGGCTCGCGTCCGCCACCAGCTGGCGCTGCGCCTCCACGGACCGCTCGAGCGAGTCGAGCGTCGCGTTGAAGCTCCGCGCCAGCCGCTCCAGCTCCTCCCCACCCTCGACCTCCATCCGCTCCGCCGGGTCGGGGTCCGCGGCGAGCCGTTCCGTGCGCCGCGTGAATCGGTCGATCGGCGCCAGCGCGGTGCGGGCCACCAGCGCGCCGAGTCCCGCGCCGAGGGCGACGCCGCCCGCGCCTACGAACAGGAGAACGAGCAGCACACGGTCGAGCTGGCGGTCGATCTCGTCGAGCGGGCGGGCCACCTGCACGGCACCGCCGCGGGGGAGCGCCTCGGTGAGTACGCGTAGGTGGACGCCGTCGACCGTCATGTCGGTCAGGTAGCTGCCCGCGCCCTCCGCGGCGATCTCGCGCGCACGTTCCTCCACCGGCAGCTGCCCCTCGCCGCCGGGGCGGCCGAGCGCCCGGCCGTCCGGCAGGACGAGCTGCACGTAGCCCTCCGGGCCGCCGAAGGGCACCGGCTCGGGCCGGGGCAGGCCGGGTGGGGCGCCGGGTCCGCCGCCGTGGATGCCGCCCGGCTCCGCAAAGCGGAACACCGCCTCCGTGCGGTCGCGCAGCGACTCGTCCACCTCGCCGCGAAGCTCGCCCCGCACGCCGAGGTAGACGGCCACGGCCACGGCGATGACGGCGAGCGCGACGGCGAGGCCGGCGGCGGCCGCGATGCGGGCGCGGAGCGTCACGACCGGCCCCCGTCCGGCGCGCGCCGCGCCCCGTCCGCCCGGTTGTGGGCGCAGAGCGTCACGGCTCCCGCAGCACGTAGCCCACCCCGCGCACCGTGTGCACCAGCGCTCGTGCTCCGATTCCCTCCAGCTTGCGGCGCAGGTACCCCACGTACACCCGCAGCGCGTTCGACGCCGGCCCGAAGTCGTAGCCCCAGACGCGCTCGTAGATCAGCGCGTGCGGCAGCACCCGGCGCGGGTTGAGCATCAGCAGCTCGAGCAATAGGTACTCGGTCCTGGTCAGCTCCGCGAAACGTTCGCCCACCCTCACCCCGTGCCGGATGTTGTCGAGCCGCAGCTCCTCGAAGGCGAGCGTCTCGGGATCCGCCGCCCGGGAGCTGCGCCGCAGCAGCGCGCGCAGGCGCGCCTTCAGCTCGCCCACGTCGAAGGGCTTCACGAGGTAGTCGTCCGCGCCGGCGTCCAGACCGTCGATACGGTCGCCGATCGCGTCGCGCGCGGTGAGCATGAGGATCGGCACCCGGTTGCCGGACGCACGCAGCCGGCGCGACACCTCGAGCCCGTCGATGTCCGGCAACCCGACGTCGAGCACCACCGCGTCCGGGGCGGCCGATGCCACCTGGGTCAGCGCCTCCTCACCGCCGCCGGCCTGCAGCGTGTCGTAGCCGCCGAGTACGAGCGTGCGCCGCAGCGCGTCACGCAGCGGGCGGTCGTCGTCAACGATCAGGATCCTCATCGAAGCCCATTGTGACCGGCCGCCGGGCGCTCCTTCGGGGATTCCTACACCCGTCTTACGGTGCTCCTACGTTCGCGCGGGAGGGTCGCCGGCATGAAGACTCCCAAGGCAACAACAGCAGCGGCCCTGGCCGGGGCGGTCGCGATCGCCTCGGCGGCCTACGGCATCGGCACGCAGACCGGCGACGGCACCGCCTCCGCGGCACGTGACAACGGCTCGGCGCGGGACAACGGCTCCGGGCGCGACGGCGGACCGGCCGACCGGTTCTTCCAGCTGGGCTTCGGCGGCCTGGCTGACGAGCTCGGCGTGGATGCGGACGAGCTCGAGGACGCCCTCAGGGACTTCCACGAGCGCGAGCACACCGAGCGTCGCGACGCCTTCGCGAAAGCGCTCGCGGAGGCGCTCGACAAGCCGGTCGACGAGGTCCGGTCGGCCCTTGACGAAGTGCGGCCGCGAGAGGGCGACCGGCCCCGCCCCGGTTGCGCCCCGCACGTGTCCCTGCGCGGTCTCGCCGCCGAGCTCGACGTGACGCGCGCCGAGCTGCGCGAGGCTCTTCGCGAAGTTCGCCCGAACGTCGACTCGGCCCTCGACGACCTCCATGACGACCTCGTGGCGTTCCTGGCAGACCGCTTCGGACTGTCCGAGCAGGAGGTCGAAGACGCCCTGCCCGAGCCCCCCGACCCACCGCGCATCGAGCGCGGCGGGCCCCCGCCGCTCGGGCACGGCGGGCCCCCGCGGCTTCGGTTCGGCATGCCGGGGTAACCTGCCTCGCCTGCCCACGACCGAACCACTGCGCCGCGAGCTGGAGAACGCCGTCCCGGAACGCCCCTTCGAGGTGGCGTTCTGGGACGGCTCCCGCCTGCCCTCCACGGACGGGGGCGGGCCTCGGTTCGAGGTGCGGTCACCCGACGCCCTCGCCCATGTCCTGCGCGCGCCCGGCCAGCTCGGGCTCGGGCGCGCCTACGTCTCGGGCGCCCTCGACGTGGACGACGTGGACGCCGTGCTCGAGCTGCTCGACTCCTGGCAACCGCCCCCCATCGACGGCCGCGCCCGCGCGCGACTGAGCCTCGCCGCCGTCCGCGCCACCGGCCTGCGAAGGCCGCCCCCCGTGCCCGCCGCCGAGCTCCGCCCGCGCGGCCGGCGCCACACCCGGGAGCGCGACGCCCGCGCCGTGCGCCATCACTACGACGTCTCGAACGACTTCTTCCGGCTGTTCCTCGGCGAGGCGATGACCTACAGCTGCGCGATCTTCTCGCGCGGCGCCGGCACGCTCGACGAGGCCCAGGAGGCGAAGCTCGAGCTGGTGTGCACCAAGCTGGACCTGAAGGAGGGCGAGCGGGTGCTCGACGTGGGCTGCGGCTGGGGCAGCTTCGCCATGCACGCGGCGAGCCGCCACGGCGTGAGGGTGCTCGGCATCACCCTGTCCGAGCCGCAGGCGAGGCTTGCGCGGGAGCGCGTCGCCGAGCGCGGCCTCGGGGACCGCGTGGAGATCCGCGTGGCCGACTACCGCGAGCTCGAGGCGGAGCCCTTCGACGCCATCGCCAGCATCGGCATGGTCGAGCACGTGGGCTCGACCCAGATCGACGTGTACGCCGAGCGCCTGGCGCGGCTGCTGAAGCCCGGCGGCCGCCTGCTGAACCACGGCATCGCGCGCCTGCGCCACTCCGACCCCGAGGCGGGGGCCTTCTCGGAGCGCTACGTGTTCCCGGACGCCGCCCCCCTCCATCTGTCGCGTATCCTGTTCGCGCTCGAGCGGGCCGGCTTCGAGCAGGAGCACGTCGAGGGCTTCCGGAGGGACTACGCCGAGACCCTGCGCCACTGGGCCAGGAACCTCGACGACAACCTCGACGAGGCGCTCCGGCTGGCAGGCCCGGAGCGCGTACGGGTCTGGCGCGTCTACCTGCGCGCGGCGCGGCGCGGCTTCGAGTCGAGCTTCACGTCCGTGTACCAGGTGCGGGCCCGGCGGCCAGCCTGATCAGCTCCGGCTCCCGGTGGATGCCGGCGAGCCGCAGCAGGCTGAGCCTCCGGCAGCGGTCCAGGAGGAGCGGGTTCAGCACCGCGCCCGACGCGGAGTAGCCCTCCAGGAGCGGCGTGCCGGCTCCGGAAGCCCCGTTCCCCTCACGGAGCGCCCGCAGCTCGAGGTGCGCCAGCAGGTTCCCCACGTCGAGCTCGGGCGGCCCCAGGGCGGCGTCGTCGAGGTCGATCAGCCCAACGCGCTCGCCGACCAGGATCTGGTCCTCGTAAAGGTCCCGGTGCACGACGGTCGGACACGACCACACGGGCACGACCGCCCGCGCGAGCCGCCTCGCCCGCTCGGCCGTCCCGGCCCCGAGCGCGTCCGCGCGCGCGTCGATGACCTCAAGCTCGCGGGCGCTGGTGTGCCGCCGCATGGAGCGTGGCGCCCGGCGGCTCCAGAACGCGTGCCATGCTCCGAGCGCGAGGCCGGCGCGGGCACATGCCTCGCCGTCATGCGCCTGCACCGCCCGGCTCAGCGGCGTGCCGGCTACGTAGGAGAGGGCAACCATCCGGCGGGCCGGATCGCATAGGAGCACGCGCGGGAGCGTCGGCTCCGCCGGCCCGTCACCCAACGCCCTAACCCGTGCCGCCACCGTGGCCGCCCGATCGGACGCGTAGAGCTTCACGATCGCGCCTCCGGCGCTGCCCACGGCCCGCAGCGTGCGCCGCCTGCCGGGCTTGTGCTTCAGCTCCTCGAGCGAGACCGGTCCTCCGATGAGCCCGGCGAGGACGCCCGCGAGCTGCGAGTCGTCACTCATCCGGCCATCCGGGCCGCGGGCTCGGCCACGAGCACTTCGTCGGGCGCTCCGTCCGCCGTCAGCCGTCCGCCGTCGACCACGACGACGCGCTCGGCTGTGCGGGCCAGGCGGTGGGAGTGGGTGATCACGATCGTAGTCCTCCCGCGCATCAGCTCCTCGAGCCCCGCGAGTACAGCCGCCTCGCTGACGGCGTCGAGCCCCACGGTCGGCTCGTCGACGATCAGCACGGCCGGGTCGCGCAGCAGGGTGCGGGCGATCGCGATCCGCTGCCGTTGACCCCCCGACAGCGCCACGGCCTGCGGGCCGAGCATCGTGTCGTAGCCGGCGGGCAGCTGCTCGATGAAGTCGTGTGCGCCGGCCGCCCGGGCGGCCGCCACCACGGCCTCGGGGGTGGTCTCCTCGACCGCGTAGGCGATGTTCTCGGCGACGGTTCCCGTGAAGAGGATCGTCTCCTGGAGAACCAGGCCGAACTGCTCGCGCAGCCACGCCACCGAGCAGTCGCGGGCGTCGCGCCCGTCGATCAGCACCTGACCGCCGGTCGGGTCGTACAGGCGCGCGATCAGCGCCGCGAGGGTCGACTTCCCGGCGCCGGAGCGTCCGACGAGCGCCAGCCTCTGGCCGGGCGGCACGTGCAACGAGACGCGCGCGAGAGCGACACGGCCGGGCTCGTAGGAGAAGTCGACGTCTCTGAGCTCGATCTCGCCCCGGGCCCGAGCGCCGCTGAAGGCTCCCGGCCGGTCCTCGACGAGCTCGTCGGAGGCGAGGATCTCGGCGATCCGCTCGGCCCGCGCCAGGCTGCGCGAGGCCCTCGCGGTGCTGCGTGCGAGCGTGCGCAGCGGGCGGTCGATCCGCCGGGCGTAGGTGTAGAGAATGATCAGCTCGCCGATCGAGACGGCGCCGGCCGCCACACGGAGCACCCCCACCACGACCACGAGCGCGAGCGCCAGCGCGCCGAGCGAGTCGACCAGGATCGACATCCTGCCCTCCAGCCGGTTGGACTCGCGCGAGATGCGCTGAAGCTCCTCGCTCTTTCGCTCGAGGCGCTGCTCCTCGAAGCTCTCGCCGCCCAGCGCCTTGACCGCGCGAACGGACGACAGCGACTCGTCCGTGAGCGAGGCAATTTCGCCGGCCACGGCGCGGCGTCGCTTGGCGAGCGCTCTCACGCGGGGCTGGTAGCGGAAGGAGATGAACGCGAGCGCCGGGGCGGCGGCGAACGCCGTCACGGCCACCAGCGGATCGACGATCAGGCTCACCGTCAGCATCCCGAGCAGCACCATCCCGGCGGAGGTCAGGCCGCCGAGCGAGTCCGCGAACAGGGAGCCAACCGCGTTGACGTCGCCGGTCACGTGGGAGACGAGCTCGCCGGTGCGACGGCGCTCGTGGAAGGCGAGCGAGAGGCGCTGCAGGCGCGAGTAGGTCGCGACGCGCAGCCGGTGGACGATCCGCTCCGCCGCGTTCTCCAGGCTGTCGTCCGCGAAGTGGCTCCCGAGCGTGTTGAGCAGCACGATCCCGAGCACGAGCCCGGCCAGGGCGATCAGCATCCGCTGGTCCCCGGCCGTGAGCTCGAAGGGCGCGCTGTGGTCGAGGATCTGGTCGACCGCGAGCGCGAGCGGCAGCGGCCTCGCTAGATAAGACACGACCACCGCCAGCGTCGAGACGGCCGCCACGGCCAGGGCGCGCCACTCCTCGGCGGCGCACGAGCGCAGCATCCGGGACGCGTCGCTCATGCGCCCACCCCCGCGCCGGCGAGCTCCGTCCGGGCCACCGAGTCGACGATCCCCTCGAGCTGCTCCCCGACCCGCTCGTACGAGTAACGCTCGACGCAGCGCGCCCTTGCCCTGTCGCCCAGCTCGCGTGCCTGCGCCCGGTCCGCGAGCAGCTCCCCGAGCGCCGCCGCCAGTGCCGCGCCGTCGCCGGGCGGGACCATCCGCCCGCAGCCGTCCAGCACCTCCGGCAGGTCGGATACGGCGCTCGCGACCACCGGCCGTCCCATCGCCATGGCATCCACCGCCTTGAGCGGCATCTGATGCCGGGCGGCCTCCTCGTCGAGTTGCGGGACGGCCACCACGTCGGCCGCCGCGTACAGGGCGGGCGCGGACGGGTACGGCACGATCCCGACCCGGCTGATCGGCCGCCCCGCCCAGCCCGGCCCGGAGAGGTCCTCGGGCCGGCAGGTGACCGCGAGGCGCGCCCCGGGGATCCGGCCGACCGCGTCGGCGAGCAGCTCGAGGCCCTTGTGCGGGCGCGGGACGCCCGGGAACAGCACCGTCGGTCCGTCGAACCCGAGCTCCCGGCGAGCGCGTTCGCGGTCCGTCCGGTCCGGATCGAACAGGGCCGTGTCCACGGGCTGCGGGACCACCGTGCCGCCGAAGCGCTCGCGCAGGGCGCTGCAGCAGACGGTCACGGCGTCGGCGGCGCCGATCGCCTTGGTCAGCAGCGAGACGAACACCGCCGACTTCGGCCGCGACAGGTCGGTCATCGCCGGGTCGGCGGCCCAGCGGGAGCGCGGCGCGAGCGCGACGTCGAGGTCGTCGACGTCGAGGATCACCGGAACGCCGCGGAGCTCAGAAGCCACCAGCGCGACCGCGAACGAGGCGACGTGGGGCTTGACCGGCATCAGCACGTCGCCGTCGGCGGCCTCCACGAGCTCCTCGAAGGAGGCCTGGAAGTCGGGCCAGCGGCGCTTTCGCACCGTGTGGATCCAGGGCTGGCCGGGGAGGTCCAGCCACCTGTGCGACCTCGAGGCCGGGCCGATCAGCTTCACGTCCGCGAAGGTCGCGAGAGCTCCGGCGAGCCGGTGCGTGCGCCGGCCCGCGTTGGTGGACAGGTCGTGGCTGAGCACCGTGACCCTCATCGCACCCGGCATGCCGCCTCCTCGATCAGCTGGGGGATCAGGTACGACTCCTCCCGCCACAGCTCCACCCGCGAGGCGACCATGCGCAGCAGCGCCGCAGCGAGGTGGAAGTCGAGCCGCTCGCGGAGCGCCGCGCCGGGGCGCAGGCGCTCGTAGGCGGCCACGAAGCGGTGGAGCGTCGACCAGTCGCGCGTCCCGTCGGCGTGGAGCTTCCGCAGCCAGCACCAGGCGCCGTAGTGGGCGACGTCGCGCGCGGGATCCGCGGGCTTCAGGCGGTCCCAGTCGATGAGCGCGTAGCGCGTCCGCCCCGACAGCACGTTGCGGGGCGAGAAGTCGCCGTGGCTAGAGACCAGCTCCCGGTCGCCCGGCTGAGCGCGTTCGACCGCGTCCACCGCCGCGTTGTAGCCGTCCGCGTACTGCGGTGCGAGCTCCGCTATGCGCGCCTGCTTGCGTCGCAGGGACCTGACGATCCGCGGCGCCGTGCGCGGCACGGTGGCGAGGCTTGCGCCGGACCCGTGCAGCGCCGCGAGCAGCTCGACGGAGTTGCGGAACGCCTCGTCGGCCGAGTAGTCGAGCTCGACCAGGGGCCGCCCGCCGAGGTGCTCCATGACAAGAACCTCGGGGTCCGCGATGTACTCGATCGGCCGTGCCAGCCCCGGCGGATCGCGCCGCTCGCCGAACGAGGACTCCCACAGGGCCTGCATGTTGCGAAACGCGATGGCGCCGCCGCCGGCGGGGAACAGCTTGCCCACCGCCGGCGCTCCCGCCGCCGTGCGCAGGCCGACCGTCAGGCGGTCCGGCCGCCGCGTCAGGAACTCGGAGCCGTCGAGCTCGTAGCCGCGCTCGCTGAGCGAGGCGCGAGCCTCGTCCGGCAGGCCCATCTGCGCGGGGACGCGCGTCACGCCCGGGCTCCCACCGGCGACGCCGTGGCCGGAGCGAGCTCGTCGAGGATGCCCCGCGCCCGGTCGGCCCAGGTGTGCCGCTGGGCGAGCATCCTCCCGGCTAGCCCGAGGCGCTCGCGCTCGAGCGAGTCCGCCGCGAGCCGTGCGACGGCGCCCGCGAGCGCCTCGGGGTCGCCGGGCGGAACGAGCACCGCGGTCCGCTCGTCGACCAGCTCGGTCACGCCGGGGATGGCGGCGGCCACGACCGCGAGGCCCGCGGCCAGGTACTCGAACAGCTTCAGCGGCGAGAAGTAGGGCGGCGCGTCGGCGGCGTACGGGGCGATCCCGATGTCCGCCCCGGCGAGGACCGCCGGCACCTCGGCGTGCGGCAGCGCTCCGGTGACGCGGGCGCCCACTTCCTCGAGGAGCGGCCGGCCGGGCCCGTCGCCCACGACCGTCAGCGGCGGCGCGGCCGGGCCGAGCAGGCGCCACGCCTCGCCGAGCGTCTCGATGCCGTGCCAGGGCCGCAGGGTGCCGGTGAAGACGGCGGACGGCCCGTGAGGCGAGCGCGTGAGCCGCGGCGCGAAGAGGTGGGTGTCGACCCCGTTCGGGCACACGGCCACGCGCCGCGCACCCCGCGCCCATGCGTAGCGGGCGAGCGGCCCGCTCACCGCGAGGACCAGCTCCGCGCCGCGTAGTACGGAGCGCTCGAGCAGGCTCGCCAGCTCGGGGACGGCAAGCGTGCGGTAGCGCGCCGCCTCCTGGAGCAGCGGAGCGTTCAGCTCGACCAGGTGTGGGACCCGCAGCCGGCGGGCAGCCGCCGAGCCGGCGGCCGAGTGGAGCGCCAGCCGCTCGTAGAGGGCCGCGGCGCCGAAGCTCTCGAGCCGCTCCTCGAGCCACGCCTGCCGGTCGGGCTCGGCCGACACCCGCTCGGCCACGCTAGCCCCCTTGCCGGGACCGGGCAGCGGCTCGACCGTCACGCCCGGCGGGGGCTCGGGCGCGTCCGGCTCGATCTTCGCGACAAGCAGAAGGACGTCGGCCCCCTCGCCGGCCAGCGCGCCGGTCAGCTCGGCCACGTGCACGGACGCCCCCTTCGTGCCGCCGTAGGCGATGCCGGGGTCAGTCGACAGATAGGCGATGCGCATCAGGCAACCTCCGGGAACAGGGAGCGCAGGAGCGTCGCGCTGCGCTCGAGGGAGAAGTGGCGCTCCACGCGCCTCCGGCCGCCCGCGGCGAGGCGTGTGGCAAGCGCGCGATCGGACCGCACCCGCTGGAGCGCGTCGGCCAGCGCGGCCGGGTCGCGCTCGGGGACGACCAGGCCGGTGCGCTCGTGCAGCACGGCCTCGGCGAGCCCGTTGACCCCGGTCGTCACGACCGGAACGCCCAGAGCCATCGCCTCGAGCACGGAGGTCGGCAGGCCGTCGCGGTCGCCGTCAGGGGCGACCACGGAGGGCAGGCAGAAGACGGAAGCTCGCCGCATCAGCTCGAGGACCTCCTCCTGGGGCAGCGCGCCGCGAAAGCGGGCGTCGATGCCGAGGCGCGCGGCCGCGCCTTCGAGCTCGCCGCGGAGAGGGCCGTCGCCGACGATCTCGAGCCGCGGTCTCGCGCCCCGGAGGCGCAGCAGGCCGCATGCGGCGATCAGGTCGTGCAGCCCCTTCTTCTCGACGAGCCGCGCCACGCTCAGCACGAGGTCCGGATCGGCCGGTGCGGTCCGGGGCGGCCCGAGCCGGCGCAGGTCGACGCTGTTGGGGACTACGCGCAGGCGGCCGTTCAGGTCGAACCGCTCCAGGTAGGAGTAGTTCGCCTGCGAGACCGTGGCGACGAAGCGCGCAGGCGACAGCTTGTCGCGCAGGTGGTCGACGCGGACCTCGCGGTGGTAGATGTCCTTCGCGTGGACGGTGACGCTGTAGGTCGGCCCGCCCATCCGCCACGCCAGGTTGGCGAGCCGGGCCGCCGCGGTCGCGAAGTGGGCGTGTGCGTGGTCGATTCCCGCCCGCTCCATCTCCGCTCGCAGCACGGCCGCCTGCAGCAGCCTGCGCAGGCCCTTCCGCCGGAGCGGCCACAGGCAGTACCTCGCCGCGCTCAGCCAGCCGCGGGGATCCGACCGGACGACCCGGTGGAGCGCCCGCGCCACCCTGACCGGCTCGCGCCACGGCCGGTGGGGCAGGTACACGACGTCCGCGCGCAGATCCCGCACGAACCGGTGCGCGAACGGCTCCTCCGGCCGGCTGACCGCGAACACCGTGAGCCGTTCGCCGAGGCGCTCTAGCTCGATCAGCTCGCTCGCCACGAACGTCTCCGAGATGCGCGGGTAGCGCTTCAGCACGTACCCGATCCGGCGGGGCGGCGCGGGTGTCGGGCGCGCGTTCACAGCGCCGTGAGGGCCGGGGTCCTCGCCGCCGGCCAGATCGGGGTCCCCGCCGGCGGGGCGTCGGCGGCGAGCTCGAGCAGCGCCTTCCCGGCGGCCTGGGCGCCGCCGAAGCCAAGCGCGGCATGCGCGCGCCGGGCGAGCTCGCGCCGGTCCGTGCCAAGCAGCGTCGTGACCTCCGCTCGGAGGAGCTCTGGACGCAGCCGCTCGGGCTCGACCAGCCTGAGCAGGTTGAGGTTCGCGAACGAGCGAGCGCGGATCAGCTGCTCCCTGCGCGGGTGGGCCCGGGGCACGCAGAGCGTCGGCGTGCCGAGCGAGAGCGCCTCGCTGAGCGTGTTGTAGCCGCCCATCGAGACGAGCGCATCGACGTGCGGCAGGAGCTCCGGCAGGTTGCTCACGGAGGCGTGAAACGCGACCCCCGCGTCGGCCGCCATGCGTTGCAGGGCGCCCTGATCGGCCGGGCTGGATTGCGGGCCGGCGACCATCACGGCATCCCACTCCGCCACGCGCGCCGCCTGCGCGAACGTCTCGAGGAGCCTCCGGCCGTCCTCTCCCCCGCCCGCGGTGGCGAGGACCCGCGGACGGCGCGCGAACGCGGAGGCGAGCGCCGGGCGCGGCGCCGCGTTCGGGTTCACGACGTAACCGCAGTGACGCGCGCGGCGCGCGAGCGAGGCCGGCAGCCCGTACTCGCCGACGAAATCAAAGACGTGCGGGTTGCCGTAGATCAGCAAGGCCTCGCAGTGGGCTTCGGTGAACTCGACGACACCGTCGTCCGACCACTCCTCCCGCACGGTCGCCGGGTCGTCGAGGATGTCGCGCAGGCCCAGCACGGCCCGGCCGCCCCACTCCGGCAGCGACTGGAGCGCGGGACGGAGCTCTCCGCGCACGCCCATGGGATGCTTGTCGATCAGGAGGACGTCAGGACGGAAGGACTCGACGGCGGCGGTGATGAGCCCGGCCCGGACGGCTCCGAGCATGGTCGGAGAAATCGGCAGGCGCCGCGCGCCGTAGCGGCCGTTGCCGAGCTTCTTGAGCGAGGGCAGCGACACGATCTCCACGTTTCGGGCGAGACCCTGCGCGCCGAGCTCGATGCAGCCCGTCAGGAGCACGACGGAGGCGCCGGGAGCCTCGCCGGTCAACGCGGCCGCGATCGCGAGGTTGCGCCGCAGGTGGCCGAGGCCGCAGCCGTCGTGTGAGTAGAGGATGAACCGCGGTGCACTCAAGACGGCGACGAGTCAACACGGGCTGTGGCGGAATCCAGGATGGACGCGGTTGGAAAGGCGTATGAGGACGGCCGCGGCCTCGTTCAGAAAGATGAACGCAAGATGGTTCGCTTCCCCCTTGCGGGGGACGGCCGTCGGTGCCCTAATGCCTGTATGTGAGCGGGACGCCGATTCTGATTGCCGACGACGACGCCGATGTTCGACGCCTAATCGCCGGCCTGCTCGAGCGTGCCGGATTTCGGGCGCTGGAGGCGGCCGACGGCCGTGAGGCGCTGAGGGTCCTCTACGCCCAGCGTCCGGCGGCGGTGGTGCTGGACGTGAACATGCCCGGCCTCGACGGGTGGCAGGTGCTGGAGCGCATCCGGGAGGTGAGCGACGTGCCCGTGCTGATGCTGACCGAGAAGGGCGAGGAGCTGCATCGGGTCCGCGGCCTGCGGTCCGGCGCCGACGACTACGTGCCCAAGCCGTTCGGGCGGCAGGAGCTCCTGGCCCGCATCGAGGCCCTGCTGCGGCGGGCGGGCGGTCGAGCCGAGGTGGCCGAGGCCTACCGCGACGACCTGCTCCAGGTGGATTTCGCGCAGCGACGGGTCCTGGTGCGCGGCGAGCCGGTCGCCCTCACGCCGCTCGAGTTCCGCCTCCTGAGCGCGTTCCTGCGCAACCCGGGCCAGCTGCTGAGCCGCGACCAGCTGCTCGAGCTGGCGTGGGGCGACCCGGCGGCACGGTCCGGACAGGAGGTGAAGCTGTACGTGGCCTATCTGAGGCGCAAGCTCGACGAGGCGGGCGGAGCGGGCTCGGCGATCGAGACCGTGCGCGGCTTCGGCTACCGCTACACGGCGCCGGGGCGGGCCGAGCCTCGCTAGCTTCCGGCTCCGGCCGCCGCGACGAGCCGCCTGAGCCGGTCGTCGAGCTCGTCGAGGTCGAATGGCTTCGTGAGGTAGTCGTCGGCGCCGACACCGAAGCCCTCGACGATCTCGCGTTCGGAGGCCTGGGCGCTGAGCAGCACCACGGGGATGGCCGCGGTCCGCCCGTCCGCCTTGAGCGCGGCGCAGACCTCCTCCCCGCTCATTGCCGGCATCAGGCGATCGAGCACGACCGCGTCGGGAGAGGTGCTCCGGACGGCGTCCAGGGCGGCCCTCCCGTTCCCCGCGGTCACCACCGTGTAGCCGCGGCGCGACAGCCGTCGCTCGAGCAGGCGCAGAATGTCTGAGTCGTCGTCGGCAACGACGAGTGAGAGGGTCCGGTCCACGGTGCGCAACCAGCTTCGCACGGTCCTGCGCCGCAGCGTCGCGGCCATGACAGTGGCGCTGCTGCTGATCCTCGCGCTCGCCGTCGGTGTGTTCTTCCTCGGCCGCGGCCTCGAGCGACAGGTCCGCAACGAGGAGGAGAGCATCATCACCCTGCAGGCGCTCCGCGCGGACATCGTCACCGCGCAGAGCAGCGTGCGCGGCTACACGCTGGTCCGGCGGCAGCGGTTCCTCGGCCCCTACCGCGCAGCCGTGCCGGACGTCCGCCGGCGGATCGCCGACCTGCGCGCGTCGATCGAGGAGGACGAACGCGCCCGGGTCGCCACGGTCGAGGCCATCTTCGGCGATTGGCTCCGCCGGTTCGCGCAGCCGACGATCGCCTTCATCCGGCGCGGTCGCAGCGACGAGGCAGAGGCGCTGGCTCGAACCGGGAGCGGCAAGCGCCGGATCGATCGGATCAAGGTCCTCATCGCCGGTGCGACGGCGGAGGAGCAAGCGGAGATCGAGGCCTTGGAGGACCGCGCCGACGTGCTCGGAGCGCTGGCGATCGCGGGCATCGCCGCCCTGTGCCTGGCCGTCGTAGTGGGGCTTTGGAGCGCGCTCCGGCGGCTGAACGTCCGGCTCACGGACCCGCTCGACGACGTCGCGGCGGCCTCGCGCCGCCTGGGAGGGGGCGATCTCTCGGCCCGCGTGGCCGAGCGGGGCGTCGACGAGGTGGTGGTCGTGGGGCGCTCGTTCAACAAGATGGCGGGCGACATCGAGGAGCTGGTCCGCGAGCTCCGCCACCTCGACGAGCTGAAGGGCGAGTTCGTGTCCGCCGTCTCGCACGAGCTCCGCACGCCGCTCACCTCGATCAAGGGCTACCTGGAGTCGGTGCTGGCGGAGGAGACCGGCCCGCTGAACGAGGAGCAGCGGGAGGAGCTCGAGATCGTCTACCGGAACGCCACGCGCCTCCAGGACCTGGCGAACGACCTGCTGACGCTCGCCCGGCTCGAGTCCGGCCGCATCGAGATGGAGCTGCGTCCGCTGGACCCGTGCAGCCTGCTGGCCGAGCTTTGTCAGGAGCTGCAACCCGCCGCCCGCCGGCGCGGCGTCGAGCTCCGCCTCGACTGCGGCCGGGCTCTCGAGGTCGAGGCGGACGAGCTGCGTCTCCACCAGGCGCTGGGCAACCTGATCGGCAACGCGATCAAGTTCAGCCGTAAGGACGAGCTCGTGGCCCTGCGAGCCCTTGCTCGCGACGCCGAGGTCCTGATCGAGGTGTCGGACCGCGGCGTCGGCATCCCCGCCGAAGAGGTCCCCAGGCTGAAGGAGCGCTTCTACCGCGCCTCGACGGCCGGCGACGCGCAGGGCACCGGCCTGGGCCTGGCGATCACCCAGGAGATCGTCGAGCGCCACGGCGGGCGCCTCGAGGTGGAGAGCCAGGTTGGCGCCGGCTCGACATTCCGGATCCGGCTGCCGGCCGGCGGTCCGGACCGCTAGCCGCGAGCGACTCGCGCATGCCCAGCGGCACCGGGGCGGCGGGCCAGTCCCGGTACGACGTGCTGGCCTGGCGCACGGCCTCCTGGCTCAGGCGGCACTTGCCGCAGGTGCGCAGGTGGCGCTGAAGCCACTCCCGCTCGCCGCCGTCGTGGAGCTCCCCATCCCAGTGCATGACGATCAGCACGAGGGCGCGCCGGCAGGAGCTCGCCAGCGGGGCGATGGACAGGAGCGTGCTGCCTGCGAGCTCATCGCGCAGCGCCAGGCGGGCCTCCCAGAGCAGGCCGGCCACGGCCTCCCGGTCGGCGCCGACGATCCGTCCCAGCTCCTCGTAGGAGCAGCCGGCGAGGTCGCGCAGGGCGAGCGCCTCGCGGTGATGGACCGCCAGGCGCTGGTTCGCCCCCTGGACGGGCAGCCGCGAGGCGGCGTCGCCGTCCTCACGCGAGTCGCCGAGCAGCTCGGCGGCCTCGCGACGGGCCGCGGCGAGCACCTTCAGCCCGGGCTCGCAACGGGCCACCGCGACGGCGTTCCGCTCCGGCTCGAGGGTCAGCCCGAGGAACGCGGCCTTCGTCGCACGTGCAGCCGCTTCGCGGGAGCCGGCCACGCGGAGGCAGAAATTGAAGACGTCGGACCCGCGGCGATCGAACAGGGTCTCGAGCTCTTCCCTTTCCGAGAACGGGCTCACACGAGCGCAGGCTAGGGCTGCGTCGATGGCGATTCGTTACGGATTCGGTATGAAACCGGTAGGAACGCCGCCCACGGCGTCGACCAGCGGCTGAACCCGCGGCTTGATCGGCCGGCTCAGAACGACGTAGCTGGTCGAGCGGCGGATCGCGTCGGATGCGAGGAGGCTGTTCACGATCTCCTGGAGGTGCTCCGTGTCGCGCGCGGCGATGCGGCAGATCAGGTCCTGCGGGCCGCTTACTGCGTCCACCTCGAGCACCTCGGGCGTCTCCTCGAGCGCGCGCACGGCCTCCGCCAGCCGGCCCTGGGTGAGCTCGAGCATCACGAACGCCTGGATCGAGTGGCCGAGCTCGGAAGGATCGATCTCCGGCCCGTAGCCGGTGACGACCCCGCGCCGCTCGAGCTTCGCGAGGCGAGCCTGGACCGTGCCGCGGGCCACGCCGAGGCGCCGCGAGATCTCGAGCAGCCCGAGCCGCGGGTGCTCGCGCAGCTCCGCTATCAGGCGTGCGTCGAGCTCATCGACGCGCCGGTCGCCCCGCCTCCGGCGGCCCGCCGCAGAGCTGTCCGCTCCCGATGCCCCGTCGCCCCCCTTGCGGGCGCCCGTCCCGAAGCTGTCCGCTCCCAAACTGTTCAAAGTGCATACAATGTAGCCATCGCGTGCGACAGAAATGCGCAATCTGTGTGATTCCGTTGCACACAGTTGCAGGCCGCGAGCCTGTCTGCTGCACTCCCGCCCATGTTCGAGGAAGCGCAGCTCTACTCGCCCGTGACCGCCGACGGCGACGAGGTGACCGTCCACCTCGCGCACGACCATCCCGGCGCCAACGACCCGGAGTACCGGGCCCGCCGCAACGAGATCGCGGCTCTCGCTCTGGCCTGGGAGCCGGGCACGCCGGTGCCCGACGTCCGCTACACGGACGATGAGCAGAACGTGTGGCGCACCGTCTGCCGCGAGCTGGCGCCGAAGCACGACCGCCTCGCGATCCGCGAGTTCCTCGAGGCCAAGGCGGCGCTCGACCTCCCCACGTCCGAGGTGCCGAGCCTCGACCTCGTCAGCGACCGGCTCCGCCCGATCACCGGCTTCAGCTACCTCCCCGCCGCCGGCCTCGTCCCGCTGCGCGAGTTCTACGGCTCCCTGTCCGAGCGCCTGTTCCACTCGACCCAGTACGTGCGCCACCCGGCGCTGCCGCTCTACACGCCCGAGCCGGACATCATCCACGAGGTCATCGGCCACGGGCACCTGCTCGCCACGCCGACCTTCTCGGAGCTCCACCGCCTCACCGGCGAGGCCACCCACCGCCTGAGCGACGAGGAGAACCTGCGCTTCCTCTCGCGCGTCTTCTGGTTCACGGTGGAGTTCGGGATCGTGGTCGAGGACGGCGAGCTGCGGGCCTACGGCGCCGGCATCCTCTCGTCCTACGGCGAGATCGACGAGTTCCGCGACATGGAGCACCGCCCGATCGACATCGCCGAGATGGGCACCGCCGACTACGACATCACGCAGTACCAGCCGGTGCTCTACCGCGCCGACTCGATGGACGAGATCCGCGAGGTGGTCGGCGGCTTCTTCGCCACCTGCACGGACGAGTCGATCGCGGAGCTGCGGGTGGGGGCGCCGGCGCCCGCGCCCGCCGGCTGAGACGGCAGCAGTCGCGCCACCAGCACGGCGGCCACCACCGCCAGGCCGGACGAGACCGTCAGGCCGATCCCCATCGCGCTCGTGAAGGCGTCGCCGGCGGCGATGAGCAGCCCGCCGGCCACCTCCGGCGGCGCCTGCTCCGCTACCGCGGCGGTCGCGCCGATCGACTCGGTCGCGGCCTCCTGCGCCTCACGCGGAAGAGCACCTGCGGCCTCCTGTGCCTCGGGCGGCAACGAGCCGAGCGAGCCCGCCATGTCGTTCGAGTAGAGCGAGTTCACGAGCGAGCCGACCACGGCGACGCCGAGCGCTCCGGAAACCATGCGGGCGACGGTGTTCATGGCGGACGCCACGCCCGAGCGTGCAGCGGGCACCGCGCCCACGACCGCATCGGTGGCGGGCGCCATCACCCAGCCCATCGAGAGCGCCACGCCGAAGAACCAGGCGAGCAGCCACCCGGCTCCCAGGTCCGGGCTCCACGCGAGCGTGACGGCCATCAACGCGGCCAGTCCGGTGAGCCCGGCCGTGACCACGCGCGCCGTGCCGAGGCGATGCACGGCCCGGTTCGAGGAGCCCGCGCCCATCACGAGACCGAGCGCCATCGGGGCCATGATCGCGCCGGCCTCCACCGCGGAGTAGCCGTGCGCGAACTGGAGGTACTGGGTCAGCGCGAAGATCCCGCCGAGCAGCGCGAAGAACGCCACGCTCACCGCCGCGGTGCCCACGCTGAAGCGCGCATCGCGGAAGAACGCCAGGTCGAGCATCGGCTCGGGCGTGCGCCGCTCCCACCACAGGAACGCGGCGAGCAGCGCCACCGCGAGCGCCAGCAGGCCGAGTACCGAACCGCTCAGCCAGCCGGCGTTCGGCGCCTCGATGACCGCATACACGAGCACGCTGAACCCGGCCGTGGACAGCGCCGCGCCGGTCAGGTCGAAGTGCCCCGGACGCGGGTCGCGGCTCTCCGGGACGTAGCGGATGCCGAGCAGCAGCGCCGCCAGCGCGAAGGGCACGTTGACGAGGAAGACGGAGGACCAGCCGAACCACTCGAGCAGCAGGCCGCCGGTGAGCGGGCCGAGCCCGATCCCCACGGCCGCGAGGGCGGCCCATATGCCGATCGCCTTGCCGCGCTCCTGGGGCGGGAAGACGTTGGCGATGATGGAGAGCGTGGCCGGCATGATCAGCGCCGCGCCGACTCCCATCAGGGCGCGCACCGCGATCACCTGGCCAGCCGAGTCCGCGATCAGCGCGCCCAGGCTGGCGAGCCCGAAGATCGAGACGCCCGCCTGCAGCGCCCGCTTGCGGCCGAGCCGGTCGCCCAGCGTTCCGAAGACGAGCAGCAGGCCGGCGAAGACCAGCAGATAGGAGTCGACCATCCACTGGAGGCTGGAAGGAGAAGCGTCGAACTCCTCCTGGAGCGTCGGGATGGCGACGTTCAGGATGGTGTTGTCGAGCCCGATTATCAGGAGGCTCAGGGCGAGGACGGCAAGGGTCTTCCAGCGCATGTCGTATGTGGTCTGCATGACGGGCTCCCCGGTCAAAACGAATGTTCGTTCTCTATATCTCGCACGAGAGTAAAGGCTCCGCCCTGCCCTTGTCAAGAGCGAACGTTCGCTCTATTTTCAGACCATGCCGAAGGTAAGCGAAGAGCACCTCGCCGCACGCCGCCGCCAGATCCTCGACGCCGCCCTGGTGTGCTTCTCACGCCAGGGCTTCCACCAGACGTCGATGCAGACGATCTTCGAGGAGGCGGGGCTAAGCCCGGGCGCGGTGTACCGCTACTTCAAGGGCAAGGAGGAGATCGTCGAGGCGATCGCCGCCGAGACGCTCGGGGGCTTCGCGGCAGCCGTCGAGTCGGGCCCAGCGGGCGGCCCCGGCGAGGTCCTGGGCCGGCTGCTCGACGCCGTCGAGTCGGTCCCGCTCCGCGACCAGCGTCTCAGGCTCGCCCTGCAGATCTGGGGCGAGGCGATCGTCAACCCCCGCGTGGGGCGCTTCGTGCGCACGGCAATCGACCGGCTGCGCGAGCGTATGGCCGCCGAGCTGCTCGTGCCGGACCCGGACGCCACGGCGCGGGTGCTCGTGGCCCTGGCGCAGGGCATGGTTGTCCAGCGCGACATCTACGGCGACGACTTCGACGCCGAGGGTTTCCGCGCTGACACGGTCGCGCTGCTGTCACAGCCCGTGGGGGCATCCCGTCAAGAGGGGTGAACGACCCGAGACAGGAGGCAGTCATGAAAATCTTCGTAGCCGGCGCCACCGGCG
The DNA here is from genome assembly GCA_035947555.1 of Thermoleophilaceae bacterium. GTDB lineage: Bacteria > Actinomycetota > Thermoleophilia > Solirubrobacterales > Thermoleophilaceae > JACVRW01. Next base: position 13,841 of record DASZJZ010000116.1, on the reverse strand, counting down.
CCCTGGGCAGAGTCCTTGTGCCCCAGCTCGTCGCCGGCGGCCACGAGGTCGTCGGCATGACCCGCACCGCCTCGAAGCAGGACCTGGTCCGCGGCCTGGGCGCCCGCCCGGCGGTGGCGGACGCGCTCGACCCCGACGCCGTGGCGCGTGTGGTTGCCGAGGCCGAGCCCGAGGTGATCGTGCACCAGCTCACGGCGCTGTCGGGCACGATCGACATGCGTCACATGGACCGGTCCTTCGCCGAGACCAACCGGCTTCGTACCGAGGGCACCGACCACCTGCTCGCGGCCGGCCGCGCGGTCGGCGTGCGCCGCTTCGTGGCACAGAGCTTCGCCGGGTGGCCGTCGGAGCGCACGGGCGGTCCGGTGAAGAGGGAGGCCGATCCGCTCGACCCCTCTCCGCCTGCCGCGCTTCGGCCCCTCGTCGACGCGCTGCGCCACTTGGAGGAGGCCGTGACCGGCGCCGCCTGGACCGAGGGCATCGTGCTCCGTTACGGCGGGTTCTACGGCCCCGGCACGTCCCTCAGCCTCGAGCCGGAGGGAGAGCACGTGGCGGCGATCCGCCGGCGGAAGTTCCCGGTGGTCGGGAGCGGCGCCGGCATGTGGTCGTTCATCCATATCGAGGACGCGGCCACTGCGACCGTGGCGGCGATCGAACGCGGTGAGCGGGGCATCTACAACGTCGTCGACGACGAGCCGGCGCCGGTGTCGGTCTGGCTTCCGGTCGCGGCGGACGCCTTCGGCGCGAAGCCGCCGCGGCGGGTCCCGCGCTGGCTCGGCCGGATCATGGCGGGAGAGGCGGCGACGGTCATGATGACCGAGGCGCGCGGCGCGTCGAACGAGAAGGCGAAGCGCGAGCTCGGCTGGAGCCCGCGCTATGCGAGCTGGCGCCAGGGCTTCACCGAGGGGACACGCCACCCTGCGCACTCGGCCGGGCCGAGCGCTTCCGAGCCACCCAACCCTGCGCGCTCGGCCGAGCCGAGCGCTTCGGGCCTCGTCTGATGGTCGACGAGGAGCTCCTCGACGAGCTGCGTCCCGGCGCCTTCGCCATCGCCTATCGGATGCTCGGCAGCGTCAGCGAGGCGGAGGACGTGGTGCAGGAGGCCCTGCTTCGCCTCCATCGGGCCGAGGCCGAGGGCGAGCGGATCGAGTCGCCGCGCGCGTACGTCTCGACGGTGGTCACCCGCCTGGGGATCGACCAGCTGCGCTCGGCGCGGCGGCGCCGCGAGACCTACGTGGGCGAGTGGCTCCCCGAGCCGCTCGTGACGAGCGAGGAGCACGACCCGGCCCGTCATGCCGAGACGGCGGACTCGCTCTCGCTCGCCTTCCTCGTCCTGCTGGAGAGCCTGTCGCCCGAGCAGCGCGCCGTCTTCCTGCTGCACGACGTGTTCGACTATCCCTACGGCGAGGTCGCCCGCATCGTCGGCAAGAGCGAGGCGAACGCGCGCCAGCTCGCGGCCAGGGCGCGCCGCCACGTGGAGGAGCGCCGGCCGCGCTTCGAGGCCACCCGCGAGCAGCACGAGCGGCTCGCGGACCGCTTCTTCGCCGCGATGAGCGAGGGCGACATGGAGGCGCTCGAGGCCATGCTCGCCGAGGACGTGGTGCTGGCCGGGGACGGCGGCGGGAAGGCTCCGGCGCTCGCTCGGGCCCTGCACGGCGCCCGGCGCGTGGCGCGCGTGCTCGCCGGTTGGGGCCGGCAGAGCTGGCGCTTCGGCGCCGTGTCGATGCGCCGCGTGGACGTCAACGGGCAGCCGGGCGCCATGGTGCTCGACGCCGAGGACAAGGTCATCAGCGTGATCGCGCTCGACATCGCGGAGGAACGCGTGCAGGGGGTGCGCGGGATCGTGAACCCGGAGAAGCTGGGCCACCTCGGACCGGTGGCCGACGTGCGAGCGCTGCTGCGGCGATCGTCGCGAGCGCCGAAGGGACCGGCCAGGCAAGAGTCGCCGTAGTCGATCCACGCGCCGCCCCCGCTCCGCCGCCCGGAGTCCTCTGGGTGAGGCGGTATGGTGCGACAGGCCCATCGAAATGGCCGTTGCGTGCTCGAACCGGCATCCGTCCACACAGAGAACGAGGATGAGTCGCCCGTGGTGGTGGCGTCGGGCGAGATCGACATGGCCACCGCGCCGATGCTCGCCCGCGAGCTGACCGCCGCCATCGAGGCCGGGGACGGCGCCGTGGTACTCGACCTCGTCGACGTGACCTTCTTCGACTCGAGCGGCCTGCGCGTGGCCATCGTCGCCCACCGGGAAATGGGCGAGAAGGGCCGGCGGTTTGCCGTGGTGTGCGACCCGGAGGGGCACGTACGGCGGACCTTCACCCTGGCAGGCCTCGCCGACGTGCTCGACCTCCATCCGACGAGGGCGGCGGCGCTGGCCGAGGTCTCCCGCTAGGCGACCGGCAGCGCCGCCCTCCCGCGCGCTAGGCGCCCTCCGAGTAGGCCGGGTCGCCACCCGCCGGCGCGGCCTCGGCCTGCTCCTCGGCTTCGCGGGACTCCGAGCGCAGCACGGTCGACGCGATCACCACCGCCGCCACCACGATGCCCGCGGCCACGACGAACGCGAAGCGGTAGCCGCCCGTGAGCGCCTCGGCGACCGGCTCGCCGTCGGCCAGCAGGTTGTCCGTGCGGGTCGCCGAGAGCGTGGCCAGCACGGCCAGGCCCACCGCGCCGCCCACCTGCAGGCTCGTGTTGACGAGGCCCGAGGCGAGCCCCGAATCCTCCGCCGTGGCGCCGGACATGGCGAGCGTGGTGAGCGCCGGGAACGCCAGGCCCGCGCCAGTGCCGAACAGGACCATCGAGGGCAGCAGGTCGACCACGTAGCCGGCGTCGAGCGGGGCGCGGGCGAACAGGCCGAGGGCGGCCACGAGCAGCACGAGCCCGACCAGCAGGACCGCCCGGGCGCCGAAGCGCTCGTTCAGGCGCGGCGAGAACCCCAGCGACAGCACACCGATCAGCACGCTGACGGGGAGGAAGGCCAGGCCGGTCTCGATGGCGTCGTAGCCGAGCACGCCCTGCAGGTAGAGGACGCCGAGGAAGAACATGCCGAACAGGCCCGCCACCATCAGCATCTGCACGGCGTTGGCGCCGCTCACGTTGCGCGAGCGGAAGATGCGGAGCGGCACCAGCGGGTTCGGCGTCCTCGACTGGCGCGCGACGAACGCGCCGAGCAGCGCCACGGCGATCCCGCCCAGGCCGAGCGTGCGCAGCGATCCCCAGCCGTAGTCGCCGGCCTCGAGGATCGTGTAGACCCCGAGCATGAGCGCGACTGTCACGAGCGCCGCGCCGAGCACGTCGGCGCCGCGGTCGAGGCCGATGCCCTCGTCCTTGTCGACGAGCCGCAGCGCGAGCACCGCCGTGGCGAGGCCGATCGGCAGGTTCACGAAGAAGATCCAGTGCCAGTCGATGCCCTGGGTGAGCACGCCGCCGGCCAGCAGCCCGATCGAGGCGCCGGCCGACGCGACGAAGCTGTACACGCCGATTGCGCGCGCCTGCTCGCGCGCGTCCGTGAACATCGTGACGATGATCCCGAGGATCACGCCGGAGGTCAGCGCGCCGCCGACGCCCTGTACGAAGCGCGCGCCCACGAGCACCTCCTGGCTCTGGGCGAGGCCGCACACGAGCGAGGCGGTGGTGAATACCGCGAGGCCGACGAGGAAGACGATGCGGCGCCCGATCAGGTCTCCGACGCGTCCCGCGAGCAGCAGCAGGCCGCCGAAGGCGATCAGGTAGGCGTTCACGACCCAGGCGAGGGTCGACTGCGAGAAGCCCAGGTCGTCCTGGATCGAGGGGAGCGCGACGTTCACGATCGTCGAGTCCAGGATGATCATGAGCATCCCCACGCAGAGGACGATGAGGGCCATCCAGCGTCTGCGATCGGCGGCGGTCTCGGTCACGGCAGCTTCCTTACGATTCGTAAGTGGACCTAGTGACCGTACCAGACGGCGCCGGTCAATTCGCCGGCGGGGTACTCCTCGCCGCGCATGACCTGAACCCGCCAGGGCTCGAGCCGCAGAGGCGTGAAGACCGGATTTCGCCAGCGCTCCTCGACCCAGCTCGCGACGCAGTCGACGAACACCGTGTCGTGCGAGGGGTTCCAGTAGGAGCAGGTCACGTGACGGTGCATAAGACGGTCTCGCGGACGATGCGAAGGAAGTCCTCCTCCAGCTCGGAGAACGGTCTGCCCCTCGAGGCCATGGCGGCCTGATTATCGCCGGGTTCCATCGGGCCGGCATGCGAACATTTGTTCGTGCCGGCCGAGGCCACGATCCTCCACGCAGACCTCGACGCGTTCTACGCCTCCGTCGAGCAGCGGGACGATCCGAGGCTGCGCGGGCGGCCCGTCATCGTCGGCATGGGCGTGGTGCTCGCCGCGAGCTACGAGGCCAAGCGCTGCGGGGTGCGCACCGCCATGGGCGGCGGCCGGGCGCGGCGGCTCTGTCCCGCCGCGGTGGCGGTCAAGCCGCGCATGTCCGCCTATTCGGAGGCGAGCAAGGCGGTGTTCGAGATCTTCGAGGACACGACCCCGGCCGTGGAGGGCCTGTCTATCGACGAGGCCTTCCTCGACGTCCGCGGCATGCGGCGCATCGCCGGCACGCCCCTGCAGATCGCCGTGCGGCTCCGGCGCGAGGTGATGGAGCGGGTGGGCCTGCCGCTCACGGTCGGGGTCGCGCGGACCAAGTTCCTCGCCAAGGTGGCGAGCGGGGTCGCGAAGCCCGACGGGCTGCTCGTGGTGCCGCCGGAGGGGGAGCTCGCCTTCCTCCATCCCCTCCCTGTCGAGCGGCTCTGGGGAGTCGGCCCGGTCACCTCCCGAAAGCTCCGGGCGCTCGGCATCGACACCGTCGGGCAGGTCGCCGAGCTGAGCGAGACGGCGCTCATGTCGCTGCTCGGGAGGGCGTCCGGCCGGCACCTGCACGCGCTCGCGCACAACCGCGACCCGCGCCGGGTGCGCCATCGGCGGCGGCGCTCGATGGGGTCGCAGCACGCGCTCGGCAGGCGCGCGCCCAGGTCGCCGGAGGCGCTCGATGCCGTGGTGGTGGGGATCGCCGATCGGATCGGCCGGCGGCTGAGGGCCGCGCGGCGGGTGTGCCGCACCGTGGTGCTGCGGCTGCGCTTCGACGACTTCACGCGGGCCACCCGCTCGCACACGCTGACCGAGGCGACCGCGCAGACGCAGACGATCCTCGCCACCGCCCGCGAGCTGCTCGCGGGCGCGATGCCGCTGATCCAGGAACAGGGCGTGACGCTGGTCGGGATCGCGCTGAGCAACCTCGAGGACGACCGCGCCGTGCAGCTCGCGCTGCCGCTGGAGCGCCGCCCGCTCAGCGCGCTCGACGCCACGATCGACACGGTCCGCGAACGGTTCGGCACGGACGCGATCACCCGCGGCGTGCTGCTGGGCCGCGACACGGGCGAGCCGGTGCCGCTGCTGCCGGACTGAGGCGCCTCGACTGGCGCGCAAGCGCTGGTGATGCGCGTTCGCACCGGGAACCGGGCGACCATGGACGTCTCCGGGAAGACCGTGTTGGTGACCGGGGCGAGCCGCGGCATCGGCCGCGCCGTCGTGGAGGAGCTCGCCGAGCGCGACGTGCACATCCTGGCGGGGATGCGCGACACCGGCGACTTCGAGCCCGTGGGCGGCGGCGCCTTCCGCGAGGCGCGCCCCGTGCGGCTCGACCTCTCGTCACGCGCGGAGATCGAGGCCTGCCTGACCGAGCTCGGCGACCAGCGACGAGGTCCTCAACCCGACTGGCGCCGAGCGGCTGGCGAAGCTCGCCTCGCGCGGTCCGGCCGGGCTCCTGGACGAGGCGCTCGCGCCCACCTTCGAGCGCTGAGGGCTGGTCGTCCCCGCGCAAGCCTCGCCTATACCGCCAACTCCGCCCACAGGGGCAGGTGGTCGGACATGTTCTCCAGCGCCCAGCGGACGAAGGCACGTTCGTCGCCGGGGCGTCCCTTCCCCGGGCGGAAGAGGCCCGCATCGCGGTAGTGAGAGAGGTGCTCGGGCAGAAAGAGGACGCGCGTGAAGTCGAAGACGCCGTGGTTCGGCTCGCTGGGTCCCAGCCGAAGCTCGCCGTTCGGGGAGACGAATCCGATGGCTCCCGCGTAGTAGTCGGGGCCAGGGCGGGAGAGGTTGGGCATGAGGAGCTCGTCCGGCAGGTCGACCCCGACCGTGCGGAGCGCCGTGACGACCTGCGAGTCCTTGCTGCGCAGGTTGAGGTTGCCGCTCAGGATGATGTTCGCCGAATCACGCCGTGCCACCCGGCGAACGAGGTGTCGTGCCAGTGCGTCGGCCTCCTTGGCCGTTCGCGCGACGGCGTCGCGTTCAGCCCCGCCATAGATGAGATGCGCGGTGCAGACACGGAATCGCAGTTCCCCCGCGCGGAACGACGCGATCAACGGCTTGCGGGCGAACTGCTCTCCGTCGATGAGCTCGCTCGACTGCAGAACGACCTCGCCACTCACGTGCTCGAACTGCACCCGGGGCTCGTAGTAGACGATCGCGTAGCGCTCCTTGTTGCCCATGGCGCCCTCGCTGATGTCGGTGACGAGGTAGTTCCAGTCCGGTCCGAGGATCTCGAGCAGGCGATTCATCTCGCTCAGGTCCTCGTGGATCTCCTGCAGGGTCACGAGGTCGAAGGCCGAGATGATCGACGCCATGTAGTAGCGGGACTCCGGGAGCGTCGCCGGCTTGCGGCCGAGCGCGCGCATGGCCCAGGTCGCGATGAGCACGTTCCCGTCGACGCGCCGAGCGGGGACCGAGCGAGTGAGCTCGGCGTGCAGCGCCTGAAGCCGAGCCGCTGTCCAGCGTCGAGTCGAGTCGTCGAGCTCGACGAGCTCCGCGTCGGAGAACGCGTGCGGCCCGAACTCGAAGGGTCCCCCGCGCGCCCAGACGATCTCGGTGGCCGCCTTCCTGACACCGTCGGAGATGTCGGCGAAGGCCCTCACCTGGTCATCCCAGGTCGACACGGGGGCCGCCTTCGTCGGAAGCACCTCCAGCGCGCCGAAGGGGCGCTTGTCGAGATCGTCTATCGGCTCGAGCAGCACCGGCAGCACCACCGCGGTGCCGCGCTCGTACTCGGCCATCGCGAGGGGGATCTCGACCTCGGCCACGAACTCCGAGGCGAGGAACGCCCGGCTGATCAGGAGCAGGATGATGTCCGCGGCGCGCATGTTCTCCTCGATGACGCGCAGCCACTCACGCCCCGGCGTGATGAGTCGGTCACTCCAGGTGACGATCACGTTCTGGCGCCGCAGCAGCTCCAGATGCTCGTCGAGCTGGTCGCGCGCGGCCACGTCCTCGTGGGCGTAGGAGAAGAAGACACGCAGGGGCCCGCGCTCCATAGGCGCTGACAGTCCAGCACGCCGCTCAAGCCGGCAGTTGCTCGAGCTCCCGGAGCACGTCCTGGGGTGAGATCTGAAGGAGCCCGGGGTGCGGACGGCGCGCGTGCGGGTCGCCCGTCCGGCCGCTCCAGAGCACGCGGTTGCGGGCGCGTGCGTGCGGAGGCCCCCACTGCGCCGGGGAGGTCGGGCCGAAGAGGACGACCGACGGCGTGGCGAGCGCGGTCGCGAGGTGGGCGACGCCGGTGTCGCCGCACACGACTCGGGCGGCGGCCGCCACCACGCGAGCAAGGCCCTCGAGGTCGGTCGTGCCGGCAAGCACCGCGCGGTCCGGAAGGCGGGCTCGCGCCGCCAGCCGGCGAGCCAGCGGCAGCTCGGCGCGCGAGCCGGTCACGACCACCCGGCGGCCCGCGGCGGCCTCCGCCCGGGCCACGGCCGCGAAGCGCTCGAGCGGCCAGCGCCGTGCTCCGCTCGTGGCGCCGGGATGGATCACGGTCGCGCCGCGCGCGGCCGCCGGTGGGCGACCCGGCGGGGCCGGAAGGTCGAGGTCGCGCGGGTCGGCGTGGATGCCGTGGTCGCGCAGCAGGCGGCACCAGCGCTCCACCTCGTGCTCGCGCTCGACCCAGCGCGGGCTGCCGGCGCTCTCGCCGATATCGGGGTGCTCGTACCAGATCGTGCGCTCGGGTCTCGCGTCGAGCACCAGCCGGTGGCTCTGCGGCCCGCATCCGTGAAGGTTCGCGAGGAGGTCCACGCCGTGGAGCGCGGGCGGCAGCGGCTGGAGCTCGCCGACCGGCACCACGGGCCAGCCGGCGAGGCGCGCGAGCGGCGCAAGCGGCGCCGGGGCGGCGAGCGCCCGCGAGTGGCGCGGGAACGCGCGCGCGAGGGCGCGAAGCGCGGGCACCGCGGTGAGGAGGTCGCCGAGCCCGAGCGCGCGCAGGGCGACAAGCCGAGGAGCGCGCGCGGCGTCGCCCGTCCCCGCGCCCCGCGCACTCAATGCCACGAGCACTGTGCCGCCGCTACGGCCACGACGGCTCTGTCGACGGGCATACCACCAGCTCGCGCATCTCCACTCCGTCCGGCCGTGTCAGCGCGAACACCACCGTCTCGGCCACTCGCTCCGGTGGCGCCAGCTTCGCGTCGGGCGGCGGCTTGTACTGCTCGTCGCGGCCGTCGAAGAAGGCGGTCTGCATCCCCCCGGGCACCAGGCAGGTGACCCCCACCCGTCCCGCAGTCTCCGCGGCGAGCGCACGCGACAGGCCGATCACCCCGAACTTGCTCGCGCAGTAGGCGGTGGCGTCGCTCAGCGCGCGGAGGCCCAGCGTCGAGGCCACCGTCACCACGCGGCCCGACGAGCGCTCGAGATGCGGCAGCGCCGCCCGCACCACGGCCGCCGTGCCGAGCAGGTTGACCGCTATCACCCGCTCCCAGTCGTCCCGCGATATCCGGTCGATCCGGCCGCAGGCGTCCACACCGGCCGCGGTCACCACCGCGTCCAGTCCACCGCGCTCGTCGGCCACCTCGGTCACGACCTCCTCGGCGCTCGCGGTGTCCGACAGATCCACCATCCGGTGCGCCACGCCGTTCGGCGGGCGGTTCACGTCCAGCACCACCGGGCCGCCGCCCGAGGCGGCGACGGCGTCGGCGATGGCGCGTCCCAGTCCGGAGGCGCCGCCGGTCACGATCACGGTTCCAAGTGCGTGTCCTGGTTCAGGCACGGCAGGCGGCCTCCTCGATCAGCCGGGTCGTCGAACGTCCCTCCACGTACGGCAGGATCAGCGCGCGCCCGCCCCAGCGCCGCAGCACGCGCGCCTCGGGTAGGTCGACCTCGCGGTAGTCGCCGCCCTTGACCCACACGTCGGGCCGGATCTCCTCGAGCACGCGCTCGGGGGTGTCCTCGCCGAAGATCCGAACGGCGTCCACGCAGCCGAGCGCGCCGAGCACCGAAGCCCGGTCCCCCTCGGACACCAGCGGGCGGCCCGGGCCCTTCAGGCGCCGCACCGACGCGTCCGAGTTGACGCACACCACCAGGCAGTCGCCCAGCGCGCGGGCCGCCTCGAGCGTGCGGACGTGGCCGGCGTGGAGCAGGTCGAAGCAGCCCCCCGTCGCCACCACCGTCCCCCCGCGCGAACGCACCAGCTCGATGCGATCGCGCTCGGTGTCGGGCGCAGCCTCCCCGGTCGAGTCGAGAGCCGACCCCGCGCCGCCGGCGGCTACGAAAGCCGTGGCCGATGCCACCGCCTCGCCCACGGCCTGGGGCAGATCGCGCCCCTCGGCGAGCGCCCCGGCCAGACGGGAAGCGAACCGATCGCCGGCGCCGCACGCGTCCTCGGCCGGGACGGGCCGGGCCGGCACCGCGAGCGGCGCGCCGTCGCCCCGCACGAGCAGCGCTCCCGCGGCCCCACGCGTCACGCACACTGCCTCGGCCCCCCAGCGCGCCCGCAGCGACATCGCCCGCTCGAGCCGCGCCTGGAGTCCCGACCCCTCCGGCGTGGGCGCCGCCAGCGCAGCCTCTGCCTCGTTCGGCGTGGCGACCGTGACGCCCCGCACCGGCGCGGGACCGCGCGGGTGCGGGTCCCACACCAGGCGGCGGTCGGCCGGGAGCGCCTCGAGCGCCTCCCGTAACTCGAGCTGACGGGCGAGCCCGCGCCCGTAGTCGGATACCAGCACCGCGCCGGCCCAGCCGATCGCCGCGCGGGCGGCCGCGGTGGCCGCGCCGCGCACCCCTTCCCCGGCGCCGCGGTCGAGCCGCAGGAGCGGACGCCCGTCGTGCCGGAGGCGGATCTTCTCGGGGGTCGATCCAGCCAGCTCGAGGTCCACGACCTCCATCCCGGCCTCCTGCAGAGCGCCGCGCAGGATGCGCCCGGGCTCGTCGCCGGCGAGCGCAGTGATCAGCGTGACCGCGTGCCCGTCGCGGGCGGCGAGCGCGGCGGCCAGGCCGGCGCCGCCGGGGCGAACCCGCTGCTCGAGCTCGTCCAGTACCGGCACCGGTGCGTCGGGCGCGATGCGGTCGACCTGCCCGATCACGTCGCGGTCGAGCAGCGCATCGCCGATCACCACGAGGCCGCCGCTCATACGAGCGCCTCCGTGCCGGTCCGCAGGCACACCTCGCGGTCGACCGCGCCGCACAGCAGGTGGATCGCCACCTGGTGCAGCTCCTGGACCGTGGCAGTGGACGCGCAGTCGAGCGCGATGCACTCGTCGCACTCGTCTGCGAGCGGGTTCGGGGCGGACCCGGTGAGCGCCCACGCCTCGGCGCCGCACTCGCCGGCTGCGCGCGCCGCGGCGACCACGTTGGGGCTACGTCCGGAGGTGGAGAGGCAGATCACCACGTCGCCCGGCCGCGCGTGCGCCCGGACCTGACGCGCGAACGCCTGGGTGGCCCCGTAGTCGTTCGCGATCGCGGTCAGGCTCGAGCTGTCGCCGTGGAGACAGATCGCGCTGAGCGGTGCTCGCTCGGTCTCGTAGCGGCCGACCAGCTCGGCGGTCAGGTGCTGGGCCTGCGCGGCGCTGCCGCCGTTCCCGGCAGCGAGCAGGCGGCCGCCGTCGAGCAGGCGCGCCGCCAGCCGCTCGCCCCAGTTGGAGAGCTGCTCGACGTCCGCCTCGAGGCGCTGCAGCGCGGTCGTGAGCGCGGCGAGGTGCTCCCCTGGCGTGGGCGGCAGCGCAAAGCGGCCCGCTGGAGACACCCGGCGCCGCCCGCCGCGGGGCAGCTTCGCGTACACGTCGAGCGTGGCGGAGGCGATGCGGCGCCAGTCGTACATGCGGCGCGCGCGCTCGACGCCGGCGCGGCCGTAGCGGATGCACGCGTCCCGGTCGTCGAGCAGCGAGCCCAGCGCGCAGGTGAGCCGCTCGGGATCGCGCGGCGGGACGTGCACGCCCGTCACCCCGTCCACGACCGTGTCGATCAGCCCGCCGACGGCGGAGGCCACCACCGGCACGCCGCAGGCCATCGCCTCGAGCGGGGTGATCCCGAACGGCTCGTACCAGGGCGCGCTCACGAGCGCGTCCGCCGAGCGCAGCAGCGCCGGCAGGTCGTGGCGCTCCACGCGGCCGCGGAAGTCCACGCGATCCTCCACGCCCTCGTGGCGCGCAATAGCCATCAGCCGGCGCGCCTCGTGATCCTCCGGGAGGCGCTCGCGCTCGGGACCGCCCGCCACCACCAGCTCCACGCCGGGGAGGCGCGCGAGCGCGCAGATGACGTTGCCGATCCCCTTGCGCTCCACCAGCCGCCCGACGCAGACGATGCGGCGCACGGCGGGGCGACGCCGCTCGGCCGGGCCATCCGGGCGGAACAGGCGCAGGTCGACGCCGCACGGGATCACCGTGAGGCGGCCGCTGGCCGCGTCCATCCGCACCAGCTCGAACACCTCGTCGGTGCAGGTGGCGACGATGCGGTCGGCGCGCCGCACGATGTCCCTCTCGATGTCGATGCGCTCCGGCGGGCTCGTGTCGCCCTCGCCCTGGTAGCGGCGCTTCACCACGCCGAGCGCGTGGAAGGTGTGCGCGACCGGTATGCCGAGCGGGGCCGCGGCGCGGAGACTGGCGTAGCCCGACATCCAGAAGTGGGAGTGCACCACGTCGGGCTGCTCGCGCCGCCAGCAGTCCGCAAGCTCGGCGGCGAAGGCGTCCATGTGCGGCAGCAGCTCGTCCTTGGGGAGGCTCACGGCGGGCCCCGCGCGCACGTGGTGCACCGTGACCCCGGGCGCCATCGCCACCCGCTCTGGCAGGTGCTCGGAGTCGCGCCGCGTGTGCACGGTCACGGCGACGCCCCGGCGCGCCATCTCGGTGGCGAGGGCGGCCACGTGCACGTTCTGGCCGCCGGCGTCGACGCCGCCGAGCGCGGCGAGCGGGCTGGCGTGCTCAGAGACGAGGGCGACCCTCACGCCGCCGCCCTTCCTGCCACCTCGGGAAGCGCCCCGGCGAGGAGGCGGTCCCGGCGCCCGGCGCTCATGCCGCCACCCTCCCGGGTGCCCCTGCGGTCACCCCCGCCAGCATGCGGTCCCAGTCGGACAGGAAGCGCCCCAGGCCGTAGCGGCCCAGCGCCGCGCGCCGCGCGGCGAGGCCGCGCTCGCGCGCCTCATCGGGATCCACCACGAACCGCCGCAGGGCCGTTTCGAGCGTGCTCACGTTGGTCGAGATCACCCCCGCCTCGGGCGGCACGGCCTCCGGCGCCTCGGTGGTCGCGAGGCCGACCACCGGCATGCCGAGGTGCATCGCCTCGAGCAGCGTAAGGCCGAGCGACGTCCAGCGGATCGGGTGCAGGTACACCCGCCGCCTCGCGAGCTCGTCGTGGAGGCGCGCCTGCGGCGGGTCCTCCACTCCCCCCAGCTCGCCGCAGCCGATCCCGAACAGGTCGATGTCCACCGCTCGCCCGAGCCGCTCGAGCAGGTCCGTCCCGGTCACGCGTCCCCGCCGCACCGGCTCGTTGATCGCCGCGGCAGCGCGCGGGAGGCGGCCGTCGTAGCGGTAGCCGGGATCGACGACGCCGTGCTCGATCACCCGCGTTGGCGTGGAGCCGGCGTCCCAGAACAGGTCGTTGAAGTGGGTCACGTGAACGAGCGTCACGCCGGGTCGGTCGGCAGCCGGGTGGCGCATGTCGGCGATCCGGCCCTGCGGGGCGTTGTGCTCCAGGTAGACCGCCGGGACGTCGCGGCCCGGCCGGCGTCCGCCGAGCCACTGCTCGCACGCGCCGTCGAGCTCGGCCGGCCGCTGCAGGATCACCACGTCCACGTCGAGCCCGGCAGCCTCCGCCGGGGTCACCTCCACGGCCGACTCGGGCCAGTCCCAAGTGAGCGCCCGTCCGCGCCCGAACGGTCCGCGCTCCGGCAGCACCGGCAGGAAGTACTGGTGCCTGCCCTGGACGAGCGCGGTCGTGTACGACCCGTGCACGTGCCAGAGCAGGACCCTCACATCCGGCCTCCCTGCAGGATCGCGTCCACCGCATCGGGGAGGCTGCCCGCCACCACGGGCGCGGCGGCCACCTCCTGGGGGCGGGTGCGCGGAGTGGGCACGAGCACGGCACGCGCGCCGGCTGCCTTCGCCGCGTCCATGTCGGCGCCGATGTCCCCCACCACGACGCAGTCAGCCGGGGCTACGCCGAGCGCCTCGGCCGCGCGCATGACCAGGCCCGGCGAGGGCTTCCGGCAGCCGCAGCCGTCGTCCGGGGCATGCGGGCAGACGAGCCACGGATCGAGCGGCCCGAGCAGCTCCTCCACGCGGGAGTTCACGGCCGCCACGTCGGCCGCGGTCACGAGGCCGCGGCCGATGCCGCTCTGGTTCGAAACGACCGCCAGCCGCACGCCGGACGCCCGCAGCCGGTCGAGCGCCTCGCGCGCGCCAGGCATCGGACGCACCGCGGCCGGGTCGCCGTTGTAGGGCACGTCCTCGACAAGCGTGCCGTCGCGGTCGAGGAGGACGGCGGCAGGGGGCGCGGGCAGCGGGTCCCGGGCGTTGATCGCGCGGAGCGGCCTGCGGTGGACCGGCGAGCGCCGCGCGGGGCGGCTGGCAGC
>DASZJZ010000115.1:0-17353 GCA_035947555.1 Thermoleophilaceae bacterium | reverse complement strand
CTCGGCGCGCCACCACCCGGCGACGCCGAGCGCGTTGTCGCGACGAACGTATGGCACCGTGCCTTCACGCTCGGACCGCTGGACAACCCGGTGCCGAGCGACCATGACGAGGGGCGGCTGATCGTGAACGGCGAGGTGCGCGACTCGGCGCCGATCGCACAGGACTACGCCGACACCGTGCGGGCGGTGGCCGCGCTGCTCGGCGCGGTCGGCGAACGGCTGCAAGCCGGTGACCGCCTGATCACCGGCGCGGTCGTGCAGGTCCCGATCCGGGCGGGGGACGAGGTGGTCGCCGACCTCGGTCCGCTCGGCCGCGCTGCTGCTACGGTTTCCCGCCGATGACGTTGACCGCCGAGAGGAAGCGCGAGATCGTCGCCCGGCACGGGCGCGGCGACGGCGACACCGGATCCACCGAGGTCCAGGTCGCCCTGCTCACCGCTCGCATCAACGAGCTGACGCAGCACCTGCGCGAGCACAAGAAGGACCATCACTCGCGGCGCGGGCTGCTGATGCTGGTCGGCAAGCGCCGCCGCCTGCTCAAGTACCTCCAGGCCAGCGACATCGACCGCTACCGGGCTCTCATCCAGGAGCTCGGGCTGCGGCGGTGATCCAGCCCGGCGCTCAGGCCCCGGACTTCACGCTTCCGGACCAGGACGGGCAGAGGGTCTCCCTGAGCGACCTGCGCGGCCAGACCGTCGTGCTCGTCTTCTATCCGGCCGACTTCAGCCCTGTGTGTACGAACCAGCTCAGCGTCTACCAGGAGGTCCTGGGCGAGCTCGAGCAGCGCGGCACCAAGCTGCTCGGGATCTCGGTCGACGGCGCCTTCTGCCACCGCGCCTTCCGCGACCACCTGAACATCGACATCCCGCTGCTCGCCGACTTCCACCCGAAGGGCGAGGTGGCGCGGGCGTACGGCGTGTGGTCGGAGGAGCACGGTGTGGCCGGCAGGGCCCTCGTCATCGTGGGGCCCGACGGAGTCGTGACGTGGTCCTACATGTCCCCGCCGCTCGAGGTGCCGGGGGCCAACCTCATCTTTGACGCGCTGGACCAGCGCACCGCCGCCTGAGCCGGGCCCGGACGACCACGTCCGCGGCTCGGGGCCGGTGGTGATCGAGTACGCCGACCTCGAGTGCCCCTACTGCGCGCAGGCGCACCTGATCCTCAAGCAGCTGCCGGTGCAGCGCGTGTTCCGCCACTTCCCGGTGGTGTCGAAGCACCCGCGCGCCCGCGTGCTGGCCGCCGCGGCCGAGGCCGCCGGGCTGCAGGGCCGCTTCTGGGAGATGCACGACTCGCTGCTAGAGGACCAGGGCCACCTGGACGACCCGCACCTGTGGCGCCGCGCCCGAGAGCTCGGCCTCGACCTCGCGCGCTTCGAGAGCGACCGCCGTTCGGAGGCAGTGGCCACCAGCGTGGAGACCGACTTCCGGAGTGGCATCCGCGCCGGTGTGGTCACGACGCCGACCCAGTTCGTGCACGGCCGCGCGCACCCCGGAGTGCCCGGAGCGGAGTTCCGCGCGGCGATCGCGTAGCGGCTGGATCATCCCGCGTTTCACCCTCGAAGGGCTTGGGTAAGGAAATTGACCATTGAGGCCCGGCGCAGGGGGCCGGGCCCGGTATCTACTCAGCTCAGTGGGAGAAGCAACACGATGCGCAGCGTCCTCTGGATCCTGGTCCTGTCGATCCTCGGCGTCCTGGCCGCCAGCGGCTCCGCCTCGGCCGCCGCTCTGCTCACGCAGCAGGTAAGCGCGGCCCAGGCCGTCGACCGCAGCTGCACGGCAAAGCAGCTCACCGAGGGGGCGGGCTACGCCCAGCAGACCGTGGCGATGCCGGCCGCCGGCTCGGTCACCGCCACCCTCGACGCCTCGGGCGGCGACTGGGACCTCGCCGTGTTCGACGCCGCGGACGGCCGCGTGGTGGCCGGCTCCGCCTACCGCGGCTCCCGTGAGGTGGCATCGGGCTTCGCGACCCAGGGCTCCGAGCTCGTCGTGCAGGCCTGCCGCCTGTCTGGCGCCGACTCGAGCGCCTCGCTTAGCGTGAGCTCGACCGCGATCGACACGTCGAACGTGCCCAAGGTCTCTCTGGTGCGCGTGTCCACACCGACCCAGGCGCGCAAGAACGAGCTGAACAGCCTCGGGCTCGACGTGACCGAGCACGGCGGCCCCGGCTTCCTCGAGGTCGTGCTCTACGGCGCGGAGGACGCCCGCAAGCTCGTCGAGAACAACTTCGTCTACACGATCGAGGTGCCGGACCTGGCGCTTCAGGCGCGCCAGGACCGGCTGGCCGACGCCCGCTTCGCGGCGGCCAACGCCACCACCGAGCTTCCCAGCGGCCAGAACACCTACCGCCGCCTGTTCGACTACAGCGAGGACATGAAGCGCCTCGCGCGCGAGCATCCGGACCTGGTCCGGCCGATCACGCTCAACCACCTGACGTACGAGGGCCGGCCGGTCGAGGGCATCGAGATCGCGACGAACCCGAACGCCCGCGACGGTCGCCCCGTGTTCCTCCAGATGGGCCTCCACCACGCGCGCGAGTGGCCCTCCGGCGAGCACGCGATGGAGTGGGCCTACGAGCTCATCATCGGCTACCGCAACGGCGACGCGCGCGTGCGCAGCCTTGTCGAGAACACACGCACGATCGTGGTGCCGGTGGTGAACCCGGACGGCTTCAACGCCTCGCGCGAGGCGGGCCAGCTGTACATGCACGGTGACGGCCACCACACCGACCTCGACGGCAGCGGCGACATCTCCGACGCCGAGTTCATCCTCGCCGCCGCCACCAACCCGAACGAGTACCGGCGCAAGAACTGCGCCTTCCCGACCGGCGAGGGCGGCAGCTGCCTGCAGCCGACCACCGGGATCGTCGGCTTCGGTGTGGACCCGAACCGAAACTACGGCGCCTTCTGGGGCGGCCCCGGCTCGAGCTCGAACCCGCTGACCCAGACCTACCACGGCCCCGGCCCGTTCTCCGAGCCTGAGACCCAGAACGTCCGCGAGCTCATCTCGGGCCGCCAGGTGACCACGCTGATCACCAACCACACGTTCTCGAACCTGGTGCTGCGGCCGCCCGGCCTCGCGTCGCAGGGCCTCGCCCCGGACGAGCCCGCGATGAAGGCGCTGGGCGACTCGATGGCGGCCGAGAACGGCTACACGAGCCAGTACGGCTGGCAGCTCTACGACACGACCGGCACCACCGAGGACTGGTCCTACTCGGCCACCGGCGGCTACGGCTACACGTTCGAGATCGGCGACCTGGGCTTCCACCCGCCGTTCGCCGAGACCGTGGCCGAGTGGAACGGCACCACCGACGACGCCACGGGCGGCGGCAACCGCGAGGCCTACTACAAGGCCGCGGCGAACGCCGCCGACACCGCCCACCACTCCGTGCTGGCGGGGCGTGCGCCGGCGAACGCCGTGCTGAGGCTGACGAAGACGTTCGAGACGCCCACCTACGACGGCTCGACCTTCACCGACAGCCTGAACAGCACCATGCAGGTGGGTCCGGACGGCGTGTTCGAGTGGCACACCAACCCGTCCACGCGGCCGCTCGTCATGAAGGAGAGCGGCCGGCCCGCCACGGGGGAGCCGAGCCCCGCGCAGCAGTTCAACTCGCGCGGCGGCACGGTTCCGTGCGCCAACTACGACACCCCGCCGCCGTCCTGCTACGAGGACCACAACATCACGGTCCCGAGCGGCACGGGCATCGACAACGCCAAGGCCACGTTCCGGATCGAATGGCCGACGCCGGCGAGCGACTGGGACATGAAGATCTACCGGGCCGACGCGGGCGGCGCGGCGACCGGCGAGCCGGTGGCCACGTCTGGCCAGGGCGCGACCAACTTCGAGGAGGCGGTCGTGGCCGACCCGGCCGGCGACTACGTCGTGCGGGTGATCAACTACGCCGCGGTCGAGCCGTGGGCGGGCGAGGTCACCTTCGAGGGCCCGGAGCCCTATCAGGCGGCACAGCAGGAGACGTGGACGCTGTCCTGCGAGCAGCCAGAGGGCACGACCCGCTCGGCGCGGCAGGTGTACGTCGAGCGCGGCGAGCGCAGGACGCTCGACCTCCGTCGCGACTGCCGGATCCGGCGCTAGAGCTCGCCTGACCCTGCGTTAGCTGCGAATCAGCGCGGCCCTGCCGAACGGCAGGGTCGCGCCTCCGCTGAAGGAGCACCCGCTGCTAGCCTCTAGCGGGTTCGCAACGGAACGTACGAAAGCCATGCGGCCAACCGGAGGCCGCTGAAAGGACACACATGACTGAAGGCGTGAGCCAGGTCTCCCTCGAGATCGGTGGTACGACGATCGAGTTCGAGACCGGGAAGCTCGCCAAGCAGGCGAGCGGCTCCGTGGTCGTGACGGCGGGGGAGACGAAGGTGCTCTGCACCGCGACGGCGGGGAACCTCCGCGACGTCGACTTCCTCCCGCTCACGGTCGATGTGGAGGAGCGCATGTACGCCGCGGGCAAGATCCCCGGCAGCTTCTTCCGCCGCGAGGGCCGCGCCGGCGAAAAGGCCACCCTCACCGCTCGCATGATCGACCGCCCGCTGCGCCCGCTCTTCCCCAAGGGCTGGCGGCGCGAGACCCAGCTGGTCTCGATCCCGATGTCGGTCGACCACGAGCACCCCTACGACATCCTCGCGATGAACGGCGCCAGCGCCGCGCTGATGGTGTCGAACATCCCCTTCCCGGCGCCCGTGGGCGCCGTTCGCATCGGGCAGGACGCCGAGGGCAACTTCCTCGTCAACCCCGACGAGGAGTGGCTGCTCGAGTCCCCGCTCGACCTCGTGGTCGCGGGCACCGAGGAGGCCATCCTGATGGTCGAGGCGGGAGCCGACGAGATCGCCGAGGCCGAGATCCTCGACGCGCTCGACATCGCTCACGCCGCCATCAAGGAGCTGTGCCAGGCCCAGCACGACCTGCGTCGCCAGGCCGGCAAGGACAAGGACGAGGTCATCGCGCCGGAGGTGGACGAGGGCATCGCGACGGAGCTGCAAGAGCGCTTCGGCGCGGCGCTCGACGAGGCCACGCAGGTCGCCGACAAGCTCGAGCGCCAGGAGGCCACGGCGCGGGTCGAGCAGGAGGTGCTCGAGGCGCTCGGCGAGACCGTCGAGGTCGACGAGGACGCCTTGATCGCCCGCCGCCAGGCGGTGCAGCTCGCCTTCGACAAGCTCGAGAAGGACATCATCCGCAGGCGCATCGCTGTGGAGAAGAAGCGGCCGGACGGGCGCGCCGCCGAGGAGATCCGCGACATCTGGATCGAGGTCGGAGTGGCGCCGCGCACCCACGGGTCGGCAATCTTCACCCGCGGCCAGACGCAGGCCTTCTCGGTCGCCGCGCTCGGCACCACGCGTGACGAGATGCGGCTCGACACGCTCGGCCTGCAGGAGGCCAAGCACTACTTCCACCACTACAACTTCCCGCCGTTCTCGGTCGGGGAGGCCGGTTTCATGCGCGGACCCAAGCGCCGCGACATCGGCCACGGCGCGCTCGCGGAGCGTGCGCTCGTGCCGGTCGTGCCGACGATCGACGACTTCCCGTACACGATCCGGGTGGTGTCGGACATCCTCGAGTCGAACGGCTCGTCGTCGATGGCCTCGGTGTGCGGCTCCTCGCTTTCGCTCATGGACGCCGGCGTGCCGATCAAGGCGCCGGTGGCCGGCGTGGCGATGGGCCTCATCAAGGAGGGCGACGACTACATCGTCCTGACGGACATCGCGGGCGTGGAGGACCACCTCGGCGACATGGACTTCAAGGTCGCCGGCACCTCCGACGGCATCACCGCCCTGCAGATGGACATCAAGATCACGGGCGTGACCTTCGACATCCTGCGCGACGCGCTCTCGCAGGCCAGGGACGCGCGCATGACGATTCTCGGCAAGATGAACGAGGCGATCCCGGAGCCGCGCTCCGAGCTGTCGCAGTACGCGCCGCGGATCAGCGCGATCCAGATCGACACCGACAAGATCGGGGCCGTGATCGGCAAGGGCGGCGAGACCATCCGCGCGCTGAGCGAGGAGTTCGACGCCCAGATCGACATCGACGACGACGGCACCGTGCGGATCTACGCGCAGACCGGCGAGCAGGGCGACGCCCTTGTCGACCGGATCCGCTCGATGACCAAGGAGGTCGAGGTCGGGGACGAGTTCACCGGCAAGGTCGTGAAGACGACGACGTTCGGAGCGTTCATCGAGCTCGCCAAGGGCACCGACGGGCTGCTGCACATCTCCAACATCGCGCCGGGCCAGCGCCCGAACACGGTGGAGGAGATCGTCAACCGCGGTGACGAGCTGCGCGTGAAGGTGGTCGAGGTCGACCGCGAGCGGGGCCGGATCGGCCTGCGCCTCGCGGAGGATCCGGAGATCGCCGGGAAGTCGTCCGAGGAGCTGGCGGCCATGGGCACCGGCGACAAGGGCGGCCGCGGTGACCGTGGCGACCGCGGGGACCGCGGCAACGGCCGCGGGCGGGACCGCCGCCCGCGCGACCGGGATCGGGACCGCCGGCCGCGCGAGCGGGACCGGGATCGCCAGCGCACAGAGTGAGCACGGAACCTGCTCGTCTAACCACGCTCGACTCGGGCGTCCGGGTCGTCACCGAGGCCATGCCCTCGGTGCGCTCCATCGCGCTCGGCATGTGGATCCGGGCCGGGTCGCGTGACGAGGGCACCGACCAGGCGGGCATCTCGCACTTCCTGGAGCACCTCCTCTTCAAGGGGACGGAGCGCTTCAGCTCGCGCGAGATCGATGAGGCGTTCGACGCGATGGGCGCGGAGGTGAACGCCGGCACCGGCAAGGAGACCACCTCGGTCTACTCGCGCTTCCTCGACGGCCACCTCGAGCGGGCCTTCGACGTGCTCCAGGACATGGTCCTGCGCCCCGCCTACCCGGACGTGGACTCAGAGCGCGACGTCGTCATCGAGGAGATCGCCATGTACGAGGACGAGCCCTCGGACAAGGTGCACGACGTGATGGCGTCCGCGATCTTCGGGGACCATCCGCTCGGGCGGCCGATCATCGGCCGCGCGGAGGTGATCTCGTCGGTGCCGGTACCGCAGATCGCGTCCTGGCACGACGGCCACTACGTGCCGGGCAACATGGTGGTGGCGGCCGCGGGCAACCTCGACCATGACGCGATCGTGGGGCTCGTCGAGCGCGCGTTCCCGAGTGCCGCTGCACCGGCGCCGGTGGCAGCCGCCTCACCCAACGGCGCCGCACCGGTGCTGCGCTTCCACCGCAAGGAGACCGAGCAATACCACGTCTGCCTCGGCGGCCACGGGATGCCACGCGGCGACGACCGCCGCTTCGCGCTGCGGGTACTCGACACCATCCTGGGCGGTTCGACCTCGTCGCGGCTGTTTCAGGAGGTGCGCGAGAAGCGGGGCCTGGCGTACTCGGTCTACTCGTACGCCAACCACTACGCCGACTCGGGCCAGGTGGGCCTCTACGTCGGCACCCGGCCGGACCGCGTGGCGGAGGCGGTCGACGTGCTCGGCACCGAGCTGCGCCGCCTCCAGGAGGAGGGCGTGAGCGAGGCCGAGCTGGAGCTGGCGCGCGAGAACGTGAAGGGCCGCACGGTGCTGTCGATGGAGTCCACGCTCAGCCGCATGAACCGCCTGGGCAGCTCGGTGTTGATGGGCGTGCCGCTCCTCACCCTCGACGAGGTGCTCGCCGCATTCGACGCCGTGACGCTCGAGGACCTCTCGGCGCTGGCCGCCGAGCTGTGGCGGCCCGAGAGCCTCTCCGCCGCCGCCGTCGGCGGCGACGAGGAGGTGTTCAGGACGGCGCTCGAGGCGGTGTCGCCGCAGCTGGCGGAGGCCGCTTGATCAACGTCGCGGTCTCGGGCGCCGCCGGCCGCATGGGCCAGACGGTGTGCGAGGCGGTCGAGGGCGCCGACGACATGGCGCTCGTGGGCCGCGCGGACCCGCTGCTGGACACGGCGCTCCCGGACGTGCTGGGCGACGCCGACGTGGTCGTCGACTTCTCCGTCCCCGATGCCGCGGCCGACAACGCGCGGACCTGCGTGGAGGCCGGCGTGCACTGCGTCGTCGGCACGAGCGGCGCCGACTTCTCGGGCTTCGAAGGCGTGGGGACCGGAAATCTCTTCGTCGCTCCGAACTTCGCCATCGGGGCCGTGCTGATGATGCTGTTCGCGCGACAGGCCGCAGAGCACCTGCCGGAGTGCGAGATCGTGGAGCTCCACCACGACCGCAAGCTGGACGCGCCGTCGGGCACGGCGAAGCGGACCGCGGAGATGATCCGCGAGGCGGGCGGCAACCCGCACGAGCCGATCCACTCGGTGCGCCTGCCCGGGCTGGTGGCACACCAGGAAGTGATCTTCGGCGGGCCGGGCCAAACGCTCTCTATCCGCCACGACTCGATCGACCGCCAGTCGTTCATGCCCGGCGTGCTGCTGGCGGTGCGCCGCGTAGGCTCGCTGGAGCGCTCGCCGACCATCGGGCTCGAGCACCTGCTCTAGACGGCTTCGCCTCGCGGCGGCTCACCCAGCCGGAAGCTGGCGTCGCCGAAGCTGACGCGGTCGCCCGGGCATACCTCGGCCTCGTCCAGCAGGCGCACGCCGTTCACCCGGGTGCCGTTCCTGGAGCCGAGGTCACGGAGGAACCAGCGCCCGCCGCCGCGGCGCAGTTGGGCGTGGCGGCGGGAGACGCTCGGCTCGGCGAGGATGCAGTCGCAGTCGCGCGAGCGGCCGAGCGTCACGCTCACGTCCGCCGCCGGAAGCCCGAGCACCGGCTCGTGCGGCCGATGCCACGCGGCCCGTACATCGGCGGCGAGCGAGGCCCACCAGGCGACGCCCCTGAGCAAGGCGCTCCGGATCGGGTCGGGGCCGCGGACGTCGGCAACGAGGGAGTCGAGCTCGCTCTGGCTGCGGGCCGCGAGGAGGCGGTCGATGCGCTCGGAGAAGGTGTCGATGGACAGCTTCCCCTCGACCGACCCGGCGCGCAGCGCCTGCGCGACCCGTGCGCGGTCCCCTTCGGAGGGGCGAAGAGGAAGTGGGGTCGGAGCGTCCGCCGGCATGCCCCGATGCTAGCCCGCTGGGGGGTGGGTCGTTTCAGGGCACATATGCGGACCTGGAACGACCCACCCCCTCAGGCCGCCGTCTTCCGCAGCGCCCGCGGGATCACGAAGCGGATCCCGCTTCGCTCCTCGTCGATCGAGCACGTCTTGTTGTCGATCAGCCCGACCTTCTTGGCGTGGGGAACGAGCGCCATCTGGTTGAGGTAGCCGTCGTGTCCCCGCTTTCGGGTGATCATCCAGAGATAGCCGGTGTCTCGGAGGCGCGGGCGGTAGCGGATCAGGGCCTGCTTGGCCTCTTCCTCCGACTCCACCAGGACGATCACGCCGTCCAGCTCGCCCGACTTGACGAGGCCGCGGCCGATGGCCTCCTTCACGTCGCGGCGCAGGCCGGGGCCCACGTCGCCGGACACCTCGACGCGCTGGTCGGGGGCGACCCCGAGCTTCTGGATCGCCGTCCGGTGGCTGTAGTCGCTCTCGGTCGCCATCGCTCGACGGGCAATTCTGTCATTTGCACGGGGTGTTCCGGAAGGGCCGGTGCAAGCGGTACTCTGCTCACGCACGACGCAAAGGCGGAGGTGAACCCATGGGCTTCCTGGACAAGGCCAAGCAGCTCGCCGAGCAGGCGCAGCAGAAGCTCGACGAGGCGCAGAAGAACTTCAACCAGAGCGGATCGCCGCAGGCGGAGCCCGGCGAGAGCGGGGTGCGCTACGACGAGCACGGCCGGCCGATCCAGGAGGAGGCACCTACGGGAGGGGCCGCGCCGGGCACCCCTGACCCGACCGCGCCGATCGCCGACCCGACCAGCCCGCCCGCGAGCGAGCCGGTGGCGGCCGGCCCCGCCGCACCCACACCGCCCACCGACCCGGCCTCCCCTTCGCCGCCTCCTGATGCCGATCCCGCAAGCGCCGAGTCCGACCCGGCCGGCCCCGAGCCTACGCGCCAGCCGGACACGCCCGACCGGGGCGGCGATGACGCGAACAAGTCGCCCGACCCCTTCAAGCCGCTCCAGCAGTGACTCCCCGGTTCGGTCGCGACGGCATGGGCATAGGCGGCGTCCTCACCGCGATGGTCACCCCGTTCGATCGGAACGGGAACCTCAACGAGGAGGCCGCCGTCCGGCTCATGCACCACCTCCTCGAGAACGGCTCCGACGGTCTCGTCCTCGCCGGAAGCACCGGCGAGTCGCCCACCCTCACCGACGAGGAGAAGTTCCGCCTCTGGGAGCTCGCCGTCGCGGAGACCCGCCGCGACGCCACCATCGTCGCCGGCACCGGCACCTACGACACACGCCACAGCGTCGAGCTCACCGAGCGGGCCACGGAGATCGGCGTGGACGCGATGCTGGTCGTCACCCCCTACTACAACCGCCCCAACCGGCGCGGCATCAAGGCCCACTTCGAGACCGTCGCGCAAGCCACCGACCGCCTCGTCATCGTCTACAACATCCCAAGCCGCACGGCCACCGACATCCCCAACGATCTCCTCGCCGAACTCGCTGAGATCGACAACGTGGGCGCCGTCAAGCAGGCCCGCTACGAGGACATGCAGCCCATCGACGGCATGGACCTCCTCGCCGGCAACGACGACGTCCTGGCCCGCGTCATGGACATGGGCGGCACAGGGGGCATCCTCGTCGCGTCCCACCTGGTGGGCCGTGAGATGCGCCGGATCGTCGACGAGCCCGACAGCCGTCACGAGATCGAGGGCGGCCTGCGCGACCTCTACCGCGCCCTCACCGTGACCACGAACCCGATCCCGATCAAGACCGCGCTGCAGCTCGCCGGGCACGACGTGGGCGGCCTGCGCCTGCCCCTGGTCGACGCGTCCGAGGACGAGCGCGCCACGATCCGAGAGGCACTCGAGCGCCACAAGCTCCTGGCCGCCGTTCCTTGAGCACGGGCGGCACCCTGCGCGTCCTGCCGCTCGGCGGGCTGGGCGAGATCGGCAAGAACATGACGGTCGTCGAGTACGGCGGCCGCATCGTGGTGGTGGACACCGGGCTGATGTTCCCGGCGCCGGACCAGCTCGGCATCGACCTGGTGCTGCCCGACTTCGCCTACCTGCGCGAGCGCGCCGCGGACATCGACGCCATCGTGCTCACCCACGGCCACGAGGACCACGTTGGCGCGCTGCCCTTCGTGCTCCGCGAGCTGAGCCAGGCCCCGCCTATATACGGCGGCCCGCTCACGGCCGCGATGGTCCGCTCGCGGCTCGACGAGCACCGCCTCCAGGACGTGCCGGTCAGCGACGTGCTCGCCACGCAGACCTTCGACGCCGGCCCCTTCGAGGTCGAGATGGTCAAGATGGCCCACTCGATCCCGGACTCGTTCGCGGTGGCTCTCACCTGCGAGCTCGGCACCACGCTGGTGACCGGCGACTACAAGTTCGACCAGACGCCGGTGGACGGCGTACCGGCCGACGTCTCGCGCCTCGCCGAGCTCGGCCGCGAGGGGCTGCTGCTCCTCTGCGGCGACTCCACCAACGCCGACCGGCCCGGCATGTCGCCCTCCGAGTCGAGCGTGGGGCCGCGGCTGCAGGAGGTGTTCTCGCGCTGCACGGGCCGCATCGTGGTGACCTGCTTCGCGTCGAACATCCACCGCGTGCAGCAGGTGGTGGACGCCGCCGCGGCGCTCGACCGCAGGGTCTCGCTGGTGGGCCGCTCGATGCGCAAGAACGTGAACATCGGGCGGATGCTCGGCCACATCGACATCCCCGAGGGGATGCTGGTCGGCCCCAAGGAGATCGAGGACTTCCCCGACGCCAAGCTGGTGGTCATCTCAACAGGCAGCCAGGGCGAGCCGCTGTCGGCGCTGCGCCGCATGGCCCACGCCGACCACCCCCAGGTCGAGCTGCACAGCGGCGACACGGTCATCTTCTCCGCCACGCCGATCCCCGGCAACGAGCGCGCGGTGAACGAGACGATCGACCGCATCTACCGCCTCGGCGCCGACGTGATCACCCCGCGCGACGTGGCGGTCCACGCCTCCGGCCACGCCTACGCCGAGGAACTCAAGCTGATGCTCAACCTCACCAAGCCGCGTTACGTGCTGCCGATCCACGGCGACCACCGACGCCTGCGGCTGCACAGCGAGCTCGCGGAGGCGGTGGGACTGCCGGGCAGCGCGATCTTCCGGGGCGAGAACGGGCGGCCGCTCGAGATCGACGCGTCGGGCGCCCGTTTCGGGGAGCGGGAGCAGGCCGGAATGATCTTCGTCGACGGGGTGGACGTGGGCGACATCGAGGACGTGGCCCTGCGCGACCGCCGCATGCTGTCCGCCGACGGCATCTTCATCGTGGTCGCCACCATCTCCGAGCAGGACGGCCGCTCGGTCGTGCCTCCCGAGATCATCTTTCGCGGCGTGCCGTTCGCGGACGAATCGGACGCCTTCGTGGAGGAGCTGCGCGGCGCCGTCGACGAGTCGCTCGCCCGCTCCGCGGAGGAGGAGATCAGGGAGATCGACCTCCTCCAGGACCACCTCCACGACGACGTGGCCGAGTTCGTCTACGAGCGCCTGCGCCGGCGCCCGATGATCCTCCCTGTGGTGGTCGAGGTTTAGTGGTCGCCTCTAGCCGGCCTCGGCGATCCCGAAGAATCCGCAGTCGTTCGAGGTTCCGTTCACCCCGTTGGGCTGCTCCACCGCGAGCACCTGAACCGTGACGACCGAACCGTTCGGGTTTGCGAGGGCGATCACGCCGGCCCCGGCGTCGTTCACGAGGGCGGTGCCGAGCGGAGCCATCTGGAGATCCCCCGAAGCCGACAGCTCCGCGTTGGGATCCGCGGGCGTAGCCCTGACCTCGAGCGCGCCGCCCGCCCCGCAGCTCGCGTCCAGCCGCAGCCCGCCTGCGTCGAGCACCGTGACCGGGCCGCTGCCCTGCTCGGCGGCGTAGTTGAAGCGGCGCAGCCCGACCCCGCCGACCGAGTCCGCCGTTCCCGCGCTGATCGCCGTGTCGGCGGTGGCCGCACTCGGCACCTTCGCGAGCGACGCCTCGCTCACGTCGGTGCCGGTCAGCGTGTCGAAGGCCACGTCGCGGCCCTGGATCGTGCTGTTGCGGATGTCGAAGCCCCGCACTTCGTTGTTGCGGATGTCGAACGTGCGCAGAGTGTTGTTGCGGACGTCCTTGCTGCGGATCGTGTTGTTCTTCAGCTCGCGGCTGTCGATCGAGCCCGTGGCCAGGCCGTAGGAGACGCCGCCGAGCGACACGAACAGCGCGACGCAGGCAATCACGAGGGCCGGCGAGGGCAGCCGGCGCAGGCGGGGCTTCACAGTCGGATTCCTCCGGGTGAGTCGGGGTGTCAGGCTTCTCGGGAGGGGAACACGCCAGTCCGCTCATCGGAGCGGAGCGGCGCGGCGTCACCGGCCGGGAGGGTGACCACGAACCGGGCCCCTCCGCCGTGGGCGCGGGACAGCTCGACGCGCCCACCGTGGGCGTCGGCGACCGCCCTCACGATGGCGAGCCCGAGACCGCTCCCGCGGGTGCGTGCGCCGTCCCCGCCGCCGCTGGCGAAGCGCTCGAACACCCGCTCGCGCAGCTCCTCTGGCACCCCGGGGCCGCGGTCGGCGACCTCGAGCACGGCGGAGTCGCCCTCCCGCCGCACCGACAGCGTGACCGGTGTGCCCGCCGGCGTGTGCAGCAGCGCGTTCTCGACCAGGTTGCCCGCCAGCCGGTGCAGGTCGTCGGCAACGCCCTGGACGGTCACGCGGCCGGGCAGGTCGAGCGAGACCGGGTGGTCCGACGACAGGGCCCCGGCCTCGGCGGCCGCCTCACGCGCCACCTCGGTCAGGTCCACCGGGACGGCGGGCGTCTCGCGGCCAGCGTCGGCTCGGGCGAGAAGCAGCAGGTCGCCGACGAGCCGCCGCATCCGGCGCGAGGAGCGGAGCGCCGACTCGGCCATCTCGCGTCCCTCACCGTCGAGCTCTGCCTCGAGCAGCTCGAGGTTCGCCAGGATGCTCGTGAGCGGCGTGCGGAGCTCGTGCGAGGCGTCCGCCACGAACTCGCGCTGACGAGCGAGCGTGGCCTCGGTCTCGCCGCGCGCGGCGCTCAGCTCGCGCAGCATGTCCTCCAGCGTGTGGGCGAGGTCCGACACCTCGTCGTTGGCGCGCGGCTTCGGCAGCGTGACGTTCGGATCCCGGGTCCGCGCCACCTCCTGTGCGGCGTGCGTGAGGTCGGAGATCGGTCGCATGGCGCGCTGCGCCACGAACAGGCCCGCCAGGAACGCCAGCGCGGTGCCGCCCAGCACGCCGAGGCCGAGGAAGAGGCGCACGCGCTGGATCGTGGTGGCCATCGAGTCCTTCGGCTTGGCGTATTGGACGAAGCCGACGACCCTCGCGAGCGGCTCGAGCGGGTCGTCGAAATCCTCCGGGGCCGTGCGGTTGGAGATCGTCAGCGCGCGCGATGCCACCCGGAAGTCGCCCGCGTCGCTCAGCCCCTGGCTGTCGGGATCGCCCAGCGGCGACCCGCCCGGCGGGAAGTAGACCTGGTTCTGCAGGATGACGCGCACTTCGGCGTCACCGCTGGCGGCCAGGCCGAGCTCACGCGGGTCACCCACGACGCGGATTCCGTCGGGCGTCGGCTCCACGTCGAGGCTGTTCGCGAGGTCGGCCACCGAGGCCCGCAGGTCATCGTCGAACCCGTCGCGGATGCGCTCCTCGGCCACAGCGCCGATCACCACGGCGAACAGGCAGAGGATCATGAAGGTCAGCGCCGCGGTCACGACCGCGATCTTGACCTTCACCGGCAGCCGCGCTCTCACGGCTCCTCCCTCAGCACGTAGCCGGCGCCGCGGATCGTGTGCAGCACGCGGGGCTCGCCGCCCTGCTCGAGCTTGCGGCGCAGGTTTGAGATGAAGACGTCCACGGTGTTGGTCTCGGCGAATGGGTGGTAGCCCCACACCTCGTCGAGCAGGGACTGCCTCGACACCACTATGCGCTCGTTTCGCATCAGGTGCTCGAGCAGCTCGAATTCGCGCGCCGTGAGGTCGAGCTGACGGTCGCCGCGAAAGGCCTCGCGGGTGGCCGGGTTCAGACGCAGGTTGCCCACCACGAGCGAGGCGCTGCCGCGTGGCGGGCGGCGCCGGAGCAGGGCGCGCAGCCGCGCCAGCAGCTCCTCGCGCTCGAACGGCTTGACCAGGTAGTCGTCGGCGCCTGAGTCGAGCCCTTTTACGCGCGAGTCGAGGGCGTCGCGCGCGGTGAGGATGAGGATCGGCACGTCGCCCTCGGTTCGCAGACGGCGGCAAACCTCCACGCCGTCGAGCTTCGGCAGGCCCAGGTCGAGCACCACCGCGTCCGGTGAGAACACGCCGGCCTCGACGAGCGCGGTCTCGCCGTCGCCGGCCACGCGGACGTCGTAGCCCTCCTTGTCGAGGGACCGGCGCAGCACGCCGGCGATGTCGGTGTCGTCCTCGACGACGAGCACTCGCGGGCGTCCGGACATGTCGCCCATGGTAGGGAGCACCATGCGGCCGGCCGAGCCGGGTGCTTCAGAGGCACCCCTGCGCAGCCGGCCGAGCCGGCTGCTTCGGGTAGGAGGGTGCCGGCCGCGGCCGTCGAAGTTGCCCGGGATGGCTACGCGCCGCCGCAAGCGCCGCCGGTCCCGGGGCCTCTGGCCGCCGCTCGAGCTGCCGCAGCTCGAGCAGCGCCACTGGGACGTGATCGGCCTCGCCCTGGTGGCCCTCGCGGCCTACTTCGCATGCGTCTTCTATCTCGGCTGGACCGGCGGCGAGGTGGGGCAGGCGATGGCGGACGGCTTCCTGTTCCTGTTCGGCGGCCTCGGCTACCTCACGCCGGTCGCCCTGTTCGCGGCCGGCGCCCTGATGGTGGTGAGGCCGATGATGGAGGCGGTCCACCCGTTCAGGATGGGCGCCGCCTGCCTGGCCGCCGCGCTGCTGCTCGGCCTGGCCGCGGGAACGCTCGGGCTCGGCCCGGGCGACACCTCGCGCGACGGCTTCCTCGACGCCGCCTACCTGCGCAGCCACGGCGGGCTGACCGGCGAGGTGCTCTTCTGGACCTCGAGCACGCTGTTCTCGGAGGCGGGCTCCCACATCCTGTTCG
The DNA here is from genome assembly GCA_035947555.1 of Thermoleophilaceae bacterium. Lineage (GTDB taxonomy): Bacteria > Actinomycetota > Thermoleophilia > Solirubrobacterales > Thermoleophilaceae > JACVRW01. The sequence goes on along the minus strand of DASZJZ010000115.1, from coordinate 1,279 downwards.
TGTTCCTGGTGCTGGCGGGGCTGCTGCTGGTCACGGGGGCGTCGATCGCCGGGCTGATGACGGCCACGCGGGAGGCCGCGACTGTAACCACGGAGCGGGTGCGCGGCGCCACGCGCTCCCTGTCCGCCTCGGCGCCGCTGCCGCGCGGGCCGCTTCCGGGCGATCCGATGCCGGGGATGCGTCAGCGGGTCGCGCCCCCGGAGCCGGAGGGCTCCGAGCCGGTCGTGCGGGCCACGCACGTGGAAGCTCCCGCCCTCGACGCCGCAGAGCGCTACCCGGACCTGTACGACGACGAGGATCTCGGGGAGCGGCCCGAGCCGGAGGAGGACGAGGAGCTTACGCCCGAGCTGCCCCCGCCCGAGGAGCCCCTCCCGGAGGAGCTCACTCCGATGGGCAACCGCCGCTCGGCGGTCACGGAGGCCGACGACCTGGAGTACCGCATGCCCCGGCCCGCCTTCCTGAAGCGCTCGAACGGCGCGCAGAAGCTCGACACCAAGGGCATCGAGCGCACCGGCGGCCAGCTCACCGAGGCGCTCAGCCACTTCAACGTCGAGGCCCGGGTGATCGGGACGGTGACCGGCCCCCACGTGACCCGCTACGAGCTGCGCCTGGCGCCCGGCATCAAGATGTCGAAGGTCGCACAGCTGAAGGACGACCTGGCCTACGCCCTCGCGGCCGAACAGGTCCGCATCCTCGCGCCGATCCCCGGCAAGCAGGCCGTGGGCGTGGAGGTGCCCAATCGCGTGCGGAAGATGGTGCACCTGGGCGACGTGTTCCAGGAGGCCCCGAAGGGTTGGTCGCCGCTGTCTGTCTGGCTCGGCAAGGACATCGCGGGCAAGGCGATCGGGACGGACCTCGCCAAGCAGCCGCACATCCTGATCGCCGGCACCACCGGCTCGGGCAAGTCGGGCTGCGTGAACGCGATGCTCTCGAGCGTTCTGCTGCGCTCGGACCCCAACGAGGTCCGCATGGTGCTGGTGGACCCGAAGCGGGTCGAGCTCAACCACTACGAGGGCATCCCGCACCTGCTCACTCCGGTGGTCACCTCGCCGCGGCTGGCCGCGAACGTGCTCGGCAACCTCATCAAGGAAATGGAGGAGCGCTACGGCGTGATGAGCCGGGCCAAGACGCGCAGCCTGGTGGAGCTGAACCGGGTCCGGGTGCGGGAGGGCGAGCGGCCGCTGCCGTACATCCTGTGCGTGATCGACGAGCTGGCCGACCTGATGATGGTCGCGCCGGCCGACGTGGAGGACTCGATCATCCGGCTGGCGCAGAAGTC
>DASZJZ010000114.1:0-41222 GCA_035947555.1 Thermoleophilaceae bacterium | reverse complement strand
CCGCCGGGCGTCGCGGGGGTGAGCGATACCAGGTCGTCGTCCACGTCGAGGGGGGCACGCTGGCAGGCGAGAGCGACGACGGGGTCTGCGAGCTCGACCGCAGCTCCGGCCTCCATCCCGAAACCGCCCGCCGCCTGGCCTGCGATTGCAGCGTCGTCCGCATCCTCGAGCGCGACGGGCGGCCGCTGTCGGTCGGCCGGAGGTCGCGCAGCGTGCCGCCCGCGCTCATGCGCGCGCTGCAGAGCCGGGACGGTGGCTGCCGCTTCCCGGGATGCTGCGAACGCCGCTTCGTCGACGCGCATCACATCGAGCCCTGGGCTCGCGGCGGCCCGACGAACCTCACCAACCTGGTCCAGCTCTGTCACCACCACCACCACCGCCTCCTGCACGAGGGCGGCTACCGCATCCGGCGCACCGCGCGCGGCGGCCTGGTGTTCCACCGCCCGGACGGGCGGAGGGTGAGGGCTCGGCCGGTCCTCGCCCGCAGCGGTCCGGGCGAAGCCGGCCGGCACAACACCCGTCGCGGGCTGCGGATCACCCCGGAATCGGCGGGGACGATTGGCGTCCCCTACCCGCGCGGTCGCTCCGACGGTCCCACGTGCTTTCCCAGCCACGCCACCAGCGGGCGCGCCGATTCCAGCGCCTCGCGGACCCGCTCGTCGCAGGCCGGCTCGTGGAGCCATGGCTCCAGCTCATGGCGCTTGTACATCGCCAGCTCCTTCAGGCGCAGGCGGTCGATCCGGGGGTGGTCCATCGGGTAGCCGCGCGGGGCGCGCTTCAGCGCCGGTGGGGCGAGCTCCAGCCCGCCGGCGGCCGCCGCCTTGACGGCCCGCTCGAACCCAGCGGCCCTCCGACCGTCGTCGATCGTCCGGCGGAAGCGCTCGAGCTGGTCGGGCGCCGGATGATGCATTCCGGCCGCGACCAGCAGGCCGTCGAGCGACAGCTCGAAGTAGTAGCCGCCGGCTCCGCCGTAGCCGATCGCCACGCCGAGCTGCTCCTTGATCGGAGGGCGCATGTGGAAGCGCGTGTCGTTGTAGGGGCGAAACATGTGCGCCTCGCCGAGGTGCGAGAGCCGCTGCGCCAGCTCGCGCGCGGGCTCTACCAGATGGGCGTCGTAGCGGGCGCGATTGGCCCTGAACCAGTCCCTGTCGTTGTTGGCCTCGAGCTCACGGAGGAACTCGATCGCCTCCGGCGGCCACATGCGCGAGAGCGTACGCGAAGATTCCGGCGCCGCCCGGAGGTCTTAGCCCGCATGAGCTCAGTGACCTGCGAGATAGCCCAGATCGCGGGCGGCGCAAGCGCCGTGCAGTACGTGGTCGCCACACCCGCGGCCACGCACGTGAAGTACCGTGTGGTGCGCTGAGGCGGGCCAGCAATATCGCGATCGCACGCCGATTAGCATCGGGCGGGTGGTGCCGGAAGCGAAGCTCGAGCAGACCGAAGCCGGGGTCGTCCCGGCGAGCGCGGGCTGGTTCGTCATGAACGCGCGCGACGCTCGCTGGTTCGAACGGCCGGGCATGGGCCACAGCCTCCCGCTCACGGGCGCCGACGAGTACGAGGCCGAGACGTTCTTCCCGATGCTCGGCATGGCGATCCGTGTCATCAACCCGGGCGAGCCGAGCGGGACGTACCACTGGGAGACCGAGCAGGAGGATTTCCTCGTCGTGTCCGGCGAGGCCGTCCTCATCGTCGAGGGCGAGGAGCGCAGCCTCAGGCAATGGGACTTCGTGCACTGCCCGCCCGAGACACGGCACGCCTTCGCCGGAGCCGGGGACCGGCCCTGCGTGCTCCTGTGCGCGGGCTCCCGGCAGTTCCAGAAGGATGGACCGTGGGGCTTCTACTGCGAGGACGAGACGGCCGCTCGCTACAACGCGAGCTCTCCCGAGGACACGCAGGACGGCGCGCTCGCCTATTCGCGCTTCCCACCGTCGCGTCCGGCGCGGTACCGCGACGGGCTGCTGCCCGGCTAGCGGAACAGCCCCGCGTACGCGTTCAGCGCGGGCTGCCCGCCGAGGTGCGCGTACAGCACGTTCGAGCCACGCTCGATCTCCCCGCGCGCGACGAGGTCGACCATCCCGGCCATCGACTTCCCCTCGTAGACCGGGTCGGTGATCATCCCCTCGAGCCGCCCGGCCAGCCGGATCGCGTCCAGCGTCCGCTCGTCCGGGATGCCGTAGGTGCCGGCGTGGTAGCGCTCGTCGAGCACGATCTCGTCGTCTCGAAGCTCGCGTCCCACCTCGATCAGCGCGGCGGTGGCGCGGGCGATTCGAGCCACCTGATCACGCGTCTCCGCCGGCTTCGCCGAGCCGTCGATCCCGATCACCCGCCGCTCGCTCCCCTGGGCGGCGAAGCCCGCCACCATGCCGGCCTGCGTGCTACCGGTGACCGAGCACACCACGATCGTGTCGAAGAAGATGTCGAGCTCACGCTCCTGCTCGGCCACCTCCTGCGCCCACCGCGCGAAACCCAGGCCGCCCAGCTCGTGGTCCGACGCCCCGGCCGGGATCGGGTACGGCGTCCCGCCCGCTCGCTCGACGTCGGCGAGCGCCTGCTCCCAGCTCTCCTTGAACCCGATCCCGAACTCGGACTGCACCAGCCGGACGTCGGCGCCCATGATCCGGCTGAGCTGGATGTTGCCGACCCGGTCGTAGACCACGTCGGGCCAGTCCACCCAGCTCTCCTGCACGAGCACGCATCCGAGCCCGGTCCGCGCGGCAGCGGCGGCCACCTGGCGCGTGTGGTTCGACTGCACACCGCCGATCGACACCAGCGTGTCGCAGCCCTTCGCGAGCGCTTCTGCCACCAGGTACTCGAGCTTGCGCGTCTTGTTGCCGCCGTAGGCGAGGCCGCTGTTGCAGTCGTCGCGCTTCGCCCACAGCCGCGCGCCGCCGAGGTGCGCGGTGAGGCGGTCCAAAGGATGGATCGGCGAGGGGCCGAACGTGAGCGGATGGCGGGCGAAGGAGTCGAGGCGCATACGCACAAGCTAGGCGTACGCTCAACCCGTGGGCGACTTCCGCATCAGCGCCTATGAGCGCGAGCACCTCGAGGGGTGCCTTCGGCTGTTCGCGGCCGAGGGCTGGCACACCTACTCCTCGGATCCTGAACGCACGCACCGCGCCTTCACGGCGCCCGGCTCGACGGCCATGGTGGCCGTAGTGGGCGGGTCGGTCGCCGGGATTTGCCAGCTCCAGTCGGACGGCCACGTCCAGGCTCACCTCAGCACGCTCGCCGTGGCCTCCGACCACCGCCGCCAGGGCATCGCCCGGGAGCTCCTACGCGAGGCGCTGCGCCGGGCCGGCGGACTTCGGATCGACCTTATCTCGTACTTCGATCCCTTCTACGAGGCCGTGGCGTCGCGCCGCTTCTCCGGCTTCCGGATCACTCGCGAGGATCTCTCGCCGGGCCAGTCGGAGGGGCTGACGCCCGAAACGTAGGCCGTTCGGTCCGGAACAGCTCGAGCGCATAGGCCCCCCGCCGGACGCCATGCAGGTGGGGGCGTTCCACGTAATCGAGGCCGGCGCGCTCGAGCGCTCGGCGGGCCTTCTCGCAGAAGTGGCTGATGGGGGTGGCGAGAAGCCTTCGCAAAGGTTTTCCTATTCGACCAAATGGGCACATTGGCACAAGCCGGGATGACCAAGCCAGCTCCCCGTCCACTCAGCGCCCGCCTCTCCTGGGACGAGGTGCACCGCCTCGAGGTCTTGATGCGGACCCGGTCCGTGGCGATGTCGACCCGGCCGGGCCACGAGACGACCTGCGCCGTGTGCGGCGCTCCGCTCCACGAAGACAGCATGCGAGTGGCGGGCGTGCGGATGCACCCGGGCTGCATCCCGGCCGCGTCAGGCCCCTAGGGAAGCGCCTCGCCCCGCCGCCCCCGCGGCAGCCGGCCCGCGAGCCGGCCGATCGGCTCGATGCCCTCGGCGAGGTGACGGATGCTCCCGTCCACCTTCGCCACCTCCACCACGAGCGTCGCCGTCGAGCGCTCCATGCTGCTCGTGTTCCCCACCATCGCGTGCGTGTGCGACTCGATCTCGTCGAGCCGGCGCAGCAGCTCCGGCAGCAGCAGGACGGCCCGCACCAGCCGCGGGCCGAGGGTGAGAGTTCGGACTACTCCTCCGAGCATCTGGACGGGCAGTTTGACCGGCGTGCGGACGGAATGCGCCGGGTACCGTTGATCGCCATCGACAGTCACCTGATCAGCCAGATCACGATCCCGCTGTTCTCCGGCGCGATCGGCTACGTGACCAACTGGACGGGCGTGTGGATGCTCTTCCACCCGCTCTGCTTCAAAGGCGTCCGGATCCCGGGCCTCGCCGCGCTCGCGCAGCTGCTCCCGCGCAAGGTCCAGGAGATCCCGGGAGTGATGCACGGCGGGGTCGGCTGGCAGGGGATCATCCCGTCGCGCGCGGCGAAGATGGGCAGCATCGCCGTCGACAAGGGGATCGCGAAGCTCGGCGGCCCCGGCGACTTCTACGGCAAGCTCGATCCCGAGTCCATCGCCGAGCACATCCTCGCCACCTCCGAGCGGGACATCCGCGACGTGGTGGAACGCATCATGCGCCGCGAGCACCCCGGCCTCTGGAGCGACCTCCCGCCGCGCGTGCGCGAGGCGGTGCACGAGCGCGTGCGCGCGCAGCTCCCGGAGATCGTCCACGAGGTGACGGACCAGATCGGCGACCGCATCGACCAGCTGCTCGACATCAAGCTCATGGTCATCCGCCACATCGAGGAGAAGCCCGAGCTGGCCAACCGCATCTTCCTCGCGGTGGGGCGCAAGGAGCTGCGCTTCATCATCAACTTCGGGTTCTGGTTCGGCCTGGCCTGCGGGATCCCCGTCGTGTTCCTGGTCGAGGCGTTCCCCTACTGGTGGGTGCTGCCGGTCGCCGGCACGGTCATCGGCTGGACCACCAACTGGCTCGCGATCGAGATGATCTTCCGGCCGACCAAGCGGCGCAAGATCGGCCCCCTGCTGGTGCACGGGCTGTTCCTCCGCCGCCAGCGGGAGGTGGCTGACGTCTACGCGGAGGTGATCGCGGACGACATCGTGACCGTCAGGAACATCGGGCAGGAGCTGCTGCACGGGCCGCGCTCCGACCGCACGCGGCGGCTGCTCGAGTCGGCGCTGCGGCCGGCGGTCGACCGGGCCTCGGGCGTGGTGCGGCCGCTGGTGCGCGTGGCCGTCGGCACGCGCGAGTACGACGCGATCCGTGAGTCGGTCGCCACCGAGGCCGTCGAGTACACGATCACGCCGCTGATCGACCCCGAGTTCAACCGCGCCCAGAGCGGCGCGATCCGGGAGCTGATCGCCGACCGGATGCGGGAGATGTCCTCGGAGGACTTCGCCGAGATGCTGCGCTCGGCGATCAAGCAGGACGAGTGGCTGCTGTTTCTGCACGGCGCCGTGCTCGGTTTCGGTGCAGGGCTGCTGCACCTGGGCATATTCGGAGTGTGAGCGAGGAGCGGGACAGCGAGGGGCGCGATCGGGAGCGGCGCGTTCGCGAGGCGAGCGCGAGCGACGAGCGCGATCGGGAGCGGCGCAAGCCGGACAGCGACGACCGCGAAGGCGGCGGCCTCCTGGAGACCGGCCCCGCCCTCGCCCGGCTCGCCGTCGGGGCCGGCCTCCGCACGGCGCGCTGGGCGGCCGAGACCTCGCTGCGCACGGGCGCCGGCATCCTCGGGGTCGAGCTGCCCTCCCAGAACGGCGCGCGCCCGCCCGAGGAGACCGGGGAGGTCGTGCCGTCGGCCCCGGAGGGCCAGAGCGAGGCCACCCAGCCACGGTCCCTGCGTGAGCGCGGCGCCGAGCTGCTCGAGCGCAGCGCCGACGTGGAGTACGAGGAGGAGTTCCACCCCGCCTACGAGCGGATTCTCAGCCAGCTCGCCCCCGACGAGGCACGCATCCTGCGGTTGCTGGCGCGCCGCGGTCAGCAGCCGGCGGTGGACGTGCGCACGTCGAAGGCGCTCGGCATGGGCTCGGAGATGGTGGCGCCCGGCCTGAACATGATCGGCCTAGAGGCCGGCTGCCGCTATCTCGACCGGGTGCCGGCCTACCTCAACAACCTCTACCGGCTCGGCCTGATCTGGTTCTCGCGCGAGCCGCTCGAGGATCCGACGGACTACCAGGTGCTGGAGGCTCAGCCCGACGTCATCGAGGCGAAGCGCAAGGGCGGGCGGGGCGCCAAGACCGTGCGCCGCTCGATCTCGCTCACGCCGTTCGGGGAGGACTTCTGCCGCGTGACGCTGCCGTTGACGTAGTACGGGTTTGGGAGCCGTCTCACCGGGCACGAACGCTCCGTGGCCGACGATCAGACGCTCCGCGAACGTTTCGTCCAGATCCTGCTCGACCGGATCCGCGCCGAGCCCTATCCGAGCCTCGCGCAGATGGACCTGCTGGAGGCGACCGTCACGTCGCCCGAGCAGCTGGCCGAGTACCTCGAGGCGCTGATGGAGAAGGTGGAGACCACGCGCTTCCCGAGTTTGACGATGATGCGCCGGATCCAGCGCATCGCCTCGCAGCTGCCGCCCTGATCGTTCTTCACGTGCTGCGCGCCGCCGCCGTCCGCGGCACGAGCAGTGCCGCCCCGATGGCGCCGCCGAGGTCGCCGAGCGCCGCCAGGCGCACGGCCGGCGGGTGGTCGTCGGCGAACAGGTGCGGCATCATCGCCTCGCGGATCCGCTCGACGTAGGGCTCGCCCAGCCGCGTGCCGAGCCCGCCTCCGATCACCACGGTCTCCACGTCGAGCAGGTTCACCGCCGAGCCCACCCCGGCCCCGAGCGCCTCGATCGCGCGGTCGATCAGCTCGATCGCCATGGGGTCGTTCTGCTCGAGGGCGCGCTGCCAGACGCCCGACTGCAACCGGGTCCGGCCGCGCTTCTCCATGATCTTGAATAGCTCCGTCTTGTGGCCGCGCCGGTGCAGGTGGCGGGCGCGGATCTCCATCGACCCACGGCCCGCGTAGGCCTCGAGGCAGCCGCGCCGGCCGCAGGTGCAGCGGGCGCCACCGATCTTCACGACCACGTGGCCGAGCTCGGCGGCGGCGCCGCGGCCCTCCCAGGTCTTCCCGTCCAGCACGATGCCGCCGCCCACGCCGGTGCCCCACCACACGCCCAGCAGCGACTTCGACCGCTGCGCCGCCCCGAGCGCGTGCTCGGCCGCGACACCGACGGTTACGTCGTTCTCCACGTACGCGCGCGTGCCGGTGAGCTCCCGAAGCCCGGCGGTGATCCTGATCGGCGCGCCCTCGCCGGGCAGATTGCGGGCGCCGGTGACCACGCCGCGCCGGGCGTCGATCGCGCCGGGCGAGCCGACCCCCACGCCGGTCAGGTCGCGCGTCCCGATGCCCGCCTCGTCGCAAGTCTCGGCGAGGGCATCGGCGAGCGCCTGCACCACGTCCCGGGGGCCACCCTCCTGGGGAGTGGGCCGGCGCTTGTGAGCGACGACGTTGCGCCGCCCGTCGAGTACGACGGCCTGGATCTTGGTGCCGCCGAGGTCGAGACCGCCGACGAGACGGCGCCGAGGGGGACTCATGGGGGGATTGTGCCCCGGGAGCCTGCCCGGAGTAACAGAGGGCGTTGTTGCGTCCTCGCGCTCGTAAGTGTATACTTACCGTAAGTGCCCACTTACCAGAATGGCTTCAGCGCGCTCGCCGACCCCACCAGGCGGGCCATCTTCGAGCAGCTCGCCCGCGGCCCCCGTGCCGTGGGGGAGCTGGCGGCGGAGTTCCCTGTCAGCCGCCCGGCCGTCTCGCAGCACCTGCGGGTGCTGAAGGACGCCGGCCTCGTGACCGACCGCCCCGACGGCAACCGCCGACTCTACGCGGTCGACCCGCGGGGCGTGGAGGCGATGCGCGCGTACTTCGACACGTTCTGGAGCGATGCTCTCGCCGCCTTCCAGAGGGCGGCCGAGCGGAAGGGAGAAGCATGACCGAGCAGGCGACCACGAGCGCAGTCCGGCACGAGGTGAGGGTGCCGCTCGACCGCGAGCGGGCGTTCAAGCTGTTCACCAAGGACATCGGCAGCTGGTGGCCCAGCGACACCCACAAGATCAGCGAGGGGCCCGTCAGCGAGGTGTTCGAGTCGCACGAGGGCGGCCGCTGGTACGAGGTCGCCGAGGACGGAAGCCAGTGCACGGTCGGCACGATCCTCGAATGGGACCCGCCGGCCCGCTTCGTGATGTCCTGGGACCTCACCCCCGACTGGAACCCCGAGACCGACCTCGAGCGCGCCACGAAGCTGGAGGTGCGCTTCGAGGACCACGATGACGGCGGCACGCGCGTAGCGCTCGAGCACCGCGGCTTCGAGGCCTACGGCGAGAGCGGCGCGAACATGCGCGTCCAGGTCAGCGGCGAGGGCGGCTGGCCGACCCTGATGAACCTGTACGCCGAGAGGGCCGCGGCGTGACGTAGCCGGCTGCCAGGCGGTCGGGGCCCGACGTAGTTGCGGGTCCCGACCGATAGCGTTGCGGGCCGTGGTCCTCGGAGTGGACGTCGGCGGCACCAAGGTCGCGGTCGCAGCGGTCGACGGGGTTTCCGTTCGCGACTCGATCGAGCGTCCCACGGCCCTGACGAGCACCGCGGCGCTGCTCGACGGGCTCGAGGAGGCGGTCCGGCTCCTGATCGGACGGGTGGGCCAGCCGACCGCCATCGGCGTCGGGGTCCCGTCGCAGATCGAGTACGCCACCGGCACGGTCGAGACCAGCGTCAACATTCCGCTCACCGGCGTGCCGTTGCGGGCCGAGCTCGGCCGGCGCTTCGGCGTGCCGGTCGTCGTCGACAACGACGCCAACTGCGCGGCCCTCGCCGAGGCCCACATCCTCGGCGAGGACGAGCTCGTGATGCTCACGCTCGGTACCGGCGTCGGCGGCGGCGTCGTGATCGGCGGCAGGACCTTCCGCGGCGCTCACGGGCTCGGGGCCGAGCTCGGGCACTTCACCCTCAACGCGGACGGCCCGCCCTGTCCCGGCAACTGCCCGAACCGCGGCTGTATCGAGGCCTACTGCTCCGGCCAGGCGCTCGAGCGCGACGCCACCGAGATGGCCGCCGACCGGCCGGACAGCCGCCTGGCCGGCTGCATGGGCAAGGACGGGCAGGTCTCCGGCCGCGAGCTCGTCAAAGCGGCCGAGGATGGCGACCCCGACGCCCTCCTCATCTTCGAGAACTTCGCGCGCATGCTCGGCATCGGTCTCGCCGGCTACGTGAACGTCTTCGAGCCGGATCACCTCGCCATCGGGGGCGGCCTGTCGAGGGCCAGCGACCTGTTCTTCGACCGCGCCATGCAGGAGGCCCGAGCCAGGGCCCTGCCGGCCCTGTGGCGCCGCACGACGGTCGCGCTCGCCCAGGGGGGCGCCCACGCCGGCGTGATCGGTGCGGCCGCGCTGGCAGCGCAGGAGCTCGATCGTGATACTGAGACCACGCAAGCCCCTGCAACCGAAAGGGCCGAATGACCACCGGCACCGCCCAGCTCGACGAGCTCGCCATCAACACGATCCGGACGCTCTCGATGGACGCGGTCGAGAAGGCGAAGTCGGGGCACCCGGGCGCGCCGATGGCACTGGCGCCGCTTGCCTACCTGCTCTACACGCGCGTGATGAAGCACAACCCGGCGAACGCGGACTGGTTCGACCGCGACCGATTCGTGCTCTCGGCCGGCCACGCCTCGATGCTGCTCTACTCGAGCCTCTACCTGTCGGGCTACGGCCTCACGCTCGACGACCTGAAGAGCTTCCGCCAGCTCGGCAGTCCCACGGCCGGTCACCCGGAACGCGGCGACGCCGCCGGCATCGAGGCGACCACCGGCCCGCTCGGCCAGGGCATCTCGATGGCGGTCGGGCTGGCGCTGGCGGAGCGCATGCTCGCCGCCCGCTACAACCGCCCCGGACACGAGCTGATCGACCACCGCACGTTCACCATCGCCAGCGACGGCGACGTCCAGGAGGGCGTGGCGTCCGAGGCCTGCTCGCTCGCCGGCCACCTCGGGCTGGGCAGGCTCGTCGCCTTCTACGACAACAACCACATCCAGCTGGCCGGCGAGACGTCGATGGCGTTCAGCGAGGACGTGGCGAGGCGGTTCGAGGCGTACGGCTGGCACGTGCAGGATCTCGGCGAGGACATCGAGCTGGCGCGCATCGAGCTGGCGATCGCCGCGGCGAACGAGATCCCCGACCAGCCGTCGCTGATCATCCTCCGCACGCACATCGGCTACGGCTCGCCGAACAAGCAGGACACCGAGAAGGCGCACGGCTCCCCGCTCGGCGAGGAGGAGGTGCGCCTGACGAAGGAGGCCTACGGCTGGGATCCCGACGCCCAGTTCCTGGTGCCCGACGACGTTCAGGCGCACTTCCGTGAGACCGCCATGGAACGCGGCGCCCGGGCCGAGGCCGAGTGGCGCGAGCGGGCCGAGGCCTTCCGCGCCGAGCACTCCGAGCTGTGGGACGAGCTGTCGCTCGTGATGCAGGGCCGCCTGCCCGACGGCTGGGACGCAGACGTCCCGCGCTTCCGGCCCGAGGACGGCATGGTGGCCACCCGCAAGGCCTCGCAGAGCGTGATCCAGTGGGCCGCCGCGCAGGTGCCGCACCTGGTGAGCGGGTCGGCCGACCTCGAGCCCTCCACGCTCACGTTCATCGAAGGCGGCGGCGCGGTCACGAAGGGCGACCACTCCGGCCGCAACGTGCACTACGGCGTGCGCGAGCACGGCATGGGCGCGATCGTGAACGGCCTGTGCCTGCACGGGCTGAAGGCGTTCGGCTCCACGTTCTTCACGTTCTCCGACTACATGAAGGGTGCGATCCGGCTGGCCGCCCTCATGCACCTGCCGGCGATCCACGTGTTCACGCACGACTCGATCGGCCTCGGCGAGGACGGCCCGACCCACCAGCCGATCGAGCAGCTCGCCCACCTGCGGGCCACGCCAAACCTCTACATGGTGCGGCCGGCCGGGGCGAACGAGACGGCGCTGGCCTGGCGCTTCGCGATCGAGCAGACCGCCGCGCCTGTGGCGCTCGCCCTGAGCCGCCAGGGGCTGCCGGTCTGGAACCCGAGCGGCGTGCCGGGCGACGCCATCCACCGAGGCGCCTACGTGCTGCGCGACTCGTTCAGGGAGGGCGACCCCGACCTGATCCTGATCGGAACCGGCTCGGAGGTGCACATCTGCACGGGCGCGGCCGACCTGCTGGAGGCCGACGGGATCGCCACCCGTGTGGTCTCGGCACCCTGCCTCGAGCGCTTCGCCGAGCAGGACGAGGACTACCGCGAGTCCGTGCTGCCGGCCGCCGTGCGGGCGCGGGTGTCGGTGGAGGCCGCCTCGACCTTCGGGTGGGAGCGGTGGACCACCGACGACGGCGCCCAGGTCGGCATGACGAGCTTCGGGGCGTCCGGGCCGCAGAAGGCGCTGTACGAGCACTTCGGCTTCACGCCGGAGAAAGTGGCGGCCCAGGGACGGGCCGTCGTCGAGCGAGTGGGGGCGAGGGCATGAGCGTCGAAGCACAGGTAAACGAGCGGCTCGCGGCCCTCACCGCCGCAGGCACCAGCGTCTGGCTGGACCAGATCCGGCGCAGCCTGATCGAGTGCGGCGAGCTCGCGAGTCTGGTGCGCGAGGACTCGCTGCGCGGTGTCACCTCCAACCCGGCGATCTTCGAGAAGGCCATCCTCGGCTCGACGGACTACGACGAGCAGGTGGCCGAGCTGGCGGAGCAGGGGCACGACGCCCGCCGAATCTACGAGGAGATCGCGATCAAGGACGTGCAGCTCGCTGCCGACGTGCTGCGGCCCGTCCACGCCGAGGCGGGCGGCGCCGACGGCTTCGTGTCGCTCGAGGTGGAGCCCGCCCTCGCCCACGACACCGAGGGAACGCTGGCGCAGGCGCGCGACCTGTGGCAGCGGGTCGACCGGCCGAACCTGATGATCAAGATCCCGGGGACCGAGGCCGGGCTGCCTGCGATCGAGCAGGCGATCTCGGAGGGCATCAACGTCAACGTGACGCTCCTCTTCTCGGTCGAGTCCTACGAAGCGGTCTGCGAGGCCTACATCCGCGGCTCGGAGCGGCGCGACGGCCCCTACGCCCACTCGGTGGCGAGCTTCTTCGTCTCACGCGTGGACACGGAGGTCGACAAGCGGCTGGCCGAGCTCGGCCGCGAGGACCTGCGCGGCACCGCGGCGATCGCCAACGCCCGCGCCGCCTACCAGCGCTTCAACGAGATCTTCCTGGGCGAGCGCTTCGCCGCCCTCCGCGAGGCGGGCTGCCCCGTGCAGCGCCCGCTCTGGGCGTCGACCGGCGTCAAGGACCCGCACTACCCCGAGACCAAGTACGTCGAGTCGCTGGTCGGCCCGCACACGGTCAACACCATGCCGGCCCCGACGCTCCTTGCCTGCGAGGAGCAGCTCGACGTGACCGGGCCCACCGCCGACGAGGATCCGAGCGCCGAGCTGGCCGCCCTGGCCGACGCGGGCATCGACATGCGCGAGGTGACCGACAAGCTCCTGCGCGACGGGATCGCGAAGTTCGTCGAGCCGTTCGACAAGCTGATCGATGGCGTCGAGCTCACCCGCGAGGGCATAGTGACCGGCCGCCCGCCCACGATCCGCTCCTCGATCCCGGACGAGCTCGAGTCGGCGCTGATCGCGAAGATCGAGCAGGCCGAGTCGGAAGCGGTCGCCAAGCGCGTCTGGCAGCGCGACGAGTCGCTCTGGGGCGGACCGGGCGTGCCCGAGATCGGCAACCGGCTGGGCTGGCTCACGATCAGCGAGAAGATGCTCGAGCACGCGCCCGAGCTGAACCAGTTCGTGGAGCAGGTCAAGGCGGAGGGGTTCACCGACGCGGTGCTGCTCGGGATGGGTGGTTCGTCGCTCGGCCCGGAGGTGATCAGGCGCTCGTACGGGCAGATCCCCGACGGGCTTCGCCTGCACGTGCTCGACTCGACCGACCCCGGCGCCGTGCTGGGCGTGGAGCGGGCCGTGGACCTCGAGACGACCCTCTTCATCGTGTCCTCGAAGTCCGGCGGCACGCTCGAGACGCTCTCGCACATGCGCTACTTCTTCGAGCGCTCCGGCCGCGACGGGCGCCGCTTCGTGGCGGTGACCGACCCCGGCAGCCCGCTCGTGGAGCTGGCGCACGAGCGCGGCTTCCGCCACGTCTTCGAGAACGACCCGGAGATCGGCGGCCGCTACTCCGTCCTGTCCTACTTCGGCCTGGTCCCGGCGGCGCTCGCGGGCGTGAACGTGGAGGCGCTCCTCCACCGCGCACAGGTCGCCGAGCAGAACTGCACGCACTTCGACTCGAGCTCGTCGAACTCCGGCCTGTGGATGGGCATCGTGATCGGGGAGCTCGCGAACCAGGGACGGGACAAGGCGACGTTCGTGGTCTCCGAGCCCATCTCGAGCTTCGGCCTCTGGGTCGAGCAGCTGATCGCGGAGTCGACCGGCAAGCAGGGGAAGGGCATCCTGCCGGTGGCCGGTGAGCCGCTCGCCGACCCGGACGTCTACGGCGACGACCGCGTGTTCGTGTACCTGCGCGACCCCGAGAACGCGGATCCGGACACCGACGCGAAGATGGAGGCGCTCGCGCGCGCCGGCCACCCGACGGTCACGCTCGCCGTGCACGGCGCGGCTGACCTCGGCCGGATCTTCTTCTTCGCCGAGTTCGCCACCGCGGTGGCGGGCTGGGTGCTCGGCATCAACCCGTTCGACCAGCCGAACGTGCAGGAGGCGAAGGACAACACGGCGCGCGTGCTGGAGGCGGGCGCTGAAGATCCACCCTCAGACCTCTCTCCCGTGGTCGAGGCCTCGCCGCCGCAGTACGTCGCGATCCTGGGATACGTCACTCCCTCCGAGGAGTTCGACGCAGCCGTGGAAGAACTGCGAGCAAGAATTCGCGATCGCACCAAGGCCACCACGACGTTCGGCTACGGCCCTCGCTATCTCCATTCGACCGGCCAATACCACAAGGGTGGACCGCCGAATGGAGTCTTCCTGATGCTGTACCAGCGCAGCGCGGAGGACCCCGAGATACCGGAGGCGGGCTACTCCTTCGAGCATCTGAAGAATGCGCAGGCGCTCGGCGATGCGCAGACGCTGCGCGAGCATGGGTTGGAAGTTGTCCGGATCGAAGTTGACGCCGCTGAAGCGGCAAGGAGGATCCTCTGATGCAGCTCGGCTTCATCGGCCTCGGCCGGATGGGCGGGAACATGGTGCACCGCATCCAGCGGGACTCGGATCACGAGTGCGTCGCCTACGCTCGCAGCGAGGACTCGATCAGGGAGGCCGAGGGCCACGGGGCCACCGGCGCCTACTCGCTCGAGGAGCTGGTGTCGAAGCTCGAGCGGCCGCGGTCGGTCTGGATCATGATCCCGGCCGGCGACCCCACCGAGCAGACCGTCCAGGCCCTCGCCGGGCTGCTCGACGAGGGCGACACGATCATCGACGGCGGCAACTCGCGCTGGACGGACGACAAGCGGCGCTCGGAGCAGCTCGCCGAGAACGGCATCCACTACGTCGACGTGGGCGTGAGCGGCGGCGTGTGGGGGCTCCAGGTGGGCTACTGCATGATGGTCGGCGGCCCCGACGAGGCGGTCGAGCGGCTCAGCCCGATCCTCGACGTGCTGGCGCCGCCCGAGAGCGAGGAGCACGGCCCGGGCTGGGGCCACTTCGGCCCGACCGGCGCCGGCCACTACGTGAAGATGGTCCACAACGGCGTGGAGTACGGGATGATGCAGGCCTATGCCGAGGGCTTTGCCCTCTTCGACGCCTGCGAGTACGAGCTCGACAACGCGAAGGTCGCCCACCTCTGGATGCAGGGCTCGGTGGTGCGCTCATGGCTCTGCGAGCTGGCCGCGCGGGCGTTCGAGATGGAGGGCAACGAGCTCGAGAACCTCGCCCCCTACGTGGAGGACTCCGGCGAGGGCCGCTGGACCGTGGAGGACGCCATCGAGCGCCGCATCCCCATGCCGGTGATCACGACGTCGCTGTTCGAGCGCTTCTCGTCACGCGGTCAGAACGCATTCGCCGCGAAGGTGAACGCGGCGCTGCGCAACCAGTTCGGCGGCCACGCCACGCGCGCGGCCGACCCGGCGGCCCAGGCCCAGGCGCACGCGGAGTGATCCGATGGCGACCGTAGAGCAGCAGCCCAACCCGCTGATCGAGGGGCTCGAGCGGCTCCCGGTCCACCCGACGACGCTGGTGATCTTCGGCGGCACTGGCGACCTCGCCAAGCGAAAGCTCCTGCCGGCGGTCTACAACCTCGCCCACGAGGGGGCGCTGCCGGAGCGCTTCAACCTGATCGCGGTGTCGCGCTCGGACATCCCCCACGACGACTACCGCCAGATGGCCCGCGAGTCGATCGCGCAGCACTCGCGCAGGGAGCCGGACGACCAGGTGCTCGACAAGCTGCTGGAGCACGTGCGCTACGTGCCGGGGACGTTCGACGACGACTCGATCTACGAGCACCTCGACGGGGAGCTCCGCGAGTTCGACCAGGAGGCGGGCATCCCGTTCAACCGGGTCTTCTACCTGTCGACCGCGCCGGAGTTCTTCCCGGTCGTCATCGGGAAGCTCGGGCAGCACGGGCTCAACCTGCACGAGGAGTCGGACGTCCGCGTGGTGATCGAGAAGCCGTTCGGCACGCGCCTCGATGAGGCGCTCGATCTGAATCGCCAGGTGCTCTCGGTGCTGGACGAGTCCCAGGTGTTCCGCATCGATCACTACCTGGGCAAGGAGACCGTGCAGAACATGCTGGCCTTCCGGTTCGCGAACGGCATGTTCGAGCCGATCTGGAACCGCAACTACATCGACTACGTCCAGATCACGGCGGCCGAGGACCTCGGCGTGGGCTCGCGCGCCGGCTACTACGACAAGTCCGGCGCGCTGCGCGACCTGGTCCAGAACCACATGCTGCAGCTGCTCACGCTGCTGTGCATGGAGCCGCCGGTCACGTTCTCGGCGGATGACGTGCGCGACGAGAAGGTCAAGGTGCTGCACGCGATCAAGCCGCCGCAGGCGGTGGTGCGTGCACAGTACGTCGCGGGTATGGCCGAGGGCAAGGAGGTGCCCAGCTACCTCGATGAGGACGGGGTGGCGGACGACTCGCGCACCGAGACCTACGCCGCGTTGCGGCTCGAGGTGGACAACTGGCGCTGGGCGGGCGTGCCGATCTACCTGCGCACCGGGAAGCGTCTGGCCCGCAAGGTCACCGAGATCGCCGTGACGCTCCAGCCTGTCCCGCACCTTGCCTTCCAGGCGGAGGGGTCGATCGGCGTGCAGCCCAACCAGCTCGTGATGGCGGTGCAGCCGAACGAGGGCGTGTCGCTCTCGCTCGGGGCGAAGATCCCCGGCACCCGGATGCGGATCCGGCCGGTGAACATGGAGTTCCTCTACGGCACGGCGTTCCTGTCGCAGTCGCCCGAGGCCTACGAGCGCCTGCTGATGGATGCCATGCGCGGCGACGCAACCCTCTTCACGCGCGACGACGAGGTGGAGGGCCAGTGGCGCGTGATCGACCCGATCCTGGAGCGCTGGGCCGCCGAGGACGGCGAGCTGCCGAAGTACTCCGCCGGCTCCGGCGGGCCGGAGGAGGCGAACCAGGTCATGCTCGACGACCACCACTGGCGCGCCATCTGATGTGGCGCGCGCAGGACACCACGCCGAGCGCGATCGAGGAGGCGCTGCGCCGGCTGATCACGGAGCAGTGCGGGCGCGATGACGCCTACGCGCCCGCCCGCGTGCTGAACCTCGTCGTGGTGGTCGACCGCGAGTGGCGCGGCGAGGTCCTGAACCGGCTCGACCGCGTGGGCCGCTATCACCCGTCGCGCACGATCCTGTGCGCGGTGGAGCCCGGCCGGACGACGATCGACGCCACGGTGGCGATCACCTCCGACCATGACGACCCGAAGCCCGGGCAGCTGGCCCTGACGCGCGAGCGCGTGGTGCTCGATCTTGGCCCGCACCACCTCGAGAACCTCGACACGATCGTCGACCCGCTCGTGGTCACCGACATCGCCACGCTGGTGTGGTCGCCGCACGGTCACCCCGAGGCCGTGGACGCGCTCCTGCATCTCACCCAGGTGGTGCTGGTCGACTCGGTGAACGAGCCGGATTCGGCGGCCGCGGTGAGGCGCGCCCGTGAGCTGGCCGGCGACGCCTACGTGGTCGACCTCGCCTGGCTGCGCTCCACGCCGTGGCGCGAGCGGGTGGCGTCCACCTTCGATCCCGCGCAGTGGCGCCCGGAGCTGGGGCGCATCGACTCGGTGGTCGTGCGCCACCAGCCGCAGTCGGCCATCGCCGGGCTTCTGTTCTGCGGCTGGCTCGCCTCGCGGCTGGGCTGGGAGCCGGGTGCCCTGGTGCCCGCCAACGGGTCCCTGCGCGGGCATGCGCACGGGCGCCGCCAGGACGTGCGGATCGACCTCGCCCCCGATCTCACCATGTCGGTGCCCGGACTGGCCGGCGTCGAGATCGGGACCGCGAGCGGCATGCGCATCAGCCTCTACCGCGGGCCGGGCGGGCTGACGGCGCGGCGCAGCGACCGCAAGGGCCGCGAGTCCAGCTGGACCGTGCTGGGCGCCTCACGCGGCGAGGCGGGCATCCTCGGCGAGGGGATCCGGCAGGCGCTCCTGCGCGACCCGGCCTACCGGCGCGCGCTGGACCAGGCCGCGGCGATGGTGCGTTAGCCGCTTCGGCCCGCGCGAAGCGGCCGCGCGACCCCTCAGGCTGGGCCGCGCGGGCCCGCCGCGCGCCGCTCAGGCCGGCGGGATGTTCTGGTTGAGCCGGAAGAGGTTCTCGGGGTCGTACTTACGCTTGACCTCGCGCAGCCGCTCCCAGGTCGGGCCCGGGTAGGCCGCGCGGACCCGCTCTTCGCCCTCGTCGGCTAGGAAGGCCACGTACGCGCCGCGGTCGCTCTGGAGCAGCTCGTCCGAGAGGTCGTCGACCCACGCGGCGTGCTTCGGCCGCTCCTCGGGGTTCGCGTAGATCGCGGCCACGTTCACCATGATGCGGCTGCGGCGGTGGGCGAAGGCCGTCGCGTCCGCGGGCACGCGGGCCATCGCCCCGCCCAGCACGCGGATCTGCGCGGCGGCCATCATCGCGTCCGAGGCCTGGATGCGCTCCGCGATCGTCTCCGCCGCCCCTAGGCCGACGCTGTCCACGAACATGGTCTTGGCCACGGCCACCGGCCGGTACTCCTCCTCCTCCGGCGGATACATCTCCGAGTAGGACATCGGCCTGACCATGTCGGCGATCGGCTCGGCGAGCGCGCGGAACGGGGCGATCGCGCGCTCGCCGTCGCCGGCGTCGCCCGCATACGCCACCATCGCCATCAGGAGCATCTGGCCGTGCACCTCCTCCGGCAGGAATGGGAGGGGCGGCGCGGTCATGACGTTCGCGATCGTCGACAGCTCCTCCGGCGCGGCCTCCGCCTCCGCCACGAAGCCGGCGATCACCTCGGGCGTCGCCGGCAGGAACAGCATGCCGCCCACGAACGACTCTAGGGGATGGAGACGGAAGTTGAAGCGGGTCGCCACGCCGAAGTTCCCGCCGCCGCCGCGGATCGCCCAGAACAGGTCCGGGTGCGTCTCGTGGTCCGCGTAGAGCAGGTCGCCGTCCGCGGTCACCACCTCGGCGGCGAGCAGGTCGTCGATGGTCAGGCCGTGCTTGCGGACCAGGAACCCGATGCCGCCGCCGAGCGTGATCCCGCCGATGCCCACGCTGCCCGTGTCCCCGAAGCCGGTGGCCAGGCCGTGCCTGCCGGCCGCGGCGGTGTACTCGCCCGCGGTCAGGCCGGTCTCGGCCCAGGCGGTGCGCCGGACCGGATCGATGTCGAGCGCCTTCATCTCGGACAGGTCGAGCACGATGCCGCCGTCGGTGACTCCGTGACCGGCGCCGCTGTGGCCGCCGCTTCGCACCGCCAGCTCGAGTCCGCGCTCGCGGGCGTAGGCGATCACCCGCGCCACGTCGTCGGAGTTCCGCACCCTCACGATCGCGGACGGGCGGCGGTCGACGTCGCCGGGGAAGACCGTCCGTGCCTCGTCGTAGTCGGGGTGGCCGGGCTCGATGACACGGCCCTGAAGTTCGTCGGCTAGCGGTGGGTGGGAGAGCATCACCCGAGGTTTCCAGCGAGCCGCTCCCGCACCAGTACGGCTGTCCGGTCTCTCCGGGTGCGGTTATCCGTACGGCCGGCCGGTGCAGGTCAGCTCGGCTGGAGCGAGCCGACGATCCGCTCCTAACGCCGCGGGCGCGGCCATATGAGCGTGCCCACGCCGGCCACCGGTTCCTCGAGCTCCTCGCCGAGGGCGATCACGTCGAGGAGCTCCCCTCGTCCGAGCTGCGGCCGCGCCGCGTTCGACAGGGCAGCCATCACGGCTCGCTGCTCGTTCTCGGACGGTCGCCCGGCAAACCGCGCCCCGACCATCACGTGCCGGTCGCCCTCTCTGAACGAGCCCTCGAACACGTGGAGGGACTCAAGTCCGGGTTGCGACGCCGCCGCCGTGGCGAGGGCGTCGAGGAGCGCGTCGGCGGGCGCCTGCGACAACTCGAACAGGCGCAAAGAACCTCCGGGCTGAGCGCGAGACGACCCCGCCTCGCCGGGCACCAGGCGGTCGCGGATCAGCTCGAGATCGCGTCTGGAGAGGCGCCCGGCGGCGGGGCTGCCGGCGTCGACCACCACGGTCCCGGCCGGATCGCTGAGCGCCGCCGCAGCCAGCGCGGGAGCGTCCATGGCCACGTAGAGAGCGTCTGCCCCCAGCGCGGTCAGCAGCGCGTGCTCGTCGGAGAAGGCGTGGAACGTGGTGCCGTCGGCGTCCACGACCACGGCAAGCTCAACCGCCGCTTTGGTCGTTCCCCGCACGGGGACCAGCAGCGTGCTGGCGCCCAGAGCCTCGAAGAGGCGGGCCATGGACTCGTCGGTGCGGTCCTCCGCTACCGCGGCCATGGCGGCCCGCAGCTCGGCGTTGACCGGCACCTACCGCTCGCCGGTCACGAACACGTCGTGTGTCCCCTCCCTTGCGAACGGCCTGATCTCCACATCGGCGGAGATCTCCGAGGCTTCCGAGATCGCCTGCTCGATCACGTCGAGCAGGTTGCTGGCGCTCGCAGTCAGAAAGCAGTCCGCGAGCGAGCTCGCTCCCGGAGGCACGTCCCAGGGAGTCGGCCGGTCCGGATCCTCGTACGCGAAGATGCGCTCCTCGGGCGGGCGCTCGGCCAGCTCGGACCGCAGAGTGGCGAGCTCCTCGCGCGCCTTCGGGAACCGATCCGGACTGAGCCGCCCCGTGTACAAGTCCTTCATCAGCGCGGGAAAGCGCGAGCCCCAGCCGTTCGGCTCGAGCCGGTAGGCGATCGTGCTGAAGAACGAGTGCAGGAACCAGTCCTCCCCGACGGTCCACATCGTGTTCTTGACGTAGAGGTCGACTCTGGCCATCGCTAATCCCTCTTGAAGATGACATCGTCGGGCGTGACGGCGCCGCCCGAGTGCTCCGCGATGCGCTCGGCCAGGGCGACGCGCTCCGCGATCGGCAAGTCCTGGCCGCGGATGTCGATGAATACTCGCTGGGCCGTCCCCTCGGGCAGATTCTCCACCCGTGCTTGAAGCTGCTCGCCGAGCACGTTCACGAGCCGACCGCGGCCGGCCGCCGTCTGCACGTCGTAGTTCTTGACCTCCACGGCGTCACCCACCGCGTACCAATCCGGACGCACGCTGCCCGGCGTGCCGGAGGTCACCTCCCTGCCTCCCAGGAAAGAGAGTTGCTCGCGATAGCCCGGGCCGAGCTGCGCTCCCACGTCGAGCTCCGACTGGCGCCAGGTCGGCCGTGGCATGTCGGGGACGCTGCGCGCGGCATCGGCGACGCGGTCGGCGTCGCGCGCGGCGTCCGCCACGTCGCCCACGGCGTCGGCGCCGCGCAGCCCGCGGGTGGCGACGGTGCCCGTCCCGGCAGTGGCCACCGCCAGCACGGCGTCCGGCCCGAGGTTGCCGAGCCACTCGCCGTAGCGGCCCTCGGAGAGGTCTTCCCAGTTGACCACGGCCCGGCCGAACTCACCCGGGTTGTCCCAGGCGAACTGGGCGGCGTCGCCGACGTTGCTCCACTCGCGCTCCCACGAGTCGCGGTCGATCAGCATGTTCGCGCCGGAGAGCCGGTAGAGCATCAGGCCGCCCTCCCCGATGCCCACCACGCCCTCGCCGACTCCCTTGCCGAACCCGACCACCTGATCGCCGGTCCACGAGGCGGCGCCACCGAGAGCGTTGCCGACGTCCTCGTACCAGGGCCTGTCCTCCTCTTCCTCCTCGGCGCGGGCGGCGGCGGCCGCCTCGGCGGCGGCCTCACGGGCCGGGTAGGCCACCGTCGGCAGGCCGGCCTGGGCGGCCTGCACCGTGTCCGCGGCGCGCGCTCCGGCATCTTTGACGGCCTCCCGCTCCTCGTCTGCCGCCCGGCGCAGGCGCTCCAGCTCGTCGCGGGCGGCGTCCGCGTCGGCCTGCGCCGTCGCCGCCTCGGCGAAGGCGGAGTCAGCCTGGGCTCGATACGACGCAGCGGTCGCGCCCGCGTCGGCTGCCGAGCTGAAGCTCGATTGGAAGGCCATGCGCGATGCGAGCGCGCCGCGGTCGGAGGCGTCGGCGGCCCTCGCCTCCGCGGCGCGGATGCGCTCCAGGCACTCCTCGGCGCGCTCCTGAAGGCGCCGAACGCGCTCGCGCCCCTCAGCGAGTCGCTCGCCGTAACGCCGCAGCGCCAAGGCCGCGCGCTCGCAGGCCTCATGGGCGGCGGCGGCGGCGTCCTGGTAGCCGCCGCAGCGGTCGCGGAAGGTGAAGCTGGCCGCTCCCTGCCACGACCCGACCACGCCCACCGCGCTCTGGGTGGTGGCCGCCGTGAGCTCGAAGCCCCCGCCCGCCGAGCGCAGCCCCGAGGCCGCGTCCGCGGCAGCGCCCGGCTCGCCTTCGGGGAGCGTTATGCCGGTGGCCGAGCCGCCCATGCCGAGCTAGCGGCCCACCGGCATGGCGCCGAGATCCGTGGCCGTGTACGCGGCCGCCCCAACCGCGAGGGCCGTCGAGGAGGCACTCACGGCCTCGCCCATCGCGAGCGCGACCCGGTTCGCCGCCGAGTAGAAGGAAGCCATGGCCGCCTCCAGCTCAGGCGAGCCGAGGTCGCCGGCGCCGAGCCTCGGACAGCCCAGCTCACCCTGGACCGAACCCAGCGTGGCCGCGGCCGCCTCGAGCTCTCCGGGGGTTACCGCGAAGCTGCCCATCGCGATCCGTCAGCTGAGGATCAGCGCTGGAAGGTGCTGGCGATCGCGGCCTCGGTGTCGGCGTAGTTGGCGCTCGCCTGGCTCATCAGCTGGCTGATGCCCTGCAGGGCGTGCTGAATGCCCTGGGAGGAGCGCTGCCACTCGGCCCACAGCTCGTGGAAGCGGGCCTGGGCGACGCCGGCCCAGTCCGAGCCGAGCGGGGCCACCTGGCCCTGCAGCTGCTGGTTGATCTGCTCGATGTTCGCGGCGCCCGCGTTGAGCTGCCCGGCGATCGCTCCGAGCTGCTCGGGAGTGACGCGAATGTGTCCGGCGCTCGCCATTGAGGAATCCCTTCGGTGTCGCCTGCGGTACCTGCTGCGGAGGTTCCCGCTACGCACCCGCGCATAACCCGAACGAACGGCCAGGACCGGGCGTGCGAGCGTTTCCCCGCTGACCCTGGGCGGGTAGATCCACACCTGGATGGGGCAGAGCTCGCAGACCTTCCATCGCCCCCCGCGCGAGTGGCCCGAGCCGGCGCCGTCGGAGGAGTTCCGCATCCACGCCCCGCCGACCAAGCCGGAGCCCCCGACCGGCGGGATGGTCCACGCGATGTTCCCGGCGATCGGCAGCTTCGGGCTGCTCGCCTTCGCGCTCGTCTACGACAACCCGTTGTTCATGTACATCGCGCTCGGGCTGGTGTGCCTCAGCATCCTGCTGGCGGTCCTGATCCGCTGGTCGCAGGTGCGGTCGGTGAAGAAACGCCGCAACCGCAACCGGCGCAAGTACCACATGTACCTCACGCGTGTGGAGCGGGACCTGGGCCGCGACGCCGGCGCGCAGCTCGCCGCCATGGACCGGCTCTATCCCGACCACGAGAAGCTCTGGGCCGCCGCGCTGGCACGCGCGGGGCTGTGGGAGCGGCGCAGCTCCGACCGCGACTTCCTCGAGCTGCGCGTGGGGCGCGGCCGGGTGCCGCACTCCCGCCCCGTGCGACTCGACATCGGCGACGACCCGCTGGCCGACCGCGAGCTCGACCTCGAGGACGAGGCGAGCACCGTCAAGCGGCGCTGGGAGCGGGTGAACGACGTGCCGGTCACGGTCGACCTCCGCGACGCGCGCGTGGTCACGATCGTGGGCGCCCCCGAGGCGGCGCGCGCGCTGTCCCGCTCGCTCGTGTCGCAACTGGCCGTGTTCCGGGCCCCCGACGACCTACGCGTGCTCGCCTCCTACGAGCCGGCCGCTGCGGAGGAATGGGAGTGGGTCAAGTGGCTGCCGCACGGCCGGGCCGAGGTGCGGGCCAGGCAGGACGCCCCGGAGCTGCTGCCGCCGCCGATCCTTCTGGCCTCCTCCGGCGAGGCGCTCGGCCGGCTGCTCGAGGGGGAGGTGGGCCCGCGGCTCGAGCAGCTCGCGCGGCTCGACGAGGAGAGCCACGGCTCCAGCCGGCCGCGGCTGGCAGGACCGCACCTGGTGGTGTTCGTGGACGGCTGGGCACCCGACTCGGCCGTGGCGCGGATGCCGCTGATGCGAGAGGTGCTCGAGCAGGGCGACCGCCTGGCCGTGACCGCGGTCCTGCTCGCAGAGTCCAGCGCCGCGGAGGCCTCGGAGGCCGACGTGCGGATCCTGCTGTCGCCGGGCGCGGCTGCGACGGTCGAGGAACGCCGCGGCGAGGGGGGACGGGCCGAGGGGGTCTGGCCCGACGCGGCAGATCTCGGCCTGTGCGAGGCGATCGCCCGCACGCTGGCGCCCCTGCGGCTGGAGGACCGGGAACGAGGGCCGGCCACCACCGAGGAGGTGCGGGCGCTCGAGCTGCTGGGCCTGCGCTCGGCGGCGGAGGTCGACCCGCGCGAGAGCTGGCGGCCGCGGCCGCGCCGCGACCAGCTGCGCGTGCCGATCGGCGTCGGCGGGGCCGGCGAGCCGGTCACGCTCGACCTCAAGCAGGCCGCGGAGGGCGGGCTCGGGCCGCATGGGCTGATCGTGGGCGCCACCGGGTCGGGCAAGAGCGAGCTGCTTCGCACGATGATCTCCGGCCTGGCGCTGCGCCACCCGCCCGACACGCTCTCGTTCGTCCTGATCGACTACAAGGGCGGCGCCGCGTTCGCGGAGCTGGCGCGGCTGCCGCACGCGGCGGGGCTGATCACCAACCTGCAGCGCGACGGCAGCCTCGTCGACCGCATGCGCGACGCGCTGCTCGGCGAGCAGGAGCGGCGCCAGGCGATGCTGCGCGACGCCGGCAACCTCGACGACATCCGCGCCTACCGCCAGGCGCGCGAGCAGGAGCCGTCTCTGGCCCCGATGCCGTACCTGCTCGTGGTGGTGGACGAGTTCGGCGAGCTGCTCTCCAGCCGGCCCGAGTTCATCGACCTCTTCCTCGGGATCGGGCGCGTGGGCCGCAGCCTCGGCATGCACCTGCTGTTCTCGAGCCAGCGGCTCGAGGAGGGCAAGCTGCGCGGGCTCGAGAGCCACCTGCGCTACCGGATCTGCCTGCGGACCTACTCGGCGGTCGAGAGCAAGGTGGTGCTCGGCACGCCGGACGCCTACCTCCTGCCGCCGTTCCCCGGCGCCGCGTACCTCAAGGTCGACACGGTGATCTACGAGCGCTTCAAGGTGGCGCTCGTGTCCGGGAGCGGGCGCGAGGAGCCGGACGAGCCGCGCGGGCCGGTGACCGAGGTGGCGCCGTTCGCGCCGGGTGCCGGGGCCGTGGGCGCCGGCTCCGCCGGCGCGTCGGCGGATGAGGAGGGGGACCGCGGCGGGTCCAACGACCTCGACGTGCTTGTGGAGAGCATGGTGGCCGCGCACGGCGGCGGGCCGGTGCACCAGGTCTGGGTGCCGCCGCTGCCGCGCACGCTCGAGGCCGGCGATGTGGAGCGTCCGGCTGCGTGGTGGGAGCGCGAGCGCTCGCTCCGCGGCGAGCAGCCGGGACACGGCGGCGTCATGGGCGCCGCGCGAACCGCGCCGGGCGTCGCCGCCACGGTCGGGCTGGTCGACCTGCCCGCCGAGCAGCGCACGACTCCCCTCTCCCTCGACTTCGCCGGCGCCGCCGGCCACCTGGCGATCGTGGGGGCGCCGCAGAGCGGCAAGAGCACCTTCCTGAAGGGGCTGGTCACGGCCCTCGCGCGGGAGCACACGCCTGAGGAGGTGCGCCTCTACTGCATCGACCTGGGCGGCGGGGCGCTCGCCGAGCTGGAGGCGGCGCCGCACGTGGGCGGCGTGGCCACGAAGCTCGACCGCGAGCGGGCGCGCCAGAGCGTGCGCCACGTGCAGGGCCTGCTCGAGGAGCGCGAGCTGGCCTTCCGGCGGCTCGGGCTCGCCTCGATGGCCGACGCCCGGGCCCGGAGGGCGCGCGGGGAGCTCGACGAGGAGCTGCCGGACGTGTTCCTCGTGGTCGACAACTGGGCCGCCCTGAGGCGCGACTTCGAGGGGCTCGACCAGGAGGTCGAGCAGCTCGCCAACGGCGGCCTCAACTACGGCGTGCACCTGCTGCTGTCGGCGAACCGCTGGGCGGAGATCAGGCCGCACCTGCGCGACAACGTCGGCAGCCGGCTCGAGCTGCGCCTGAACGATCCGATCGACTCCGAGCACGGCCGCCGCGTGGCGGAGGCTCTGCCGGGCGACGTGCCCGGTCGCGGCCTGGCGCCGGAGGGGCTCCACTTCCAGGCGGCTCTGCCGGACGTGGACGCCGCCCGCCAGGCGGCCGAGCGCTGGCGGGGCGCGCCGGCCCCGCCCGTGCCGATGCTGCCGCTGCGGGTCGAGCCGTCGGAGCTCCCGGGGCCCGGGGAGGGCTCCGGCGTGCCGATCGGGGTCGACGAGCTGCGGCTCGAGCCCGTCTACCTCGACCTGGCCGGCGGCGATCCCCACTTCCTCGTGCTCGGCGACGCCGAGTCGGGCAAGTCGAACTTCCTGCGCTGGTTCGCCGGCGCGCTGGCCGCGCGGCAGGACCCCGGCCGGGCGCAGCTCCTGATCGTCGACTACCGGCGCAGCCTGCTCGACCTCGCCGACGCCCCGCACGTGCGGGCCTACGCCGCCAACGCGGCGATGGCGACCGCGCTGGCCGCCGAGCTGCGCACCGAGCTGACCGGCCGCATGCCGGGGCCCGACGCTACGCGCGAGGAGCTGATGCGGGGGGCGTCGTGGACCGGGCCGCGCCTGTACCTGCTGGTGGACGACTACGACCTCGTGCCCGGGGCAGCGGAGAACCCGCTGTTGTCGCTCGTAGACCTGCTCGCGCACGGCCGCGACGTGGGCTTCCACCTCGTGCTCGCGCGGCGCGTCGGCGGCGTGTCGCGCAGCGCGTTCGAGGCGTTCTACCAGCGCGTGACAGAGCTTCGCGCGCCCGGGCTGATCCTGAGCGGCGACCCCGACGAGGGGCCGCTGATCGGAGGCCGCCGGGCGATGCCGCTGCCACCAGGCCGCGGCTGGCTCGTGCGCCGCGATCGGCGCACTTCCCT
Source organism: Thermoleophilaceae bacterium (assembly GCA_035947555.1). GTDB lineage: Bacteria > Actinomycetota > Thermoleophilia > Solirubrobacterales > Thermoleophilaceae > JACVRW01. The sequence continues at coordinate 14,599 of DASZJZ010000114.1, read as the reverse complement.
GATCCAGACTCCGCTCGCCGCGGAGGGGCGCAGCGCGCCCGCCACCCCGCTCGCCGAGGCCCATACGGGAGGCAGACCATGAAGACCGTTGTAGTCACGATCGCCGGACCGGAGCGCAGGCTCGACCTGACCGTGCCCGCCGAGACGCCGATCGAGCAGCTGATGCCGACGTTCATGTCGCTCGGCGTGATCGACGAGAAGCCGCTGAACGGCGACCCGGTCGGGCTCGCGCCGGCCGGCAGCCCGCCGCTGCCCCCCACGAGCACGCTGGCCGAGTGCGGCGTGATGGACGGGGCGCTGCTCGAGCTGCAGCCGCTGCGGAGCGAGGAGCGGCCCGAGCCAGAGCCCCAGACGGTCACGTACGAGGAGTTCGAGCGCGAGCAGGACGAGGCGGACCTGAAGCGGCGGGCCGGCTTCCCGTTACAGCGCACGCGGCTCGCGCTGCCGGACGCGCCGTCGTTCGGGGAGCGCCTCTCGGCCGCGCTCTCGGCGTTCTGGTCGGCCGACCCTGCCGAGCCGGCCGTCGTGAAGCCCCAGCCGCACGCGGGCGACGCCGACGACGCCGCGCCGGTGGCGCGTCCCGCGGACCTGACCGTGCGCCGCCCGCCGTCGCGTCGGACCCGGGCCAAGGCGGCGTGGCGCTCGACGTCGTACATGCGCCGGCTCGACGAGCAGATCGCCGGCCCGCGGCTGCGGCGCTGCGCGACCGTGGCGGTGGTCTCGCCGAAGGGCGGGGTGGGGAAGACGACGACCACGGCGCTGCTCGGCTCGCTGCTGGCGCGGGTGCGCCACGAGCGGATCGTCGCGGTGGACACGAACCCCGACTACGGCTCGCTCGGCCGCGCGCTGACACCGGACCACCGCGTGTTCGTGGACGACCTGGTCGACGTGCTCGACCATCCCGGCCTGACCGTGGCCGAGCTCGACCGGAAGCTGGGCCGCGCCTTCGACGGGCTGCTGGTGCTGCCGGCGCCGACCGACCCGAGCCGGATGGCTCGGCTCGACAAGGCGGCCTACACCAAGGTCTTCGAGCGGCTGAAGACGACCGTGGGGACGCTCGTGCTGGACTGCGGCACCGGGCTCCAGGAACCGGCCGCGGCGGCGGCGATCGAGGCGGCGGACCAGATCGTGCTGCTCACGGACGCGGAGCCCTCGACGGCGAGCCTCGTGGCGGAGGCCGCCCAGCTGCTGAAGCGGGCCGGCCCGCCGATGTTCCTGGTGGTGAACAAGCTGCCGCGAAAGGGCGCGCGCCTCGACATGGAGATGCTCTCGCGGGCGGTGCCCGACGCCCGGGCGCTGATCCGGATATCGGCGGAGCCGGAGAGCGCGTCGGCGCTGGCCGCCGGCGACTGGACCTGGGACGACGCGCCCGCCGCCTGGCAGATCTCACTGCGCGAGCTGGCCGCCGTGATGGTCGCCGACTGGCCCGGGCTTGGGCTGGCGACGTAGGGCGCGGTCACCGCGTCACACTGCAGGGGTCGCCGTCCGCAAGGAGGAACACGCATGCCGGAGGCCAAGCCCTTCCGCGTCGAGGTCGTAATCCGTACGCCGCAGGTAGAGGTCTGGCGCGCACTGACGGAGCCGGATCAGGTCAGGCGCTGGTTCGGCTGGGACTACGCCGGTCTCGACGAGGAGATCGAGCTGATGTTCGTCGCCAACGCCAAGCACGAGCCGCCCGGCCGCATCCTGATGTTCGAGGGCGAGGACCAGTCCGCGATCGAGGTCGAAGCCGATGGCGCCCACACGATCGTGCGCGCCGTCTATCCCGCCTCGCTCCCGGATGGGGAGCTCGACGACGCCTACGACGAGATCGAGGAGGGGTGGCGCGCTTTCCTCCTCCAGCTGCGCGACTACGTGGAGCGCCACCCCGGCGAGCGGCGCCGGACGATTCGCCTGACCAGCGAGGCGAAGCCCATCGCCGTGCTGGCCGCGGTGGCCGGCGAGGTCGAGGGGGAGTCGCGGCGGGCGAGCCCGCACCTGTCGGTCACGACCACGGACTCCTACGGCCGTGGGCTCGTGATCGTCGACTCGAGCGAGCCGCTCGACAGCGCGGACACCGGCCGCGTGAACGTCACGATCACCACACACGGACTCGACGACGAGAGCTTCGCCCGGCTGCGGCAGCGATGGCAGGCGATCATGAGCGACCTCGCCAAGGACGTGGAGGTGACGGCCTGACGGCGAGAGGTAGCGGCGGTGGTCGGGGCTAATGCCACCGCGGCGGCGTCGCCCCGGCGGCGGCGAGCGCCTCCTCGCGGCGCGCGTAGTCCTCGACCGCGACGATGCGGCCGCAGCCGACGCGGAAGACGTACCTCCTCTCACGCGCGCCGGCACGACGCGACGTGCTCCTGGTTTCCCTCGAGCAGCTTCCGAGCGAGGCCGATCAGGCGGGCGACCCGCGGATCGGCGACCCGGTTGAAGACGGTGCGGTGCTCACGCCGCGCCTCCACGAACCCGCACCAGCGCAGGCAGGCGAGGTGGTTGGAGACGCTCGGTTGGGGGATCCCGAGCCGCTCGACGAGCTCGCCGACCGAGCGCTCGCCTCCGGACACCAGCTCCTCGAGGATCCTAAGCCGCGACGGCTCGGCGAGCACCCGGAAGTACTTCGAGAGCAGCTCCACCTCCGTCGGCTCGGACGCGAGCCGGAAGGGAGCCTCCTGGATGCCGGTCGCCGCCATCGTTGGCGCCGGACATATCGATGGCGAGAAATATTTGACTAGCCTGATATGGGCTCGGCCGGCCCAGTGCGAACGAGAGACGCGCGACGGGCTGTACGTCGCCGTTCAGGCCGTGATCGGCACGTGGCCCGGCTGGGCGGCGACCCGCTCGAGCCATGCGCCGATCGCGGGGTACGGCTCGAGCTCGAAGCCGCCCTCGGCGGCCACGTGCGTGTACGCGTAGAGCGAGATGTCCGCGATCGTGTAGCGCTCGCCGGCAAGGAAGGTGCGGCCGGCCAGGTGCCCTTCCATCGCGTCGAGTGCGACATAGCCGGCGCGGCGCTTGGCCTCGACCTCGGCGTCCGGCGGAGGAGCGCCCGAGTACGCGACCCAGAACCGCACGACCGCGATGTTGGGCTCGTGGCTGTACTGCTCGAAGAACAGCCACTGGAGCACCTGGGCGAGCTCGTACCGGTCCTCGGGCAGGTACGGCGTGCCCTGGGCGAAGTAGAAGAGGATCGCATTCGACTCCGCGAGCGGACGGCCGTCGTCGAGCACGAGCGTCGGCACCCGCAGAGCCGGGTTGAGGTCCCCGAGCAGCTCCCGCCGGTTCGAGCGATCGACGACGTCCACCTCGCGCCGCTCGTACTCGAGGCCGAGATGGGCGAGCAGCAGCCGGACCTTGTAGCAGTTGCCGGAGACCTGCGAGTTGTAGAGCAGCACCGCGCGAACTCTACGAGGCCCCCAGCGTCGCGGATCGGCTGCGCGCCTGGCGACGGGCCGGCTGAAGCTCAGCCCGGGCGCGAAGGCGCGACCTGAGAAAGCGGACGAGCCAGAGCGGCACGAGGATCGGGAGCGCCAGCACAAGGCCGGCCAGCGCCAGCACGGCGAGCGGGCCGATCACCAGGATGAGGCCGGGCAGCGCCCAGGGGAAGAGCTGCATCGTCACGATCCCGAGGCCGGCCATCAGACCGCCCGCCTCGGCGGCGACGTCGGCTGGGGAGGGTGCTTCGGTGTGTGGGTCCATACCTGTTGGACGGGGCAGGCGCCACGCGTGTGACAGCCGGCCCGGCTATGCCGGCCGTAGCCGCAGCAGGGTCACCGGCCGCTCCCGGCCCGCTCGCAGCCGCTTCGCCCACGACGACCCGGAGGCGGCCACCTCCTCGGGCGTCGCCGGACGCATCTCGACCAGCTCGAGGCCGTGGCGCTCGTACGCCGGTCTGAGCGAAGCCCGCGGCGGCACGGGTGGCATTCCGTCTCGCGGTACCACCGACAGCAGCACCGCTCCCTCGGCGCCCGGCGCCATCAGGCACGCCACTCCGGCGAGCACCGCGTCGTCCTCTCCGAGCAAACCTCGGAGCAGCGATCCCCACGGGAAGTTCACCGTGAGCGAGCCGGCCAGTCCCTGCAGCGCCTCCGGAGGCCGCTCGGCCGCGGCCACGGCGAAGAGCGTGTTGGGCAGGGCGGCCCGGCCGCGCGACGCCCGTCGGGAGGAGTCCGCCATCGCGGCGGCATTGGCGTCCACGCCGATCACGAGCGCGTCCGGATGCCGGGCCGCAGCCGCCAGCACGTGGCGGCCGTCGCCGGTTCCGAGGTCGACCGCCACGCGGGCGTAGCGGCTTGCCAGGCGCTCGGCTTAGCTGACGTCCAGCTCGAAGATGCTGCGGCCGCGGACCATTCGAAGCATGCCTCGAGTCTAGACGGCCCAGATAGTGCAACGATTCCAGTCCTGATGGCTCGCATATCGAGAGGCTTCCGCGGACGCCGCCGGCAGGATGCGGAGCCCGGCCGGCTTCCTCCCGGCCAGTACGTCACGCCCGACTTCCCGGTCCTGTCCGCGGGCCCCACGCCGCACCCGCCGCTGCAGGGCTGGAGCTTCACGATCGGAGGAGCGGTGGGGGAGGGGCGCTCGTGGAGCTGGGAGGAGCTCCTCGCTCTGCCGGCCGAGATCGTGACGGTCGACATCCACTGCGTGACCAAGTGGTCGAAGTTCGACACCACCTGGAAGGGCGTGCCGGTGGACCGTCTGCTCGAGGGCACGGAGCCGTGGGGCGAGTACGTGGTGGCCTGGTGCGACGGCGGATACACGACGAACCTCCCGCTCGCCGACGTGACCGGCGGCAAGGCCTGGGTGGCGTACGAGTACGAGGGCGAGCCGCTCGATCCCGAGCACGGCGGTCCCGCCCGGCTGCTCGTGCCGCACCTCTACTTCTGGAAGAGCGCCAAGTGGGTGCGCGGCCTGAACCTCAGCCCCGAGGACAAGCCCGGCTTCTGGGAGAACTACGGCTACCACAACTACGGCGACCCGTGGAAGGAACAGCGGTACTGGGGGGACTGAACGTCGTGGGCCGCCAGCGGCTGCCGTGGCGCGAGGTGGCGATCCGCGAGATCCGGCCCGAGACGCCAAGCGCGAAGACGCTCGTGCTCGACGTGCCCGGATGGCCGGGCCACGCCGCCGGGCAGCACGTGGACATTCGGCTGACCGCCGAGGACGGCTACCAGGCGCAGCGCTCCTACTCGATCGCCTCGGCTCCGGGGGAGCCGGACGTCGAGCTGACCGTAGAGAGGATCGACGACGGCGAGGTCTCCCCCTACCTGACCGAGGAGGTGGGTCCCGGTGACGGTTTCGAGCTGCGCGGCCCCATCGGCGGCTACTTCGTGTGGGACCCGGCCCGCGACGAGCCGGTCCTGCTGGTGGGCGGCGGGTCGGGACTGGCGCCGCTCATGGCGATGCTCCGCCACCGGCGGGCCACGGGCACCGCGGTGGACGCGCGGTTGCTGCTGTCCGCGCGGACGCTCGAGGACGTCCTTTACCGGGACGAGCTCGAGGAGCTGGCGGCGGACGGCGAGACGGCGCCGCCCGTGGTACGTATCACGCTCACCCGCGAGGACCCGCCGCCGGGCTGGAGCGGATTCCGGGGGCGCATCGACCGCGACATGCTGACCGAGCTCGGGCTCCCGCCGACCGAGCGCCCGCGCGCATATGTGTGCGGGCCCACGCCGTTCGTGGAGGAGGCGGCGCGGCTGCTGGTGGAGCTCGGTCATGAGCCGGCGCGCGTGCACACCGAGCGCTTCGGACCGACTGGAGGGTGAGATGGAGAGCGGGTCGCTGCACACGGACGGGAACGAGATCGGCGGCGTGCTGGCGGAGGTGTTCGCCGTCGAGATGACGGCGGCGGGGCGGGTCTGCCAGTCGTGCGGCCTCGACAGCCAGGTGGGCGCCCATCGCCTCTACCACGGTGCCGGGTTCGTGCTGCGCTGCCCCGGCTGCGGCGAACTGGCCGCGGTGATCGCCGCGCTCCCGGGGCGGAACGTGATTAGCCTGCACGGCACGTGGAGCATCGCCCGGACTTCCGAGTGAGCGACGACCCGGCCGCGGAGGCGGCAGCGCTGCTCGCCGAGGCCAGCGGACACGTGTGCATCACGGGCGGGTCGACTCCGCGCAAGGCCTACGAGCGGGTGGCCGCCGACCGCCCCGACTGGTCGGGCGTTGACGTCTGGTTCACCGACGAGCGCTGCGTGCCGCCGGACCATGAGCATTCGAACTTCCGGATGGCGGACGACGCGCTGCTGTCACGGGTGAGCGGCGCGACGGTGCACCGGATGAAGGGCGAGCTCGGCTACGAGCAGGGCGCGGCCGACTACGAGCAGGAGCTGCAGGAGGCGGGACCGCCTGCGTTCGAGCTGATCCTGCTGGGTCTCGGCCCGGACGCGCACACCTGCTCGCTGTTCCCCGCCGACGACGCCCTTGCGGAGCGCGAGCGGCCGGTGGTGGGGGTCGACACGCCGGGGATGCCGCCGCTGGTGCCACGGATCACGTTGACGCTGCCAACGGTGAACGCCTCGCGACACATCGTGTTCCTGATCACCGGAGAGGACAAGGGGGACGCAGTGGCGATCGCCTTCTCAGGCCGCCCCGACCCCCGAGCACCGGGATCGCTCGTGGAGGGGAACATCACCGTGCTGCTGGACGAGGCGGCTGCGCGGCGGCTCTGAGCCGGTGCGGCCCGCTAGAGCCGGGCGTCGGCCACCATCGCCCCGAACAGCAGCGCCAAGTAGGCCAGTGAGAAGAGGTAGAGGCGCAGTGCGGTTCGGCGGGACGGGCTCTTCATCAGGCGGTAGGCGCCGTAGATGAAGGCCGCTCCCAGCAGCACCGAGCAGACCAGGTACGTCGCTCCGAACGCTCCCGCGCAGAACGGCAGCTGCGACACCGCGTACAGCAGCACCGTGTAGAGCATGATCTGGCGGCGGGTCTCCTTTTCGCCGCGCACGACCGGCAGCATCGGCACGCCGGCGCGCGCGTACTCGTCCTTCATCAGCAGCGACAGCGACCAGAAGTGCGGCGGCGTCCAGAAGAAGACGATCGCGAAGAGATAGAGGGGCGTGCCGGCCAGCTCGCCGGTAACCGCCGCCCACGCCACCAGTGGCGGCACCGCGCCGGCGGCTCCGCCGATCACGATGTTCTGCGGCGTCCGCCGCTTCAGCCACACCGTGTACACGAGCACATAGCCCAGCAGCCCCGACAGGGACAGCGCGGCCGCCAGCGGGTTCACGGCGAGCGCCAGCAGCACGAACGACGACACCCCCAGCACCACCCCGAACGTCACGGCCGCCGCCACCGACACCCGCCCACTTGCCACCGGCCGGTCGGCGGTGCGCTTCATCACCCGGTCCAGGTCGCGGTCGAGCGCGTGGTTGATCGCGCCCGCGCCGCCCGCCGACAGCGCGCCGCCCAGGCATGTCAGAGACACCAGGCCCAAGGACGGATCGCCCGCTACGTACATGGTGGTGACCGTCGTGAAGAGCAGGAGCGACTGCACTTTCGGCTTGGTCATCTCGAAGTAGTCCGAGACGAGCGTGCGCCAGGCGGGCCTCGCTACGACGGCATCGATCACGCGGCGACCGCCTCCGGGCTTCTAGCGCGCTCACGGGCGGGCTCGAGCTGAAGCGTCATGCCCAACGACGTCGCCCAGAGCAGGGTCCCAAACGCCAAGTGGAGCAGGATCAGCAGCTCGTACTCGTCCAGCCATACGTTCAGCGCGCCCACCAGGATCTGCACCGCCAGCAGCGCTGCCAGCGCCCACGCGTAGCGCACCGCCACCCGCCGCCGCAGCGCCACGACGACGAGCGCGATCACCAATGCGGAGGCGATGTACATGAAGAAGCGGTGCGTGAGGTGAATGTCCACCAGGCGCGACTCCCCGAACGGCATGAACGACCCGTTGCACGAGGGGAACTCCTTGCCGCAGGCGTGGTGGGCGCCGTCGCCGATCTGGTAGTCCGCGCGGCCGTAGTTCTGCGTGCCGGCCATGTAGCCGCCGGCGACGATCGTGCACAGCACGAACCCGGTGGCCACGATGGCGAGCCGACGCGGGCCGCCGCTCTCGGTCGGGGCGTCCGTGACCGTCCGCCAGAGGTAGAGCAGCAAGCCGAGCAGCAGCATGGCCAGCCCGAGATGGGCGGCCACGTAGGCCTCCTCGAGGTTTTCCTCGACGGTCGCCCCGCCGAGCGCCCCCTGGGCGATGACCAGGGCCAGCAGCGCTCCGGTGATCGGAAGGAGCTGCCGGTGACGGCGCCATGCGAGCACGAACAGGCTCAGGATCATGAACCCGACGATGATTGCCAGCACGCGGTGTGCGTACTCGATGATCGAGTTGAGGTCGACGCCCGGGACGACGTCCCCGTTGCAGAACGGCCAACCGTGGAAACCGGAACCCGCGGGGCCGCAGCCGAGTCCCGAGTCCGAGACTCGCACGACCCCCCCCAGGATGATCAGGGCAAAGGTGGCTATCCCGGTGGCAAGAACCAGGCGCTTCATAGCGCCCGCGGCGCCGCCGGCTGCGCCACCGTCTCGGCCGGCTCGCTCGCCGCCAGCACCTCGCGGCGGATGTCCTTCATCGGCTCAACGCTCCGCACGCGCGGGATGACGTCGAAGTTGTTGGGCGGCGGCGGCGACGGCGTGAACCACTCGAGCGTGTTCCCCTGCCACGGATCGTTGCCCGCCTTCCGCCCCCGCTTCAGCGAGATGATCACGTTCACGCACGTGACGACCACGCCGATGCCGAGGATGAACGCGCCGATCGTCGAGATCAGGTTGTAGGTACCCACGCCGAGCTCCTCGGAGTAGTCGTACACCCGCCGCGGCATACCCTCCATCCCGATCGAGTGCTGGATCAGGAAGGTCATGTTGAAGCCCACGAACATGAGCCAGAACGAGACCTTGCCGAGCGCCTCCGACATCAGCCGCCCGCTCATCTTCGGGAACCAGTAGTAGAGGCCGCCGAACAGGCCGAACACCGAGCCGCCGAACAGCACGTAGTGGAAGTGCGCGACGACGAAGTAGGTGTCGTGCAGCTGCCAGTCCACCGGGAAGATGGCGAGGATCACGCCCGAGATGCCCCCGATCACGAACAGCGCGGGCAGCGCGACGGCGAAGTAGAGGGGCGTCTTGAACACCACCCGCCCGCGCCACAAGGTGGCGATCCAGTTGAAGATCTTGATCCCTGTCGGCACCGCGATCGTGAACGAGGCGAGCATGAAGAAGGCCAGCACCACCGTCGGGGTGGGCGTGGTGAACATGTGGTGCGCCCACACCAGCAGGCCGAGGAAGGCGATCGCCACCGTGGCCGCCGCGATCGCCTTGTAGCCGAAGATCGGCTTACGGGCGAACACCGGCAGGATCTCCGAGATCATCCCGAAGACCGGCAGGATCATGATGTAGACCTCGGGGTGGCCGAAGAACCAGAAGAGGTGCTGCCACAGCATCGGGTCGCCGCCGCCGGCGGGGTCGAAGAAGGCGGTGCCGAAGTGGCGGTCGGTGAGCAGCATCGTCACCGCCGCGGCGATCGCGGGGAGCGCCGCCACCAGCAGGTAGCTGTAGACCAGGATCGACCAGATGAAGAGCGGCATCCGGCCCCAGCTCATGCCGGGCGCGCGCATGTTGTGGATCGTCGCGATGAAGTTGATCGCCCCGACGATCGACGACAGGCCGGTGAGGTGGATCAGGAAGATCCAGGCGTCCACCCCGCCGCCGGGTGAGAAGGCGTCGTCCGACAACGGGGGGTACATCGTCCAGCCGGCCTGCGGGGGCTCGAAGAAGACGCTCGCGTAGAACGCGACCCCGCCCAGCAGCAGCAGCCAGAACGACAGGGCGTTGAGGCGCGGGAACGCCATGTCGCGCGCGCCGATCATGAGCGGCACGAAGTAGTTCCCGAAGCCGGCCAGGACCGGGACGATGAACAGGAAGATCATCGTCGTGCCGTGGATCGTGACGAGACCGTTGTAGGTCTCGGGGTTGACCAGCGTCCCGTCCGGCTGGGCGAGCTGCAGGCGCATGATCAGCGCCTCGACGCCGCCCAGGATGAAGAACAGGAACGTCGCGAACAGGTAGAGGATCCCGATCTTCTTGTGGTCGGTGGTGGTCAGCCAGGCCAGCCAGCCGCGCGGCTCCGGCTTCAGCCCGTGCATCACGATCTCGGGCCGTGCGACCCTGGCGCCGGCTGCCGTTCCCGCTTCCACTACTGCTCGGCCCCCTCGCCCTCGCGCTGCTCACGCTGCTCGGCGAGCGCCTCGCCGGCCTCCTCGATCTCCCGGCGCGTCTCCTCGGCCCACGTCTCGTACTGCTCCGGTGTCACAGCTCGCACTTCGGCGCGCATGTCCGCGTGACCGGCTCCGCACAGCTCCGCGCACTGGCCGTCGAAGACCTCGCCCGCCTGGAAGGTGTCGCCCGCGAAGCTCGCCGGGATCTTGAACCAGGTCTCGTTCACGTGGCCCGGCACCCCGTCGACCTTGCCGCCCAGCCTCGGGATCCACCAGGAGTGGATGACGTCGGAGGCGGTGACCTCGAGCACCACCGTCGTGTCCACCGGCACGACCATCGTGTGGTAGCTGTACAGCGGCTGCTCTCCGGGGTAGTCGTAGCGCCACAGGTACTGCTGGCCGTTCACCCGGATGCGCAGGATCGGCCCGCCGCTGGTGGGCGGGTCGGGCTGGTCGATCGACGCGAAGCGGGTCTGCGACGCCTGCAGCCCGTTCGGCCCCGACGGCGGCGGGTTCTCGATGTCGTCGAGGTAGAGGAAGGTGACGACGGTCAGCACCACGAGGATCAGCGCCGCGCCCACCGTCCAGCCGAGCTCGAGCGGCGTGTTGCCGCGGATCTGCGCCGCCTCGGGGCCGCCGCGGCGCCCACGGTACTTCACGAGCGCCCAGATCAGCGTCCCCTCGACGATCAGGAAGATCACGATCCCGACGTAGAGCGTGATCTTGAAGAGCGTGTCTATGTCGTTGGCGTTCTGGGAGCCCCCCGACTCCGGCGTGAAGGTGTCGCCGAGAGCGGCCGGAGCTGCGACCAGGAAGGCGAGCATCGCCGCGGCCAGGGCGGCGAGGAGCAGACGTCGTGGCATGCCGGAGGGCAAGGCCGGCGGATCATATCTCCGGGCCCCGCCGAGGCTCTACTTCGTGGCGGATGCCTCGGATGGGCCCTCGGCCCCCGGGATGGGGGATGCTGGTTTGGGCGGTTGGACGGGGCTCTAAGCGCCCTGGAAGGCGGCCTCCCGCTTCTCCACGAACGCCTGCACGCCCTCCCGGAAGTCGCTCGTCCGCGCGAGCGCGTGCTGCAGCTCGGCCTCGAGGTCGAGCTGGCCGTCGAGGTCCGGATAGAGCATGCGGTTCAGCGCCAGCTTCGAGCTCGCGTAGGAGCGGGTCGGGCCGCTCGCCAGCGTGGCGACGAGGGCCTCGGCCTCGGGCATCAGGCGGTCGTCCGGATAGCGGTAGTTGACGAGGCCCCACTCGAGCGCCCGCTGGGAATCGACCCTCTCGCCGAGCAGCGCCATCTGGAAGGCGCGGGCCTTGCCGACGGCGGCCGGCACGAAGAGAGTCGATCCGCCGTCCGGCATCAGGCCGATGTTCACGAAGGCGAGGCCGAAGAAGGCGGACTCGGCGGCCAGGATCAGGTCGCAGGCGAAGGCGAGCGAGGCGCCGATGCCCACGGCCGGGCCGTTGACGGCGGCCACCACGGGCTTCTCGAGCCGCCGCACGCCGGCGATGATGGGGTGGTAGGTCTCGTGGAGCTCCTTGCGCACGTCGGGCATGCCGTCGTCGGGGGCCGGGTCGAAGCCGGCCTTCAGGTCGGCGCCGGACGAGAAGCCGCGGCCGGAGCCGGTGATGAGGACCGCCCGTACCGAAGGGTCGGCGGCGTCCCGCTCGATCACCTGCTTCAGCTCGCGGCCGAAGGCGTCCGTCCAGGCGTTGAGGGAGTCAGGCCGGTTCAGCGTGACCCGCCCGACGCCGCCGTCCTGCTCCCAGATCACGTGCTCGTAGCTCATGCGCGGAGGCTATCTGCAAGGGCCTCGACGGCGGGCTCGATGGACGGCTCGGGGAGGCGGCCGTAGCCGAGGAGGAGGGCGGGCGGTCCGGGCTCGATGCGGTGCTCGGAGATGCCGGCCAGGCCGAGCCCGCGGGAGCGGGCGGCCTCGAGCGTTTGGCGCTCGTCGGTGCCGGCGGGGAGGCGGACCACGAGGTGGAGGCCGGCGGCGACGCCGGTGGGTTCGCATTGCGGGAGACGGCGTTCGAGCGCGGCGACGAGCGCGTCGCGCCGGGCGCGGTAGACGGCGCGGGTGCGGCGCAGGTGGCGGTCGAGCCGGCCGCGTTCGAGGAAGTCGGCGAGGGCGAGCTGCTCGACCACCGGCGTGCCGAGGTCGTCGCTCTCCTTGGCGGCGGTGATCGGTTCGAGGAGCCCCTCCGGAACGACGAGCCAGCCGAGCCGGAGGCCGGGGGCGAGCGTCTTGGAGGTCGAGCCGGCATAGACGACACGCTCGGGGGCGAGACCCTGGACGGCGCCGACGGGCTGGCGGTCGTAGCGGTACTCGGCGTCGTAGTCGTCCTCGAGGACGACGGCGCCGGTCGCGGCGGCCCAGTCGAGCAGGGCGGCCCGCCGGCGGGGCGCGAGGACGACGCCGAGCGGGAACTGGTGGGCGGGGGTGGTCATGACGGCGTCGACCGGCTCGATGCGAGCGCCCTGCGAGGCCGCGCGGCGCTCGCTCGCGACGGCGCCGCGTTCGCTTGCGGCGGGGCCGCGTTCGCCTGGGGCGGCGGCGCGTTCGCCTGCGGCCGCGCCCGGGAGCCGCGCCGTCTGGAGCCCGTCCTCGTCGACCGGGATCGGCACGATCTCCAGGCCGTTGGCCGCCAGCTGGCCGCGGCCGGGCGCGCTCGAGGGGTCCTCCATCGCGATCCTCCGCGCTCCGCCCGCGGTCAGGGCTCGCGCGAAGAGGGCCATTCCCTGCGCCATTCCGGATGTCACCACCACCCGCTCGGGGTCGCAGGCCACGCCGCGCACGCGGCCGAGGTAGCGGGCGAGGGCGGCGCGCAGCTCGGGGGCGCCGCGGGGGTCGCCGTAGTCGAGCCGGGCGTCGGGGGCGTCGCGGAGGGCGCGCCGCAGCGAGGCCAGCCAGGCGTCGCGCGGGAATAGCGAGACGTCGGGCCTGCCGGTGCGGCAGTCGAAGCGGGGCGGGCGCTCGCCGGCGGGGGACGGCGCCGCGCCGGGCCCCGGCGAGGCTGCCTCCGAGACACGGGTGGGAGCGCCCTGGCGAGCGACGAGATAGCCCTCCGCGGCCAGCTGTGCGTACGCCTCCACGACCACGCCGCGCGACACGCCGAGCTCCCGCGCGAGCGCGCGCGAGGAAGGAAGGGCAGCCCCCGGACCAAGCCGCCCACCGCGCACGGCGTCGCGCAGCTGGTCCTCGAGCTGGGCCCGGAGCGGCGGACCGGCGCGGTCGAACCGCAGCAGCACGTCGAGCGCGCGCGTCACGGGCCGGGGGCGCCCGCCGGGCGGTCTCGTGCGACGTCCACCCCGGCGGTGCAGTCGAAACCTCGACCACCCCACCCGTCTCCGCGGGGTGGTCGATGAAGCGGATCGCTGAGCGCCATTTCGCGTCCCGACGGTCTCCGGCGGGAGGGGTGCGCGAGGTTCTGCATGCAGCTGGTCCTGATCGACGACCGCAAACTGGTCCTTCCAAGCAGACCAGTCCCAGCATACGCTCACCTACATGCCCGAACTGTCCACCCTTCTGCTCTTCGCCGCGAGCGCCGCCACGCTCGTCCTCATCCCGGGGCCGAATCTGCTGTACATCGTGACCCGCAGCGTGGAGGCGGGGCGGCGGACGGGCCTGGCGTCCGTGGCCGGCGTCGAGGCGGGGACCCTGATCCACGTGGCGGCCGCGGCGTTCGGGTTGAGCGCGCTGCTCGCCTCGTCGGCCATTGCGTTCGAGGTGGTCAAGTACGCGGGGGTGGCGTACCTCGTGTACCTCGGGGTGCGCTCCCTGCGCGACGGCGGCGCGGCGCACGAGGATGCCGCCTCGCCGGCGGGCGTGCGACGCACCGTCGCCGAGGGCCTTCTCGTGAACGTCCTCAACCCCAAGGTCTCCATCTTCTTCCTCGCCTTCCTGCCGCAGTTCGTGGATGCCGACAGGGGCGCGGCGACCACGCAGGTCCTCGTCCTCGGTGTGGTGTTCATCGCCGTCGCGACGGTGCTCGACCTCCTCTTCGTGCTCGCCGCAGGAGCGATCGGGAAGCGGCTGGAGAGGGGAAGGAGCCACCGGTTCGCGGGCGGCGTGTACCTGGCGCTGGCCGCCGTGGCGGCTGCGACCGGCGGACGGCGGTCGTGACCGGGCCGGCCGACCGCCGCGCGCGCATGCGCGGCGACGCCGCCGCCACCCGCGGCTCCCTCCTGGCTGCCCTCGCGCTTGCGCGACGGCTCCCGTCGGCCAGGCGGATCCCCACGTGAGCCCCGCCCCCCGCGGGTCTCTCCTCGCTGCCCTCGCGCTTGCGCGACGCCGCCCCTCGGCCGGACGCCTCCCCACATGAGCCCGACCGTCCGCGGCGGCCTTCTCGCCACCCTCGCGCTCGCGCTCGTCGGTTCGCTCGTCGCCGCCGCCGACCTCGTCGAG
>DASZJZ010000113.1:0-2735 GCA_035947555.1 Thermoleophilaceae bacterium | reverse complement strand
GTCGATGGACTACGAGGTGTTCCTGCTGTCGCGGATCCGCGAGCGCTATGAGGTGACCGGGGACACCCGCACGGCGGTGGCCCAGGGCCTGCGCGCGAGCGCGGCCACGATCTCGAGCGCCGCGCTGATCATGGTCGCGGTGTTCGCCGTCTTCGCGAGCACCGGCACGCCGTCGATCAAGGAGATCGGACTGGGGCTGTCGGTGGCGATCGCGCTGGACGCGACGCTGGTGCGGCTGATCCTCGTGCCGGCCACGATGGAGATCATGGGCCGCTGGAACTGGTGGCTGCCGAAGCCGCTGGCGCGCGTCCTGCCGCAGACGGACTTCGAGGGCCGGGCCCCGGCGCGGGCGTAAGCTGCCGCGCCATGGAGCGCCTCCCGGAGTGGGAGCGCGGCACACCCGCCGTGCTTTGCGTGGCAGGCCCGCACCCGATCCCGGTCACGGCCTACCTGCGCGCCGGCGACGACCGCGTGCTGCTGGCGCTCGGACGCAAGCGGGAAACCCTGCGCCGCCTGCGCGAGGATCCGTCCGTCGCCCTTCTCCTGATGGGAACGGGCCTGGCCTTCACGGCTCACGGCCGAGCGCGCGTGATAGCCGAGGAGCTAGAGGCCACGGACACCGTGGTCGCCGTCGAGCTGCTCGTGGACCGCGTCCAGAACCACCTCGCGGACGGCCGCACGGAGATGCTCGACGGCGCCCGCTGGCGCTGGTGCGCCGAGGAGCACGGCGAGGCCGAGGACGCGATCCTGGCCGAGCTGGCGAAGCTGGTCTAGGCGGCGGCGTCCTCGCCCGCAACCCTCGGCGGCCGCCGCCACTCCCCCTTCAGCCGTCGCTCCAGCTCGTCGCCCAGCTCGGCGATCGGCACGCGCTCCTGCTCCAACGTGTCGCGGTCGCGAAGGGTGACCGTGGCGTCCTCCGTGGACTGGCCGTCGACCGTCACGCCGAAGGGCGTCCCGATCTCGTCCTGGCGCCGGTAGCGCCTGCCGATCGAGCCGCCGGCGTCGTATTCCGCCGGTATGCGCCCGCGCAGGTCCTCGTGGATCTCGCGCGCCAGCTCCGGCATCCCGGCCTTGTTGACCAGCGGCAGAACCGCCACCTTCACCGGTGCCACCGACGGGTGGAGGCGCAGCACCGTCCGGCGCTCGCCGCCGATCTCGTCCTCGTCGTAGGCGTCGCACAGCAGGGCCAGCACGGTCCGGCCCACGCCGGCGGCCGGCTCCACCACGTGGGGCACATAGCGCTCTCCGGTGGCCGTGTCGACGTATTCGAGCTTCTGGCCCGAGTACTCGGCGTGCTGGGTCAGGTCGAAGTCGCCGCGGTTGGCGATCCCCTCGAGCTCCGACCAGCCGATCGGGTAGAGGTACTCGATGTCGCTCGTGGCCGACGAGTAGTGCGACAGCTCCTCCGGCCCGTGGGGGCGCAGGCGGAGGTTCTGGGTCTCGATCCCGAGCGACACGTACCACCGGAGCCGCTCCTCCATCCAGTAGTCGTGCCAGCGCTCGGCCTCGCCGGGCGGAACGAAGAACTCCATCTCCATCTGCTCGAACTCGAGCGTGCGGAAGATGAAGTTGCCCGGGGTGATCTCGTTGCGGAACGACTTGCCGACCTGGGCGATCCCGAACGGTGGCTTGCGGCGGGCGTACTGCAGGGTGGTCCTGAAGTCGAGGA
The DNA here is from genome assembly GCA_035947555.1 of Thermoleophilaceae bacterium. Classification (GTDB taxonomy): domain Bacteria; phylum Actinomycetota; class Thermoleophilia; order Solirubrobacterales; family Thermoleophilaceae; genus JACVRW01. The sequence continues at coordinate 1,066 of DASZJZ010000113.1, read as the reverse complement.
AGATGCCCTGCGCCGTCTCCGGGCGGAGGAAGACGGTTGAGCCCGCCTCCTTGACGGGCCCGATGGTGGTCTCGAACATCAGGTTGAACTCGCGCGGGTCGGTGAGCTCGCAGTCCTTGTGGTCGCCGGGGAGCTTCGACGGGGCGCGGCCGCAGCGCACGTCGGGGTGCTCGGCGATGCCGGCGCGGGCCTCCTCGATGTGGTCGGCGCGGAAGCGCAGCTTGCAGGTGCGGCAGTCCACGAGCGGGTCGGTGAAGCCCTCGAGGTGCCCGGACGCCTCCCAGGTGCGCGGGTGCTGGATGATCGCCGAGTCGACCGCCACGATGTCGTCGCGCTCCTGGATCATCGCCTTCCACCAGGCGTTCACCACGTTGTTCTTCAGCAGGACGCCGTAGTGCCCGTAGTCGTAGGTGTTGGCGATCCCGCCGTAGATCTCGGAGGCGGGGAAGATGATCCCGCGGCGCTTGCAGAGCGCGACGATCTTGTCCATCGTCAGCATGAGGGAGCGCACCCTAGCCGCAAATTCCAGGCTGGACTGCCCGACCCGGCGCGTGACGACGGCCGGTTGCTATAGCGTGAACCGCGATGGGCATCGCCTTGCGGCCGATCACCCACCTGACTGCCTGGATCGTCTGGCACGCGACGCGGGTGTCGCTGCTGGAAGACCTCGAGCGCCCGCAGCCGCCGCACGACGCTTGAGCGAGACCTAAGGGCAGTCTGGCCGCTCCCCTGAGACCACCAGCAGGCGGAGCCGCCTCTCGGTAGCGCGGGCGTGGCGGAGGCGGGCGCGGGCGCGAACGAGCGCACGGCGTGGAGCTTTGCGAGCACGACGGCTTCGCAGCTCGGCGCGGGCTCGCTCCGTACGCAGGCGGGCGCGGCGGTGCCGTGCTTGCAGCCCGTCGTGCGGACCCCCGGCCTCCGTGACGCACCCGCCCTGTGCCGGGAGCTCGGGCGCATTGGCGCTCGCCTGCGAGCTCGCGGCCTCCGCGGATTGAACCGGCGGCGGGGCGACCGCTGGCGCGGCCGGCGCCGTTTCGGCGGGAGAGGGCACGGCCGGCGCCGTTGC
>DASZJZ010000112.1:0-11475 GCA_035947555.1 Thermoleophilaceae bacterium | reverse complement strand
CGCGAGCATCGTCTTGCCGGCTCCCGGCGGGCCGATCATCAGCAGGTTGTGGCCGCCCGCGGCGGCAATCTCGAGGGCCCGCTTGGCGTCCTCCTGGCCGCGCACGTCGGCCAGGTCGAGGGCACCCTCGAGGTCGGTCGGCCCGGGCGGGTTCGGCAGGGCGGGATCCGAGCTCCAGCGCCCATGCAGGAGGTCGGCGAGCCGCTTCAGCGACGGGATGCCGCGCACCTCGATGCCATCCACGAGCGCGGCCTCGGGCGCGTTCGCCTCGGGCACCAGCAGGCTCCGGTAGCCCGCTCGGCGGGCTCCGAGCGCAGTGGCCAGCGCGCCGCGCACGGGCCGGATCTCACCCGTGAGCGAGAGCTCCCCGCACAGGGCCTGGCCGGCGAGCGTCTCCTCCGGCACCTGGCCGCTGGCGGCTAGCAGCCCGACCGCGATGGCGAGGTCGAAGCTGGGACCAGCCTTGCGGACGTGCGCGGGCGCGAGGTTGACCGTCAGCCGCTTCTGAGGGAACTCGAGCTCCGAGTTCAGCAGCGCCGCGCGGACGCGCTCGCGCGACTCCCGCACCGCACGGTCCGGCAAGCCCACGAGCGTGAAGGTGGCAAGGCCGCGCCGTACGTCGACCTCCACCGTCACCTCGTGGCTCGAGACCCCGTCGAGGGCGAAGGTGGGGACGCAGGCGAGCATGGCCGGCCACGCTAGGACGCGTCGCGTGACGCGTGGGCAGCGCGATGTGACGATTTCGTCACAGCGGTCGCACACGCGTGCGCCGCTCGGGCGTAGCGTCGCCGGGCATGACGGCGACGGACCAGCGCAGGGAGCTAGGCGCCCGCGGCGAGCAGCTCGCGAGGCGGCACCTGGAGGCGCGCGGGTTCACGCTGCTGGACGCGAACTTCCGAACCCGCCACGGCGAGCTCGACCTCGTGGCGGCCGACCGCCGCCACCTGGTCTTCTGCGAAGTGAAGACGCGGATGCTGAACGGACCGCCCGGCGAGCTCGGACCGTTCGCGGCCATCGGGCGGCGGAAGCGGCGTCAGGTGCGGCTGATGGCGCGGGAATGGCTCGGGCGGAGGGGCTCCGACGGGCCGTGGCCACCGGAGCTGCGGTTCGACGCGATCGGGATCGCGTTCGACCGCACCGGCCGGTTGGTCAGCTTGGAGCACCTGGAGGGGGCGTTCTAGGAGGCGCATGACCACGCGAAGCGCGGCCCGGCGCGTGCAACTCAGAAGGGGCGGTGCCGCGCTGCCTCAGCCCTCCAGCGCCAGCTGGTGGTACGCGATCGACTGGAATGACAGGCGGTGCAGTGGCGACACTCCGTGCCTTGCGATCGCCGCCCGGTGCTCCGGTGTCGAGTAACCGACGTTCGTGTCGAAGTCCCACTCGGGATGGCGGGCGGCCACCTTCCTCATGTAGCGGTCGCGGCTCACCTTCGCCAGCACCGAGGCTGCGGCGATCGCGGCGCTGCGGCAGTCGCCGTCGATCACCGCCCGCTGCTCGAACCCGAAGTCCGGCACGTTGAACCCGTCGACCAGGCAGACGGTCCCGTCACGGGCCACGCCCAGCAGCGCCGAGCGGAGCGCCTCCAGGTTGGTGTTGTGCAGCCCGCGGCTGTCGATCCCCAGGACGCAGCGGGAGACGATGACCGATCGCGCCGCCGCCCGCAGCACCAGCGGGTACAGCTCCTCACGCGCCTCGGGCGTGTGCTGCTTCGAGTCGTTCAGGCGCGTCAGCGCCCGCCGGTCCGAGAGCGTGAGGCGGTCGAGGTCGAACAGCACTGCGGCCGCCACCAGCGGCCCAGCCAGCGATCCGCGGCCCGCCTCGTCGGCGCCGGCGACGTAGCGACACCCGATCTCCCGGTCGAACGCGAACAGCCTGCGCCCACTCCGCTTCCGCCGGCCCGCGCGCGCCTCGCGCCGAGCGGCGCTCGTGGCCTGGACGGACACACGCGGCGGCTTCGACGGCTCGCTATCGGCGGTCGGCGGAGTCCCCACAGCTGCGGCGATGATAGGCGCCGCTTCGGCGGAACTCCATGGGGGGATGAGCGGGGCGGGCGCTCTTAGCGCGCCTGCTGGGAGCGGCGCCTGCCCCCGCGGCTTGCCTACAGGGTCCCGATCTTCCCCGGCGGCCAGTACGTCGCGAACGCCTGGCCTATCACCCAGTCCTCAGGCACCGGGCCCCATTCGCGGCTGTCCGCGCTCGCCCCGCGGTTGTCGCCCATCATGAAGTAGTGGTCCTCCGGGACCGTGATCTCCTGCGGGAGATTGCAGATCTCGCAGGTGTCGTCCAGGCGCGCGTACGGCTCGCGCAGTGGGCGGCCGTTGATGTACACGCGCCCCGCTCGCACCGACAGGCGGTCGCCGCCGACGCCCACCACCCGCTTGATGAAGTTCGTCTCGGAGCGGCCTTCCGTCGGCTCAGGACAGGGCGAGCGCTCGGGTTGCTGGACGCCGCAGGCGTTGTTGTCCGCGCCCGCGGGGGGCTTGAAGACGAGCACGTCGCCGCGCTCGTAGTCGCCGAAGTTCTTGGTCAGGCGATCGACGAGCACCCGCTGGCCGATCTCGAGCGTGGGCACCATCGACTCGCTTGGGATCCGAAACGGCTTGACGAGGAAGGCCTGGATTCCGAGCGCCAGCCCGAGGGCGACCGCCACGATCGTGACCAGCTCGATCAGCGAGCCGCGCGTGGTCTTCTGTTTCGTGCTGGGCACCCGGCGGCGGGGGAGAAGTCGGAGGGCCACCTATGCCGAGGACCGCTCGCCGGTGTCCTCGGCGGGGACGTCGGCGGACTCCGCGGAAGCGGCGTCCTCGCGGGGAGCGGTGTCGTCAGACGAAGCGGGCTCGCCTGTGGCCGGCTCGCCCGCAGCGGCGGCCTCCGCCTCGGCCTCCGCCAGCTCCTCCTCCCCCGGACGCGCCATGTCGTCCGGCGGCATCGCGCCCTCGGCGTACGCCTGCTGCTGCGCGCCGCCCGTCCAGCGCCGCTCGCGCACCCGCGCACCGCGTCCCACTCGCTCGCGCAGGTAGTACAGCTTCGCGCGACGCACGTCGCCCCGGGCCGCCACCTCGATCTTCTCGATCTTCGGCGAGTGCAGCGGGAAGGTGCGCTCCACGCCGACCCCGAAGGACTGCTTGCGCACGGTGAATGTCTCGCGCACACCCGTGCCCTGGCGCTTGATCACGATGCCCTCGAACACCTGCGTCCGCCGCCGCGTGCCCTCCACGACCTGGAAGTGCACCCGCACGCGATCGCCCGCCTGGAAGACGGGTACGCGCCGCAACTGCGCTCGCTCGAGGCTTTCGATGACGCCGGACATAGAAGAGGCGCGACCTGCCGGGGGGCTTGCCGCGCGTGGCCGGGAATGGTAGCGAAGCTCAGAGGGCCCGCTCGCGACTGCGAGCGAGCCGCCATTCCCGGATCTTCGCGTGGTCGCCGGACAGCAGGATCTCCGGCACCGAATGCCCCCGCCACTCGAACGGCCGCGTGTAGTGCGGGTACTCGGGCGCGCCCTCGAGCGCCTCGCTGAACGACTCCTCCACCACGCTCTCCTCGTGCCCGAGGGCGCCGGGCAGCTTGCGCATCACGGCGTCGCAGATCACCATCGCCGCCAGCTCGCCGCCCGAGAGCACGTACGGGCCGATCGACACCACGTCCGTGGCGAGGTGCTCGTACACCCGCTCGTCGAAGCCCTCGTAGCGCCCCGACAACACGGTCAGGTTCTCCTCGGCGGCCAGCTCGGAGGCGAGCGCGTCGTCGAACTGGCGCGCGCCGGCGGACAGGGCGATCGTCCGGTGCGGCGCGGGCGCGCAGCCGTACCGGTCGGCAAGCGCCGCCTCCACGACGTCCACGCGGATGACCATCCCGGCCCCGCCGCCGTAGGGGGTGTCGTCCACCTGCCCGGCCTTCAAAGGCGTCGTGGCGCGCAGGTCGACCGTCTCCAGCGAGTGGCCCAGCGACAGCGCGTTCTTCACGTGCCGCTGCTCCAGGAACCAGTCGAACCAGGACGGGAAGAGCGTGACGACGTCGATGTTCATCCGAGGAAGCCCTCGTTCAGCACGATCTCGCCCGGCCGAACGGAGCGGATCGCGTCGGAGACGAAGGGGACGAGGACGCCGTCCGAGAGTTCGAGAACGGAGCAAGAAGGACCGTCGAGTACGCGGACGACGCGACCGTGCCCGGGGACAGAGCAATGAAGGAGATCGGACGCGAGCCACTCCTCATCGCCGAGCTGTTCATCGACGAGGAGGAGCTCCCCGCGGAAGGGGCGAGGCTCCGAGACGCCGGAGAGCTGGATGATGGGCCGCTGGTCGGTGCCGGAGCGGCGGGAGACGGTTCGAGGCTGTTGCTGGAGAAGGAGGGTGGTGCCGGGCCGGAGCGGATGTGAAGCTCCCTCCACATAGAAGCTTCCATCCCGGCCGTGCGGCTTCCCCACCCGGCCGGCGGTCACGAGCGTCAATCGACGACGTCGACCAGCACGCGGCTTCCGTCCCGCGCCGCCGCGGCCTTCATGATCACTCGCAGTGCGGCGACGGTGCGGCCGCCGCGGCCGATCACCTTGCCGGCCTCGTCGTCGGCCACGTGGAGCTCGAGGACGATCGTCCCGTCCTCCTCGTCGAACCCGTCCACTCTGACCTCGTCCGGTTTGTCGACCAGCGCCCGGGCGAGGTATTCGAGCAGATCCTCCACTAGCCGGAGGAGGCGGCGCTCTTGCGGCGCGCCTTCATGAGCTGCTTCACGGTGCCGCTCGGCTGGGCGCCGCGGTCCAGCCAGTGCTGCAGGCGCTCCTCGTCGATCACGATCGTCGAGGGGTCAGTCTGCGGGTTGTACTGCCCGATCGTCTCGATGAAGCGGCCGTCGCGCGGCGAGCGCTGGTCGGCCACCACGACGCGCCAGATCGGGTTCTTCTTGCTGCCCACGCGGGTCAGTCGGACTCGTACGGCCATAAGCAGCGAATGAGCTTAGCGACCCCCGGCGAGCTGCTGCAGCGACGGCATCTTCCCGCTCGCCACCTGCTTCATCAGCTTCTTCATCTGCGAGAACTGCTTCACGAGCTGCGATACGGCCTGCACGTTCGTCCCAGACCCCCGCGCGATCCGCCGCCGCCGCGACCCGTCGATGATCTTCGGGTTGGCCCGCTCCTCAGGCGTCATCGAGAGGATGATCGCCTCCAGGCGGTCGAGCTCCCGCTCGTCGACGTTCAGGTTGCCGAGCTGCGAGCCCACCCCCGGCATCATCTTCAGGAGGTTGCCGAGCGGCCCCATGCGCCGCACCTGCTTCATCTGCTCGAGGAAGTCGTCGAGCGTGAACTGCTCCTTGCGGATCTTGCGCTCGAGCACCTGGGCCTGGCGCTCGTCCATCTGCCGCTCGGCCTTTTCGACGAGCGTCATCACGTCGCCCATGCCGAGGATGCGCTGGGCCATGCGGTCGGGGTGGAAGCGCTCGAAGTCGCCCAGTTTCTCGCCCGTCGACGCGTACAGGACCGGCTTGCCCGTCACCGCCTTGACCGACAGCGCCGCGCCACCGCGGGCGTCGCCGTCGAGCTTCGACAGCACGACCCCGTCGAAGTTCGCGGTCTCGGCGAACTGCTCGGCCACCGCCGTGGCGTCCTGGCCGGTCATCGCATCCACCACAAGCAGGACGTTGTGCGGCTTGGTCCGCTTCTTGATCTCGGCGAGCTCCTTCATGAGCTCCTGGTCGATGTGCAGCCGGCCGCTGGTATCCACGATCAGCGCGTCGCGCCGGTCGCGCTTTGCCTGGTCGAGCGCCCACTCGGCGATGTCGACCGGGTCGCGGCCGGTGCCCTGCTCGTACACGTGCGCGCCGGCCTGGCGGCCGACCTTGACGAGCTGATCGACGGCGGCGGGCCGGTACACGTCGCAGGCCGCCACCGCCACGTCCATCTTGTGCTCCTCGCGGAGGTGACGGGCGAGCTTGCCGCAGGCGGTGGTCTTGCCCGAGCCCTGGAGGCCGGCCATCAGGATGACCGTCGGCCCCGGCCGCGCGAAGGCGAGTTCGCGACCCGAGCCGCCCATCAGCTGGGTCAGCTCGTCCGACACGATCTTCACCACCTGCTGGCCTGGGTTGAGCGACTCGAGCACATCCTGCCCGAGCGCCCGCTCCTTCACCGACGCCGTGAACTGCTTGACGACCTTGAAGTTCACGTCCGCCTCGAGCAGCGCGAGGCGGACCTGGCGCATGGCCTTGTTCACGTCGTCCTCGGTGAGCTTGCCGCGCGAGCGGACGTCGCCGAGGGCAGACTGAAGGCGGTCTGAGAGGGCGTCGAACATCGTCCTCTGAGAGGCTAGAGCAGGTGGACAAGCGGCGAGCATCCACCTTCGCGTCCCATCGGCTGCTCAACCCCTTCGTGAAGGCGGCGGCCCGGGTCGGGCTGCCGCTGCCGGGGCTCGTGATCCTCGAGACGACCGGCCGCAAGTCCGGCAAGCCGCGGCGCACGCCGGTCGGAAAGGCGCTCGAGGGCGACACGCTCTGGGTGATCGCCGAGCACCGCCGCGGTGGTTACGTGCGCAACATCGAGGCGAACCCGCGGGTGCGGGTCCGGATCGGCACGACCTGGCGCGACGGCACCGCCCGCGTGCTCCTCGACGACGACGTCCGGGAGCGCGCACGCCGGATGCCCAATCGCGTTAACACGCGGACGGTGCTGCTGATGGCGAGCGAGCCGGTTACGGTCCGGGTCGATCTCGCTCCGGCGGGAGCTCCCGCTCCCCCTCCGGCGTCGCCTTCGGGATGACCCCCGCGATGTTCGACAGCGCCTGCGTGATCTCGCTCGGGATGATCCAGATCTTGCTCGCCTCGCCGTCGGCGATCTGTGGGAGCGTCTGCAGGTACTGGTAGGCGAGCAGCTTGGGGTCGGCGTCGCCGCGATGGATGGCGTCGAACACGGTTTCGATCGCCCTCGCCTCGCCCTCCGCCTCGAGGATCTGAGCCTCGCGCTGGCCCTCGGCGCGCAGGATGGCGCTCTGCTTCTCGCCCTCGGCGGTGAGGATCTGCGACTGCTTCACGCCCTCCGCGGTCAGGATCGCCGCGCGGCGGTCGCGCTCGGCGCGCATCTGCTTCTCCATGGCCTCCTGGATCGAGGCGGGCGGGTCGACCGCCTTCAGCTCCACGCGGTTGACCCGGATGCCCCACCGGCCCGTCGCCTCGTCGAGCACGGTGCGCAGCGCCGCGCTGATCTTGTCGCGCGAGGTGAGCGTGTCCTCGAGCGTCATGCCGCCGATCACGTTCCGAAGCGTGGTGATCACCAGCTGCTCGATCGCCGCGATGTAGTCGGCGATCTCGTAGCTGGCGGCCTTCGGGTCGGTCACCTGGAAGTAGATGACCGTGTCGATGTTGATGACGAGGTTGTCCTCGGTGATCACGGGCTGGGGCGGGAACGAGACCACCTGCTCGCGCAGATCGATCAGCGGCTTGACGCGGTCGACGTAGGGGATCACGAGCGCGAGCCCCGGGTCGAGGGTGCGCTGGTAGCGGCCCAGCCGCTCGACGACGCCGGCGCGCGCCTGCGGAATGATCCGGATGGCGCGCGCAAGCGTGAGCAGCACGACGACCGCGACGACGATGAGCACGATCAGAGTGGCCAAGGCACGTCCCTCCTGGGTTGCATGTGAACCACTACTCGGCGACCAGCGCGGTGGCGCCCTCGATCTTCAGCACCTCGACCCGGGCCCCGGGCTCGAAGGCCTGATCCTCGTCGAACGAGCGGGCGCTCCAGATCTCGCCGGCGATCTTGACCTGCCCGCCCCTGCCGTCCACGCGCTCGAGCACCAGGGCCGGCGCGCCGACCAGCGCCGCGGTGCCGGTGCGCAGCTGCATCGGCGTGCGGAGGTGGCGCCGGGCGATAGGCCTGAGCACCGCGATCGAGGCGGCGGAGATGACGATGAACACGATCCACTGGAGCACCACCCCGCCGCCGGCGAGCGCGACGATCGCCGCGAGCACGGCCGCCACGGCAACCGGGCCGAGGAAGAACCCGAGCGTGAACATCTCCCCCGCCGCGAGGAGCCCCGCAGCGATCATCCACAAGACCCACTCGTCCATTCCCTATGGATGCTAGGGGGCGGGCGGAGGGCATCGCCCGGAGACCGCCGCGCTAGGGCGGCGGCCGGAGGTCATCGAGCGCCCGCTCCACGTCTCGGACGAGGTCGGTGGTCTCCTCGCATCCGGCCGAGAGGCGGATGTAGCCCTCGGGCACGTCGTCGCCGCCCCAGCGCAGCCGGCGCTCCGCGGTCGTATGCACGCTGCCGAAGCTGGTGGCCTCGGTGACGAGCTCGGCCGCCGTAAGGAAGCGGTCGGCGCGCTCGCGGCTCCCGAGGTCGAACGCAATGACGCTGCCGAAGCCGGTCATCTGGCGGCGGGCGACCTCGTGCGCGAGGTCGCCCGGCAGGCCCGGGTAGCGCACGCCGGTCACGTCGTCGCGCTCCGACAGCATCTCCGCGAGCGCCAGCGCATTGGCGCTCGCCCGCTCCATCCGCAGCGCCAGCGTGGGGAGCGAGCGGTGGGCGAGCCAGGTCTCGAACGGGCCGGGGATGGCGCCGGCGTCGCGGCGCCAGTCGCGCAGCGCCTGGGCCCTGTCGGCGTCGCGCGTGGCCACGTAGCCGAGCATGAGGTCGGCGTGGCCCGAGAGATGCTTGGTGGCGCTCGTGAGCGAGAAGTCGGCCCCGAGGTCGAGCACCTTCTGGCTGAGCGGCCCGGCTGTGGTGTTGTCCACCACGGTCAGCCCCCCGGCGCCGCGCGCCGCCTCGGTCAGCGCCGCGATGTCGTACACGTCGAGCTTCGGGTTCGAGGGGGACTCGAGCCACACCATCGCGGCGCCCTGGAGAGCGTTGACCAGCTCCGAGTGGTGCGCCAGCCGCACCTCCACCCCGCGCGGCTCGAGGTGCGTGCGTGCCAGGCGGCGCACGTTGAGGTAGCAGTCCCGGTCGATTGCCACGGACGCCCCCGGTCGCAGCCCTGTCAGCAAGAGGGCGGCCGCTGCGGCCATTCCGGACGCGAAAAGCACCACCTCCCCGCCCTCGAGCTCGGCCAGCGCCGCCTCGTAGCGCTCCCAGGTCGGGTTGCCGTAGCGGGTGTAGGCCCAGGGGGCGCTCTCGACCTCGCCCTCCAGGTGGAACGGGCCGGCGAAGACCGGGCCCGGAAGGAACGGGGCGCCCTGCTCGGCCTCCGGCAGCCCGGCGCGGACCACGCGCGTGCCGTCGCCGTGCGTCGTCACGGCTCGAGGATCGCTCGGGCGAAGTCGTCCGGGTCGAACGGGCGCAGGTCCTCGAGCCCCTCCCCGATCCCGATCAGCTTGACCGGCACGCCGAGCTCCTGGGCGATCGCGAGCGCGATGCCGCCCTTGGCGGTGCCGTCGAGCTTGGTGAGGACGATGCCGGTCACCTCGACCGCCTCGCGAAACAGGAGCGCCTGGCGGAGCCCGTTCTGGCCGGTGGTGGCATCGATCGTGAGGAGGGTCTCGTGCGGGGCGCCCGGCGCCTGTGCCGCGATCACCTTGCGCACCTTGCGGAGCTCGTCCATCAAGTGCTGCTGGGTGTGGAGGCGGCCGGCGGTGTCGACGATCAGCACGTCGTGGCCGCGCGCCCGGGCCGCGGCGATCGCGTCGAAGGCCACGGCGCCGGGGTCGGAGCCCGGCTCGCCGCGCACGATCTCGCAATCGGCGCGCTCGGCCCACAGCGTGAGCTGCTCGGCGGCCGCGGCGCGGAAGGTGTCGGCCGCGGCGATGAGCACGGAGCGGCCGAGCTCGCGCTGCAAGTGCCACGCCATCTTGCCGATCGTGGTCGTCTTGCCGCTGCCGTTCACCCCCACGACGAGGATCACCGTCGGGTGGTCCGTGAGCGGGATGCGGTCGCCGTCCACGCGGGCCGTGTCCGCGAGCAGCTCGCGCAGGCGGCGGGAGAGGTCCTCGCCGCCGGTCAGCTCGCCGGACTCGGCCTCGCGCTCCAGCCTTTCGACGATGGCGGCCGTGGTGGGAGCGCCCACGTCGGCGTAGATGAGGGTCTCCTCGAGGTGCTCGAAGGCCTCGTCGTCGAGCGACTGGAAGACCGTCGCCTGCAGCTCGGCGCCCAGCGCCTCGCGAGTCTTCGACATGTTCTCGCGCAGGCGGCGAAAGAACCCGCGCCGCTGGGGCTCCTCGTCCTCGGCGGGCGTGAGGGGCGCGGGCGCGTCGTCGCCTAGGACGAAGAGGTCGTGCCAGGTGCGTGCCACAGGTGGGCTAGCTTAGGCAGCGTCCGGGTTTACGGCGCAGGCGCCTTCTCGACGCCGATCGGTCGGAACTTGTCACACCCCTACCGGCGCGCGGACGTGCGCCGAGAAGATGCCGACATTGCGCCGGAAGGTGGACACCCTCAGGGAGGTGCGGGGCGTGGGTGACGTTTCGACACCGCCTTCGGGGCCGAGCGCGTCTCTCCCAGGGCCCCGGGGGGCCTAGGTCAGGCTGCCACGTCGCCGGCCGGCACGCCCTCGAGCCGGCGCGAGATGACCCGGGAGATGCCGTCGCCGCCCATGCTGACCCCGTAGAGCGTGTCGGCGGCGTCCATGGTCCGCTTCTGATGGGTGACGACGATGAACTGGGCGCGGTCCGAGTAGCGGCGGACGAGCTGCAGGAAGCGGTCGATGTTGATGTCGTCGAGGGCGGCCTCGACCTCGTCAAGGATGTAGAAGGGGCACGGGCGGGCGAGGAAGACGGCGAACATGAACGCCAGCGCCACGAGGGACTTCTCGCCGCCGGACAGCAGCGACAGCCGCTTCGTTGACTTGCCCGGCGGCGTGACCTCGATCTCGACGCCGGGGTCGTTCTGCTGCTCCTCCTCGTCCGTGGGATCGAGCTCGGGCGCGCCGGGTGCGTCCTCGCCGGCGATCACCGGGCGGGGGCCCTGCTCCGGGTGGACGAGACGAAGCTTGCCGCGGCCGCCTGGGAAGAGATGCTGCACGACGTCCTCGAAGTTCCTCGCGGCCGCCTCGAAGGTCTGCTCGAAGCTCTCGCGGATGCGGCGATCGGTCTCCTTGATGAGGCCCTCCAGCTCGGCGAGGGCGGCCTCGAGATCCCGCCGCTGGCCCTCGAGCTCCTCGACGTGAGCGACGGCCTCCTCGTACTCCTGCTTCGCAAGCGGGTTGACAGGTCCGAGCTGCTCGCGACGCCGCTGTAGGCGCTCGACCCTCGCGGCGAGCGCCTCGCGCTCCTCCTGGGGAAGCGCCTCAGGGGCCGCCTCGGGCTCCGACCCAAGCCGCTTCGCGAGCGCCGCCAGCTCGCGCTCCACCTCGGCGGCGCTGTCGCGGACCTGCTGGGCCGCCACCTCGGCCGCCGTGACCGCCTCGCTCGCCTCGCGCAGGCGGGCCTGGAGGACCGCCTCCTCGTGGGCGCAGGCGCGCAACTCCGCGGCGGTCTGCTCGCCGCCGGCGGCGTGGCGCTCGAGCTCCGTCTCGATCGCGTCGCGGCGGGCGCTCACGGCGGTCGCTGCCGCCTCG
>DASZJZ010000111.1:0-11491 GCA_035947555.1 Thermoleophilaceae bacterium | reverse complement strand
GGACGACGAGCGCGCGTTTCGGGTGCTAGCGAGGCTGCTTCCGGATTTCGCCCAAAAGCAGCACTCACGTAGCGACGGCTCCTTCGCATGGAAAGCAGTACCCATTCGGTCGGGGCCCAGCCAGCAAGGCACCCTAGGATTGCGGCCGTGCCGTTCACACTCAAGAACCTCAAGGAGGACCTGGAGGACGTCGGGTCCAGGTTCGACGGCGCACCGGATCTGGAGTTCCGCTTGGCGACCGAGGCGCTCGAGCTCGAGGAATCCGGCCTCGGCTATCAGCGCGTCCCGCCCGGCTATCGCTTTCCGTACGGCCACACGCACAAGAGGCAGGAGGAGGTGTACGTGGTCGTGCGCGGGAGCGGGCGGATGAAACTCGACGCCGAGATCGTCGACCTCAAGGAGTGGGACGTGGTGCGTGTCCCGCCCGGGACTTGGCGAGGCTACGAAGCCGGGCCGGAGGGCCTCGAGATCATCGTCGTCGGCGCACCCAATCTCGGCGAGGCTCCGCGCGAAGACGTCGAGGGCCAGCGCGACTGGTGGGCTGACTAGGCCATCCGGCTGAGCTTGAGGGTTGCCTCATGAGATAAGAAGCGGTACGAACTCGGCCGGAGGATCGCCGGCGAACAGCCTCGGGAGCGTCGGGTCGAACAAGTGGTCGGCCGCGGCGAGCATCTGCCGAACGCCGTCGACGCGCACCTGGACCTCCTCCTCGGGCAGCGACCCTTTCCAGCCGGCGTAGGTGTCGACGACGACCTCCACCCGCCGCAACCTCCCCACGCGCAGACCCGAGCGCCACCGTCGCTCCCGCAAGTCGCGCAGACCAGCAGGCGGACGGAGCTACTCCCGCAGCCCGGCGGCTTCGATGGCTTCCGCATGAGTCAGAAAGTCGCGGATGCGAACGATCTTCCCCGCTCGAAGGTCAAAGACTTCTCCGACTTCTTGACTGAACTCGATGCCGGTCGCCCGGGCGGTCAAGTCGACGTGACCGAGCGCGAGGACCGTCTCGCCGAGGTCGCGGAACTCCTGGGGCCGGTTGGTGAGGCGTTCCCACGCCTCGCCGCGGTCCTGCCTCCAGATCTGTCGCGCGCCGTCATGGCCTCGGTAGGTAGTTGCCTGTCCCTCAAGGCCCGGCTGGATCGCCGGGTGCCACTCGACCTCGGCATCGAGCTCGGCCAAAAAGGCGTCCAGATCATCGGCATTCCACGCCTCGACGGCACGCTGGACGGTCTCCACGTTCTCCCGCGACATCGCCCGCCCAGTATCCCGCGGGGGAGTGCGTCTCGCGCAAAGCGGGAGGCGCTAGACGCGCCCGGCCGCCTGCCTGCCGACCTCAGCGCGCCCGGTCCGGCGCCTCCAAGAAGCTCAGCACCTGATCCGTGAACAGGTCGGTGGCGGTGTCCATTGCGGCGTGTCGCTGCCCCGGCATGACCGCGACGCGGCAGTCCGGCAGAGCACTCCGCAGCGCCTCGCCGGCCGCCTTGAAGGGTTCGCTGCTGTCGCCGCCTTGGAGGTATAGCGTTGGCACGTCGAGGTGGCGGAAGCGAGCCGGATCGAAGACGTATTCCCTGCTCGCGTGCTCCTCCCGCGGGATCGTGTCGGCTGCGTCGAGCCGTGCCTGCCAGGCCGGCAGCGACCGCAGCAACTCGACCTGATCGGGCGGAAGTCCGGCGACCTCGCGCATGAAGTAACCCAGCAGCTCGTCGCGCCTCCCTTCCTCGAGCAGCTTGTGGAGCCGGTCGACGACATGCGGCGGTGACTTCAGGTACCCCATCGGCGGCTCGTATAGGACGAGCTTGCGGATCCGGTCGGTCAGCAATGCCGCCTCGAGCGCGCAAATCCCGCCGTAGGAGTGGCCCAGCACGTTCACCGCTTCACCCGCCGATTCGACAACCGCGACCACATCCTCGTATTCGCGCTCGAGCGCATAGTCAGTCGCGTCGCCGCTCCGCCCGCGCCCGCGACGGTCGACCGCGAAGACGGTGAAGCGCTCCTCCAGCCCCGAGAGCACCGGCGCCCAGCGGTTGTGATCGGCCGCGGCGCCGTGGATCAACACAAGCGGCGGACCCTCGCCGCTTCGCCACACGGCGATCGGCGTCCCGTCCTCAGAGATCACCTTCCTAGGGTCTGCGCTCACCGGTTCCTGCGGGGTTGGCGTTTCAGTAGCCACCCTATCCGCGTGTGCCGCGCCGCATTGAGGTCAGCGCCGCGGCGACCGCGATGCTTGCCCTGCGCTCGGTAGCCGCGGCCGGCGTGCTCGAGGACCTCGCCGGAGCGCCGTCGTGCCCACGGGAGGAGATCGCCGCGATCGCCGCCGCCTGGCGCTGCTGCGTGCGCGGGTCGCTTAGCCCGCCGCTCCGGACGCCGCGGGCTTCTGGAAGTCGAACCGTGTGCCGACGCTGTTCTGGAGGAACGCGTCGGGGAAGCGCGCCGCAATCGCATGAGTCGCCCGCCACCCGGTGCAGTGCGCCGGGACGAGGTAGTCCGCGTCGAACTCCGCCAGCGCGGCGCACGTCGGCTCGATGATCGGCTCGAAAGCGCGGCCGCTCGGTGGAAACCGCCGACGACGGCATGGACGTCGTCCTGGCCCGTGAGCTTTCGGACGTAGCGCAGGATGTTGACGATCCCCGAGTGGCCGCAGCCGGTCAGGACGACTAGCCCATGGCCTCTGACGGAGGCCACGAGCGCCTGGTCGTCGAGGATCAGCGGGTCGGGCTGCCAGGTTCCGTCCCGGTGCGCCTCGTGGACAGGGAACCCGCGCTCGAACTCGGTCGGGTGGTCGACCTCGCCGGTGACGAGCACCGACCCGTCGAGAAGGAACGAGGGCTGCTTCTGCTCGACGATGTCGAAGCCGGCCCCTTGGAGGGCGCTCTTGCTCGTCGTCGGCAGCTCCACCGGCTCGCTACCCGGGAACGCGAGCCGTCGCCGGGACCAGAACTCCGGGTGGGTCGATCTCGCCCGGGGAGATCTGCAGGCGCCGCATGTTCTCGACGCGGCCGTCCGGCGTGCGGCCGGCGTCGAAGAGCAGGCGCGTCGTGCGGTCGCCCTTGGTGACGGTCACCAGCGCCGAGAAGCCGTGCTCGGCGCGCAGCGCGTCGTCCGTGTCGCCTCCGACGGTGAAGCGCGCGGGGATGCGCGGCGACTTCGTCATCGACGGCCGCTTCGCGGGCCCCTGGTCAGCCAGCAGCGAGTCCGTGACGTTGTCCACCGGAGTGGTGATCGTGAGCGCGTCGACGGGCTCAAGCGCGATCGGTTCCATGCGCTGCGGGGGACACTCCCAGTTCGGGGTGCGGCGCGCAACGTCCGCCGCCGCTGGGGAAGCACGATGCTGCCCAACTCGCCTACTGATCCAAGTGGTTGCCCGACCGTCTGGACGACCGCCGGGGAGTCGATGGACGACTACGTCGCCCTCGACGAGACCGTGATCGACGCGTCCGCGCTACGCTCGATTAGCTACTTGCGGGGTCTCCAACGCGTCCTCACCCTTCTTGTGGTTTCCGAAGCGGCCGAGGAACGCGGAACACGAGGCCTCGGGTGGAAGACCAGCCACACAACAACAGCCCGAACGCGGAGATCTCGCGCTCCGCGGTCCAGCTGCTTCGCGAGTACACGGGCCGCGGGCCGACGCGAGCACGCACGACGATCAACACCGAGTCGGTGATGATCGTCTTAGGCGACACGCTGACGAAGGGGGAGCGCAGGCTGGCCGAGAGCGGCAAGGCCGCGCGCGTGCTAGCGGTCCGCCACGACTTTCAGATGCTGATGCGCGACGAGCTGGTCGCGATCGTCGAGCGCACGCTCGACCGCAGGGTGGTCGCCTTCATGAGCGACAACCACCTCGATCCAGACCTTGGCGTCGAAGTGTTCATTCTGGAGCCGGCTACCAGCGAG
The DNA here is from genome assembly GCA_035947555.1 of Thermoleophilaceae bacterium. GTDB lineage: Bacteria > Actinomycetota > Thermoleophilia > Solirubrobacterales > Thermoleophilaceae > JACVRW01. Next base: position 7,603 of record DASZJZ010000111.1, on the reverse strand, counting down.
CCAGTGGGGTAGGGTGGCCGGATAACGCGAGAGGCCCGCCCCTATGTCCACGTCTCTCCAGCCCCGGCCGCTTCTCTCGCGCCGAGGCGCAGGCGAAGTTTCCGAAGTACGGAGATCGGCGTCCACCCGCCGGCTGCGCGGCTCGTTAGCCCGCGTCCTAACTCTCGTGCGCGCCGGCCACGCGGTCGCGGCCGGTAGTCCGGCCCATGGCCCCGATCGCCTGCGGCGAGGCCGTCCGGCCTAGCCGAGGACGCGCTCGGCGGGTGGATCGACCCGGCCTCGTCGCGGGCCGCCTCGAGCTCGCGGCGGGCGCGAGTGTCGTCGTCGAGCAGGGCGACGCACGCGTTGGAGCTCGTCGATGACGAGCGTGCGAGCGCTGCAGCGCCCCGGCGCGACCGGTCGTCGCGCGGCGGCCTGGTCGCATGCCAGCGAGGTGCGGCTGCGGATCGACTTCGCGGCCGCCTGGAGTGGCGACCTGCACCTCTACGCGCTCGACTGGGACAACCGCGGACGGCGTCAGACGGTCACGGTCGACGATGATTCGGGCCCGCGTATCGCCGTGCTCGACTCGAGTTTCACGAACGGCCTCTGGACCCATGCCCCGGTCTCGGTGGCGGCGGGCGGCTCGCTGCGCATCACGGTCAGCCGCTCGGCCGGCACGAGCGCCGTCCTATCCGGCCTCTTCCTGGGCGGAGGGCCGTGACGCGGCGCGCGGTGGCCCCTCTGCCCAGCGGTCCCGAAGCCCGAAGAGCGCGGACGGCCTAACGCACCGTGTAGGTGTCCGGATCCCGCAGGAACTGCTCGGCGCATTCCAGCGAGCAGAAGCGGTACAGGTGGTCACCGTGCCGGCAGGTTCCGGCCTCCCGTCCCTCAGCGACGAGCATGCGGCACACGGGGTCGAGATGGTGTTCCGCGTCGGCCGGTTGATCCCGGACGGCGGCGAATACCGGTACCGGTGACGGCACGTTCCGCATCCGGTGCTCGCCCCTGCTGACGAACTCGACGCCCTCGACCTTCCGGGCCCCCTCTCGCACAGCGTCGGTCACGAGCACCTCACCGCCGGCGGCCAGCCCCGCGACGCGCGCCGCAAGGTTGACGGTGCTTCCAAACCAATCGCCGTCACGCTCCAGCGCCGGGCCGTGGTGCATCCCAACCCGGACGGCGGGGAAGCCGTGCCCGGCGATCACATCATGCGCCGCGATCAGGCCGAGCAGCACCGCCTCGGCGGGGTCGCCGTGGCGGAGCATCACCGCGTCCCCGATGGTCTTGATCAGCTCGCCGCCCGTCGCGCGCGCGATCTCCGACATCTCACGGCAGAAGCCCGCCGCGAGATCCGCGGCGTCCGCGTCGCCGTGGGCCTCGGTCAGGGCGGTGAAGCCGGCGATGTCGGCGAAGAGGAACGTGCCTCTCGGCTGGGCGTTCCCGGTCATGCGACGAAGGTACTCATCCACCTGTGAAGTTCGTCACGCAACGCCGGATCGGGGTTGACCTGGCGCCGCTCCCGATCTACGGTGCACCCGTCCCAACGAATACCCCCACGGGGTATATGGATCGGAAGCACAGGAGGAGCAATGACCCGTTCGACCCGTCACTTCATCCGCCACTACATCGAGATGCTGGTCGCGATGTTCGTCGGGATGTTCGTCCTGGGCATGCCGGCGGTTGCTGGACTGGGGGCGCTCGGCATGAGTTGGGCCGAGCTTCGAGCCGACGCGCCGGCACTGCTGCTGTTCGGCATGGGCGTGACCATGACCATCCCGATGGTCGCGTGGATGCGCTATCGCGGTCACGGCTGGGGGCCCTCGAACGAGATGGCGGCCTCGATGCTGATCCCGACCGCCGGAGTGATCGGCCTGCTCGCAGCCGGTCTGGTCACCGAGATCGGCACGCTGCTCGCCATCGAGCACGTGGTGATGTTCCCGAGCATGCTGGTCGCGATGCTGCTGCGCCGCGAGGAGTACTCACACGGTGCTCATGGCCACCGGCATTCGGCGTCCGCAGCCTCGGCTTGACGATGGATTGCTGACACGGCGTCGCCCGAGGCGAACATGGCGGGCGCCGCTACTGTCGCCAGTCCGCGGGCGAGCCGCGCCTCAGGACATGAACTCGAGCAGCACCGGCGCCAGCGCCGCCGGGTCGAACTGGTGTGTTTGGCCGGGGACGGTGCTCAAGTTGCCGCTCGGCAGCGCCTCGGCGACCTTCGCCGCCGCACTCTGCATCCACGCGGGGCTGTCGCCGCCCGCGATCACCAGCGTCGGCTGCGTGGCGGCATCCCAGCGGCCGGGCGGGATCGGTTCGCCCTTGCTGAACGGGTCCATGATCCGGGCGTCGTAGCCGATCGTGTGACCGACCGCCTCGAAAGCGGGCCATGCCGGCGACGCGCGAAACTGCTCGATCGCCTCCGGCGGCATCCCTCCCGCCACCTCCAGGAAGTAGGCCATGGCGTCGCCGGGCTTGCCCGCGGCGACGAAGCCGTCGACGGTCTCGATGTAGTCGTGGATCGGCTCCGGCCCGTCGTGGTCGAGCAAGCAGGGGGGCTCGTACATCACCAGGCTCGACATCGCCACGCCGTGTGCCGCGGCTTCGACCGCGAGAACCGCGCCCGAGGACATCCCGAAGACCGCCGCTTCGCCGCCCACGGCGGCAACCAGCCCCTCGAGGTCCTCGAACTCGCGCTCGGGCGCGTAGGGCGGCGTGTCGCCCGACTCGCCGCGCCCGCGCCGGTCGTAGTTGATCACCGTGAAGCCGCCGTCGGCCAGCAGCGCCTGGAGCTTAGGCGTGGTCTGGTCGACCGCGCGGTACTGCGTCGCTCCCGCAACCAGCACGAGCGGCGGCCCCTCGCCCACGGAGTCGTACGAGATCCGGGTCCCGTCCGCCGACGTTACGGTCGCCATGCTCGCCTCGATGCTCATATCGCTCCTTGTGGATTGGGCTCTGGAGATATGACCGCCGTCGCCGGGCAAACTCATCGCTGAGCAGCGGGCCACCCGCGGACTACGGAACCGGCTCGGGACCCTTCGAGCGGTGCTCGTCGCGGAAGGTGCGGACGGCGTCCACGACCCGGTCGTTCCAGTCCGGGCACGCGAGCGTGCGGCCGGTGCCGTTCGGCGTCGGCTCGGCGTTCCATGCTGTGGCCGCCACCGCGTGGGGCATGTTGGGGCGGGGGACGAGGACCATCTGGTAGTCGTCCTCGTCGAACAGCGCGCGGAGCGTCTGGCGCGCGGCCTCGGGCAGCGCGGACTTGGCCCAGACGACCACGCGGCCGTGCTCCATGGTGTGCACGAGCGCTTCGTCGGCCGGCGCCTCGCTGTAGAGCCCGTCCTCGGCCTGATACCCCGGCGGCCAGTGCCGTCCCAGCGTCGGCGGGTTGTCGCGGTAGTCGACGTCCTCGCCGGCTGACGCCGTGTGGAGACGGTCGGAGTCGCCTCTGCTCTCGGAGGCCCGGAGCTCGCACCCGGCAGCCGCTGCCGCCGCCTCGACGTCGAACTCCGTCTGCTCGGCCACCTCCCCGCCCTCGGGGAACATCTCCCCGCCGCCCACCGCGTCACCCTCGTTCCCTCCGCCGCCGGCGGCGAGCACGACGACGACCACGACCGCGGCGACCGCGAGCGCCCCTCCCGCGCCGAAGGCGACCAACCGCTTGCGCCGTGCCGCGGCGCGCGCCTCCGCCTCGCGCCGCTCGCGCTCGCGGCGAAGCGCCTCCCTCTCCGCCTTCCGGCGCGCCATCGCGGCGAACCTTAGGGATTGACGCCGGTCGCCGGCGTCGGCCGCGGCGCCGCCGGGAGCCGCCGGATGTCGGGCACGGCGAGCAGCGCAAGGATGGCGGCGATGAAGAGGCCGAAGGCGATCCAGAGCGAGAGGCTGATCCCGATGGCGGCTGCGATCGGGCCCCAGAGGGCCAGGCCGAGTGGGTAGAAGACGAACGAGCCGAACCAGTCGTAGCTCGTAACCCGCGAGAGCGATTCGTCGGGGATGTGCCGTTGGAGGGTCGATTCCCAGACCGTCATCCCGAGCGTCATCCCCGCGCCGGAGATGAATGCTCCGATGGCCAGGAGGGGGACCGACGACACGGCGGCCAGGAAGGCCAGCTGGATCGCGAAGAGGCCCTCCATCAGCGCCACGTGGACGAGCGGTCTGCGCGGCGTCGCCCGAGTTGCCAGCAGGCTGCCGCTCAGCGCGCCGAGGCCAAGCGCGGCGAGCACGGTGCCCCAGGCCGCTGCTCCGCCGAGGTCGCGGTCGGCGACGACCGGCCCGAGCGCGGTCCATGCTCCCCAGAAGACGTTCGTGATCGCGAAGTAGACGACGAAGGTCCACACCCAGGTGCGAGCGGTGAAGGCGCTCCAGCCGCGGCGCAGATCGTTCAAGAAGGTGGCTGCCTCGGGCCGTTGGCGCCGGGGGACGTGCAGCAGCGCGAGGCACGCGGCACTGAACGCGAACGTACCGGCGTCGAGCGCGATCGCCCATCCGGGTCCCGCGGCGGCGACGAGCAGGCCGCCGGCCAGCGGCCCTGCGATCTCGCTGGCCGAGGCCGCCGATGCCTTCAGTGCGTTTGCCGGCTGTAGCTGCTCGGCAGGGACGACCTGGGGCAACAGGCCCGTCGCGGCCGGATAGAAGAAGCCGGTGGCCGCGCCGGTCAGGCCGGCCAGCGCGGCCAGCATCCAGACCTCCGCGCTTCCGGCGATCAGCAGGGCGGCCATCGTCGCCTGGCTTACGACTCGCGCGAGGTCGGCGGCGATCATCACCGCCCGCCGGGAGCTCCTGTCGGCGATCACGCCGCCGATCAGCACGGTCGCCGCCAGCGGCAGCGTCCGGCAGGCGAGCACCAAACCGACCGCCGCCGCCGAGCCGCCGACCTCGAGCACGGCGAAGGCAAGCGCGACGTTGAGCATCCGGTCGCCGAAGACCGAAATCGTGTGGCCCAGAAACAGCAGCCGGTAGTCGCGCAGGCGCAGGAGGTCGAGGCTTTCCGGCACGCGCGGCAAGACGGCCAGAGGCTATTCGCGGGCCCAGCGCGTCCGCGGCACGCGAGCCGGACGCCCGGAACTACCCGGTCACCCTCACAGGAAGCTCCGTCGCGATCGCACCATGCGCGCCCCGTCCGTGAGGGTCTTCGCGAGGACCGGCTCGCGGCCGGCCTCCTGGTCTACGACCTCCGCCGCGATCTCGAGGTCGCGCGCCAGCCGGTCGAGCGGGAAGTCCCGCGCCTCGAGGACACCGGCCAGCCAGGTGAGCTGGCGCTCGAAGCCGCCGTAGCCGTTCGCTTCGATCGCCGCCCAGTTGAGGATGTGCTGGTTGTCGTGGATGCACCAGGCCATGCCGGCCTCCCCGTACCGCTCCCGCTCGTCTTGGAACTCGGCGTCGTAGCGGCGGCAGATCTCCTCGGCCAGCGCCCTGAGGTCGAGCCTCTCCCCGCCGCGCAGCTCGACGCTGACCGGCGGCGGCCGCCCGCTCGGCGGCTCGGTCACTCGGCGACCACCTCGTAGGTGTGCATGTGCTCGAGTCGCTCGAGACGGATCGCCCGGTCCAGGTCCGGATCGATGCGCTCGTGCGAGATGCGGTGGCGCTCGCTCTTCATATAGGCCTTGAAGGCCGCGCGATCCCGCCAGCGGCTGATCATCACCAGCTCGCCGGGGTCTCTATCGGACTGCCACACCTGAAGGTCCACGAACCCGTCGGCCTCCTCCACCAGATGCGCGCGGCGCCGGAACGCCGTGACGAGCTCGGGTGCGCGATCCTCGGGGACACGGAGCCGTGACAGCGAGACGTACAACGCGCGCGAACCTACCTCAGACGGGGATCATGACCTCGCCGCGAAGCGGCGGGAGATCGCCTCGGCAGCGGTCGCCGGATCGTCGGTCAGGCACTCGAGGTCGAGCTCTGCCGCCAACTCCGGCGTCGCGCCGCCGCCGGCCAGCATCAGCGGACGGACGCGGGCCAGGCCCCTGAGCTGCCTCTCGATCGGCGCGAACCGGTCGCTGGCCGCGGCCGAGAGCACGACCACGTCCGCGTCGACGGTGTCCGCCGCCATGTGGACCGTGCTCACAGGTGTGTCCGCCCCGAGGTAGATGTTCCGCCACCCGCGCGTGCGGAGGACGAGCCCGAAGCAGACGAGCGGAAGAGTGTGCTGCTCGCCGGACGGGCACGCCAGCACCGCCCGCCGGCCCGGCCCTTTGTTCCACCCGCGCGCGAGGGCGAGCAGCCGTCCCTCCAGCAGGCGGCTGGCGAAGTGCTCCTGCCCGACGGTCACCTCCCGCCGCGCCCAGCGCTCGCCGAGCGTCCTGAGGTAGGGGATCAAAGCGTCCCGGATCGCGCGTTCCAGCCCGTGGAGGCCGAGCAGCCGGTCGAGCAACTCGTGGGCGCCGTCCTCGTCGAAGCTCTCGAGGGCGGCTCCCAGGCGCTCGGCGAGCTCCAGCGGGGTCTCGATGGCGCCGTTGGGCAGCTCGCTCTCGCGCTCCATCGCGGCTATGACGGACGCCGCCTCGGCCGTCGACAATCCGCTTCGCAGCTTCTCCAGCATGAGCCGTACGCGCCACTCGTCGCGCTCGGTGTACAGGCGGTACCCGCTCTCGGAGCGGCCCGGGCGCAGCAGGCCGTAGCGCCTTTCCCACGCCCGCAGCAGGTCGGGACTCACCCCGACCCGGTAGCTGAGCTCGCCGATGCGGAGTCCAGAGCGTTCGTCCATGGCCTGTCTCCGAGTACCCATGGACAAACCCTTGACGCCCACAACTGAGGGCTTGTCACGCGGGCACCAGTGACTAGCCAACCAGAACGGAGGAGCAACTGTGACGACCAACATGACCGAGGCATACGACTGGCAGGGGCGGACCCTGAAGGACCGCAACGGCAACAAGATCGGCAAGATCGACTCGCTGTATTTCGACCGCGAGAGTGACAGGCCGGAGTGGGCGCTGGTCCACACCGGGCTGTTCGGCACCAAGTCCTCGTTCGTGCCGATCTCCGGCGCTTCGCCGCAGGGCGAGGACGTTGTGGTCCAGGTGGACGCGCAGCAGGTCAAGGACGCGCCGAAGATGGACCCGGACCAGGAGCTCTCCGAGCAGGAGGAGGCCGAGCTCTTTCGCCACTACGGCGTCGAATACACAACCGAGGGCTCGGTCACCGCGACCGGGAACGGTGAGACGGCGTCGGCCGGGGCAGGTCGGGGCCCTGTCGGCGAGGACGTGAGTGGTCCGACGACCGACGAGGCGATGACGCGCTCCGAGGAGGAGCTGCGGGTCGGCACGGCGCAGCGCGAGCGTGGGCGGGCGCGGTTGCGCAAGTACGTGGTGACCGAGCAGGTGCAGCAGACGGTGCCCGTGCAGCGCGAGGAGGTGCGCGTCGAGCGCGAGCCGATCACCGACGCCAACGTCGATCGGGCGCTGGACGGGCCTGAGATCTCCGAGGAGGAGCACGAGGTGGTGCTGCACGCGGAGGAGCCGGTGGTCGAGAAGCGCGCGGTGCCGCGCGAGCGGGTGCGGATGGACAAGGAGACCCACACCGACGAGGCGGAGATCTCCGAGGAGGTCCGCAAGGAGCAGATCGAAGCCGAGGGCGACACCGGGCCGGCGCGATGACGATCGCGGTCGGTGCTCCCACGGCCGAGTCC
>DASZJZ010000110.1:0-7612 GCA_035947555.1 Thermoleophilaceae bacterium | reverse complement strand
GCGCCAGGACCGCCGCGCGGCCGCGCGCGCGGCCCGCAGGCGGCGCACTGCCACCTTCGTCGCGCTGCTGCTGGTGGTGGCGGCGATCGCCGCCGTGGGCCTCGCGATCCTCGCCACGAGCGACGGCGGCTCGGGCGTCTCGCCGATCGAGGAGGGGGACGTGGAGCGGCAGATCGACGAGCTGCGCAACTTCATCCAGGAGAACTCGCAGTAGCCCTAGAAGAGCGGATCGCCGGCGGTGCCGGCGATCCTGTCGGCCAGCTCCTGCCCCGCCAGGAAGCCCGGGATGTTGCCGGTGCCGGAGTAGCCGCCGGCGACCCATAGGTTCGGGCGACCCGCCACCCGGCCCACGACGGGCCGCCGGTCCTCGGTGTACCCGACCGTGCCCGTCCAGCGGTGCGTGATCTGCGCCTGAACGCCGATGTCCTCGCGGAGGTAGCGCTCGATCCGGTCCCAGATCCGCGGGTCGCCCTGGCCGCTGCCGGTGTAGGAGGCGTCGCCGTCGAGGTCGCCGAAGCCGCCGGCGAGGATGCGGCCGTCGGGGCGCTGCTGGAAGTACTCATAGCCCCAGCGGGCATAGACGAGCTGGTCGACGATGCGCTCGGCGAGCGGCTCGGTGGCGACCATATGCAGGCGCCGGGCCCGGACCCGGCCGGCGTACCCGGGGACGAGCGCGGGGAGAGCGCCGTCGGCGGCGACGATGACTTGGCGGGCGCGGACGATGCCGGCAACGGCCACGGCGCTCTTGACGGGCGTGCCTGCCGGTGTGGCGTGCCCGCCCGGCGCGCTCAGCGGCGCGGCGCTCGCGCCCGCCGCGACCTCCACCGGACCCTCCCTAGGCGCGTTCACGGGCGCGCGGACGGCCGACCCTTCGCGGATCCGCACCCCCGCGCGCTCCGCGTCGGCGGCCAGCGCGCGGATCCAGCGGGCGGGGTGCAGGGAGCCGTCGTCCTCCGTGAGACAGGCGTTCCAGCCGCTTCGCCGGAGCGCCGGTGGCAGCTCGTCGTGCTCGAGCAGCTCTCCCGGGAAGCCGTCCTCGCGCAGCGCCTCCACGTGCCGGCGCACATGCTCGGCCTCGTCCTCCGACGACGACACGCGCAGGGAGCCCACCTTCCGGACGGCGTCGCCCACGCCCAGCTCGACCGCCAGCTCGTACATCTCCTGCTGTGCCTCGAGGGTGCGCGCGTAGACGCGCCGGGCGTAGTCGCGCCCGTACAACTCGACCGCGTCGTTGTGGAACGGGGCCAGGCCGGCGATCAGGAAGCCTCCGTTGCGGCCGCTCGCCCCGCCCGCGACCGTGTCCCGCTCGAGGACCATCGCTTCGATGTCGTGGGCGGCCAGCCGCCGCGCACAGGAGAGGCCGGCCACACCGGCGCCGATCACGCACGCCTCCACCTCGATGTCGCCGGCGAGCGGCGGGCGCGGGTCGTACGGCTCGTCGAGCCAGTAGGGGACGCTCACGGGGTGCGGGTCGCCCCGTCCAGGATGGCCCGCGCATGCGTGTCCAGCTCACCGGCCAGGATCGCGTCGCGCAGACCCCGCATCAGGCGCTCCATGAAGGTCAGGTTGTGGAGCGTGACGAGCCGCTTGGCGGTGAGCTCGCCCGCGCGAATCAGGTAGTGGAGGTAGCCGCGGGTGTGCTCGCGGCAGGCGGGGCAGGGGCAGTCGGGATCGATCGGCTCGCGCGAGGAGCGGTGGGCGCCCTTGGCGAGGTCGAGCCGCCAGCGCGCGGCCGGATCGTGGACCAGCGCCGTCCCATGCCGGGCCAGCCGGGTGGGCGTGGCGCAATCGAAGCTGTCGACCCCCGCGGCCACGGCGTGGACGATGTCGTCCACGTCGCCGATCCCGAGCAGGTGACGCGGACGGTCCTCGGGGAGCGCGGCGAGCGACCACCCGACGACCTCGCGCATCTGCTCCTTCTCCTGCCCGAGCGAGCCGCCGATCGCGATCCCCGGCGTGCCGGAGTCGACGACGTAGGCCGTCGACTCCTCGCGCAGGTCCTCGTACACGCCGCCCTGGACGATCCCGTAGAGCAGCTGCCCGGCGGGCGCGTGCTCGGCGTGCCAGCGGATGCAGCGATCGAGCCAGCGGTGGGTGCGCTCCATGGAGCTCGCCGTGTAGTCGCGCTCCACGTGAAAGGGAGTGCACTCGTCGAAGGCGAGCGCGATGTCGGAGCCGAGCGCGGCCTGGACCTCCATGGAGGTCTCGGGGCCCATGAAGCGCTCGACCCCGTCGAGGTAGGAGCGGAAGCGCACCCCCTCCTCCTCGATCGAGACGATCATCGAGCGGGGGCGCTCCCTCCGGCGCTTGATCTCCTCGGCCACGGAGCCGTGGCCCATGGAGAAGACCTGGTAGCCGCCGGAGTCGGTGACGATCGCCCGGCGCCAGCCCATGAACTCGTGCAGGCCGCCCATCTCGCGGATGTGGGCGGGGCCCGGCTGGATGAAGAGGTGGAAGGTGTTGCCGAGCACCATGTCGTAGCCGAGCTCGGCCACCTCGGCGGAATGCAGCGATTTGACGGTGGCGGTGGAGGCAAGGGGGACGAAGGCCGGGGTGCGGACGTCGCCGTGAGAGGTGTGGATCACACCGGCCCGGGCCGAACCGTGGCGGGCGGCGATCTCGAAGTGGTCCGGCGGCACGGCGAAAGAGCCTACGCGCCAAAGGACAGGGGCCGCCCCGACCGGCGGCCCCCACGTGCTGCAGTTGTGGAGGCGGCCTATGCCTCCGTGGCGCTGCCCTCCACGGCCGGCGCGCCGCCGTTCTCGCCCGATCCGCTCGCCTTGATCTCCACCCGGCGCGGCTTGCGCTCCTCGGGCTTCGGGATGCGCACCTGGAGCACGCCCCGGTCGAACTCGGCGGAGATGCCGTCGGCGTTGACCCCGTCGGGAAGCGTCAGCGACCGGCTGAAGCTGCCGAAGGCCCGCTCGATCCGGTACCAGCCGCGCTCACTCGACTCGTGCTCGGCCTTGCGCTCGCCGCTGATGGTGAGCGTGCCGTCCTGCACCTCGATCGATACGTCGCCCTCGGCGAGACCGGGCAGGTCGGCCTTCAGCAGGAAGTGGTCCTCGGCCTCGACGAGGTCCATCGCGGGGACCCAGCGGCGCGACTCGCGCTCGCCGCCGAAGAAGGCGTCGAAGAGGCGATCCACGTCACGGGTGAACGGCTGAGGGTTGACGACAAGAGCCATATCTGAACCTCCCCATCCAAACTGCCTACACTGTCTGCGCGCCAGTATAAAACCTCAGTCCGCGGTTATCAAGTTTTCTCCACTCATCTCTGGGGGAGCACCTGACCCCATGAGCGCCAGCAGGGTGGGCGCCACGTCGGCCAGGATGCCGCCCTTGCGCAGCGGGCCGGCCTCGGCGGTGACGATCACCGGGACAGGGTTCATCGAATGGGCCGTGTTCGGGCTGCCGTCGGGCTCCAGCATGTTGTCCGCGTTCCCGTGGTCCGCGGTGATGAGGCACACCCCGCCGCCGTCCCCGACCGTCTCGACCAGCCGCCCGAGGCACTCGTCGACGGTCTCGACGGCCTTCACCGCAGCCTCGATCACGCCCGTGTGCCCGACCATGTCGGGGTTCGCGTAGTTGATGATCCCGAACGCGTAGTCACCCCCAGACCAGCGCTCGACGAAGGCGTCGGTGGCGTCCCTCGCCGACATCTCCGGTTTGTGGTCGTAGGTCGGGACGTCGCGCGGTGAGTCGACGAGGCAGCGGTCCTCGCCCTCGAACGGCTCCTCTTCGCCGCCGTTGAAGAAATACGTCACGTGCGCGTACTTCTCGGTCTCCGCCACGTGCAGCTGCGTCAGGCCGCGCGACGCCAACGTGCTCGCCAGCGTCACGGCCGGCCGCTCCTGCGGGAAGGCCACCGGATAGTCCCATTCCTCCCGGTACTCGGTGAGCGTGGTGATGCGCAGGTCGGCCACGTTCTTCGACAGCGCCTCCGTCAGCTGGCGCGCCCGGTCCGGGCGGAAGTTGAAGAAGATCACGCTGTCGCCAGGGCGGATCCGGCCCTCCTCCCCCACGAGCGTCGGCTTGATGAACTCGTCCGTCTCGTCGCGCTCGTACGCGGCGCGCACCGCCGCCTCCCCGCTTTCTGCCGTGAACTCGGCCTCGCCGTCGACCAGGGCGTCACGGGTCAGCTCGGTGCGGTCCCAGCGCCGGTCGCGGTCCATGGCGTAGTAGCGGCCGGTGACCGACGCCACCCGCGCATTCCCCGGCAGCTCGGCCTCGAGCTTGGCGACATAGCCGGCGCCGGAGTCCGGGTTGGTGTCGCGGCCGTCCGTGAAGACGTGTATGACGATGTCCTTCACGCCGTGGTTGGCCGCCAGCCTCACCACCGCCTTCAGGTGCTCCGTGCTCGCGTGCACGCCTCCCGCCGAGACGAGCCCGAGCAGGTGCAGCCGCCCCGTGTCGCACGCCTCCCGCAGCACCTCGTTCTCGAAGAACGAGCCGTCCTCGATCGCCTCGTCGATGCGCAGCAGGTCCTGCTTCACGATCGCCCCCGCCCCAAGGTTGAGGTGGCCGACCTCGGAGTTCCCCATCTGCCCCTCGGGGAGCCCCACCGCGGGGCCCCACGCGGTCAGCGTGGTGGTCGGCCAGCGCTCCCAGAGCTCGTCGAAGACCGGCGTGTCGGCGAGCGAGACGGCGTTTCCGGGCCCGGGCTCCGCCAAGCCCCAGCCGTCCAGCACCACCAGGACCGTCGGTCTCACGGCTGGGCAGCGGCCACGATGCGCACGAACCCCTCCGGGTCGAGGCTCGCTCCGCCCACGAGGGCGCCGTCCACGTCCGGCTGGGCCAGGATCTCGGCCGCGTTGTCGGGCTTCACGCTGCCGCCGTACTGCACGCGCACCTCCTCCCCCGCCTGTTGCGAGCGATCGCTCACCAGGGCGCGCACGAAGGCGATGGCGTCCTGGGCGATCTCGGGAGTGGCCACGCGCCCCGTTCCGATCGCCCAGATCGGCTCGTACGCGATGGTCACCTCGCTCAGCCGCTCGTCCGGCACCTTGTCGAGACCCTCCTGGACCTGATGACGCAGCTTGCGCTGGGTCTCGCCACGCTCGCGCTCGTCCTCGGTCTCCCCTACGCACAGGATCGGCTGCAGCCCGGCGGCCAGCGCGGCCGGCACCTTCTGCTGCAGCGCACGGTCGGTCTCCGCGTTGTACTGGCGCCGCTCCGAGTGGCCGAGCACGACGCCGTCGACCCCCAGCTCGGTGAGCATCTGCGCCGAAACCTCGCCCGTGAACGCGCCGCTCTCCTCGGCGTTCATGTTCTGCGCGAGCACCATCACGCCGCTGCCGCCAAGCTTCTCCACGCACACGTCGAGCGCGGTGAAGGGTGCGCACACCCCCACGTCGGCAGGCCGGCGCGACTCGTCCGGCAGCAGCTCGAGCAGCCGCTCGCAGTACTCGGCGGCCTGGGCGCGGGTTCCCCACAGCTTCCAGTTGCCGGCGATGAACGGCCGCCGGTCAGGCGTCATCCAGGGCCTCCACCCCGGGCAGTTCCTTCCCCTCGAGCAGCTCGAGTGCGGCGCCGCCGCCGGTGGAGAGGTGATCCACTTCGTCGTCGAGCCCGAACTCCGCGAGCGCCGCCGCCGAGTCGCCGCCGCCCACCACGGTGGTGCCGGGAGCGCGCGCCACCGCTTCGGCCAGGGCGCGCGTGCCGTCGGCGAACGGTTCCAGCTCGAACGCCCCCATCGGGCCGTTCCAGAACACCGTGCCGGCGCGCGCGACCTCCTCGCCGTACAGCTCCGCGGTGCGCGGCCCGACGTCGAGCCCCATCCACCCGTCCGGCACGTCGGTGCTCTCCTCAACGCGGCGCTCGGCCTCCGTGTCGAAGCGGTCGCCCAGCGCGAGGTCGATCGGCAGGAGCAGGTTGCAGCGGGACGCCTCGGCCTTGTCGAGCGCCCGCCGCGCCAGCTCCACGCCCTCCTCCTCGACCAGCGAGTCGCCGGTCGGCTTGCCCTGGGCGCGGAAGAAGCTGAAGCACATGGCGCCGCCGATCAGGAGCGTGTCGGCCTTGTCGAGGAAGGTGTCGATCAGCGCGATCTTGTCGGTCACCTTCGCGCCGCCCAGCACCACCACGAGCGGCCGGTCGGGCGCCTCCACGATCGAGCGGAGCACGGTCACCTCGCGCTGGAGCAGGAGGCCGGCCACCGCCGGACGCAGGTGCTCGCTCACTCCGACCGTCGAGGCGTGGGCCCGGTGCGCGGCGCCGAAGGCGTCGTTCACGTAGGCCTCCGCGAGCGAGGCGAGCTCCTTCGCCAGCCCCGGGTCGTTCTCGGTCTCGCCCCGCTCCCAACGCGTGTTCTCGAGCACGAGCACGTCGCCCGCGCTCAGCCGCTCCGCGCCGCGCCTCACCTCCGGGCCGATCACCTCGGGCGCCTGGTGCACCGGAGCGTCCACGAACTCGCCGAGGCGGTCGGAGACCGGCTGCAGCGAGGTCTCCGGATCGCGCCCCTTCGGCCGCCCCAGGTGCGAGCAGAGGATCAGCGCGGCCCCGCGGTCGAGCAGCAGCTCGATCGTCGGGAGGGCGGCCCGGATCCGCGCGTCGTCGGCCACGCGCCCCCCTTCGAGCGGCACGTTGAAGTCCACCCGGGCGAGAACCCGCTCGCCTGCTGAGACCTCGAGATCCCGGACCGTGCGCTTCCCGAACGCCGTCGTCGGGTTGCTAGGCAACCGGCGCTCCAGCCAGCACGCGCTGCGCGAGGTCCACCACGCGGTTCGAGTAGCCCCACTCGTTGTCGTACCAGGCCACGACCTTCACGAGCTTCTCGTCGATCACCATCGTCAGCGGCGCGTCGAAGATCGAGGAGTACGGCGAGCTGACGATGTCGCTCGACACGATCGGGTCCTCGTTGTACTTGAGGATTCCCTCCAGCGAGCCGCTGTCGGCGCGTCCCGCGAAGGCCTCGTTGACCTCCTCCTTGGTGGTCGAGCGGCTGACCTCGCAGACCAGGTCGATCACCGAGCCGGTGATCACCGGCGCCCGCACGGCGATGCCGTTCAGCTTGCCGTCGAGCTCGGGCACCACGAGGCCGATCGCCTTCGCCGCGCCGGTCGAGGTGGGCACGAGGTTGGCGGCCGCCGCCCGGGCCCGGCGCAGGTCCTTGTGGGGCGCGTCCTGCAGGCGCTGGTCCGCGGTGTAGGCGTGGATCGTCGTCATGATCCCGCGTTCGATCCCCACGGCCTCGTTGAGCACCTTGGCCACCGGGGCGAGGCAGTTGGTCGTGCAGGACGCGTTCGAGATCACGTGGTGCTGCTGCGGGTCGTAGGCGTCGTCGTTCACGCCGAGTGCCAGCGTCACATCGGGCTCGCTGGCGGGCGCGGTGATGATCACCTTCTTGGCGCCTGCATCGAGGTGCTTGGCGGCGTCGTCGCGCTTGGTGAACAGGCCGGTCGACTCGATCACCACGTCGGCCCCGAGGTCGCCCCACGGCAGCGCGGCGGGGTCGCGCTCGGCGAACACCCGCAGCTCGTCGCCGTCCACGACGAGGCCGTCCTCGGTGTGCTCGATCTCGCCCTTGAACGGGCCCAGGATGGTGTCGTACTTGAGGAGATGGGCGAGCGTCTTCGTGTCGGTGATGTCGTTCACCCCGACCCACTCGATGTCGG
>DASZJZ010000109.1:0-11161 GCA_035947555.1 Thermoleophilaceae bacterium | reverse complement strand
GCGCCCCGCGACGGCGCGCCGCACGCGTGCGCCGGCTGGGGCGCGCGGGCGCGGTGGCCGCCAGCGCGCGGATGGCCCGACGGACGCGACGGCGCTCCTCGTCGGTGTAGTCCGCGAAGTCCTTGTCGCGCAGGAGCTCGACGTCCGACCAGGCGGCCGGCACGACCTCGACCTCGGGCGTGGGCGCCGGCGTGCCGCGCGGGGCCGCCACCCCCGTGCGGGGCAGCGCCAGGCTGGCTGCCTCGGTGAGCGCCGGCTGGACCTCCGGCGGCGGTGGGGCCGGGCGCGCAAACCACTCGGCAAAGGCGGCGTCGAAGGCGGCGAAGTCGTCGTGGCGCGAGCAGAGCGTGGTGCGCAGCGCGAAGTAGGCGGCCTCGCGG
The DNA here is from genome assembly GCA_035947555.1 of Thermoleophilaceae bacterium. Lineage (GTDB taxonomy): Bacteria > Actinomycetota > Thermoleophilia > Solirubrobacterales > Thermoleophilaceae > JACVRW01. The sequence continues at coordinate 10,781 of DASZJZ010000109.1, read as the reverse complement.
TCCACCGGGTCGATTGCCGCGAGCGCCTTGTGGGCGGCCAGCAGCTCGCCCACGCCGACGCGCACGCCGGCGGCGCGCAGCGAGGCTGCAAGCAGCGTCAGCCGCGCAGTGAGCCGGGCGCCGAGTCCGAAGCGCGCGGCTGCGCGGTGGTCCTGCCCCTCACGCACCCTGGAGCACCCCGCTCTCGCGCACCTGCTCGATGTCCTCGCGCACCTTGAGGACCACGCCGAGCGTCGCCTCCAGGTCGGAATCGTCGAGCGCGAGCAGCGCCTGGGCCCAGGCGATGGTCTCGCCGACCCCTGGCAGCTTGTAAAGGTCCTCGCCGCGGAGCCGCGCAATCGCCGCGCAGACCCGGTCGGCGATCGCGTCCGGCACGCCCGGCAGCCGCGCGCGCACGATCTCCGCCTCGCGCTCGGGCGCCGGGTAGTCGATCCAGTGGTACAAGCAGCGGCGCTTCAGCGCGTCGTGCAGCTCGCGCGTGCGGTTCGAGGTGATCACCACATGCGGTCGGCGCGCGGCGGCGACGGTCCCGAGCTCGGGGATCGAGACCTGGAAGTCGGACAGGAACTCGAGCAGGAAGGCCTCGAACTCGTCGTCGGCGCGATCCACCTCGTCGATCAGGAGCACTACCGGCTCGCTGGCCTGCAGCGCCTCGAGCAGAGGCCGGCGCAGCAGGAACCGCTCCGAGTAGAGCGGCTCGTCCGGCCTTGCGGAAGCACCCGGCTCGGCCGGGTGCGCACCGACCGCATCCGCCGCGCGCAGGTGCAGCAGCTGGCGCGGGTAGTCCCAGTCGTAGAGGGCGTGATGCAGGTCGATGCCCTCGTGGCACTGGAGCCGTATCAGGCGCGCGCCGGTCACCCCGGCCAGCGCCTTGGCCACCTCGGTCTTGCCCACCCCGGCCTCGCCCTCCACCAGCAGCGGCTGCTCCAGCGTGAGGGCGAGGTAGACGGCAGTCGAGAGGCCCCGGTCGGCGAGGTAGCGCTCCCCGGCCAGGGCCTCGCGTACGGCTACTGGGCTATCGAGCCTCACGTCCCGGCGGCCGCCCCCAGGGCCCTGCGTGTCAGCACGCGCGCCAGGTGGCGCTTGTAGTCGGCCGTGGCATTGAGGTCGGCCGGCGGGCTGGTGCCCTCGGCGGCTTGCTCGGCGGCGCGCTCGATCGCCCCGGCGTCGAGCGGCCCGCCGCGCAGCGCGTCCTCCGCCGCACTCGCGCGCAGGGGCGTGGCACCCATGTGGGTGAGACCGATCCGCACGTCCTCGCACGAGCCGTCCGGCGCCTTGCGAACGAGCGCGCAGACCCCGACCATCGCCCAGTCCTCCACGCGGCGGTTGAACTTCTCGTAGGCGAAGCCGTAACCGTCCATCCCCGGCAGCCGCACCTCGGTGAGCACCTCGTCCGGCTCGAGCGCCGTGGTGAGGTAATCCCGGACCAGCTCGGCCGCCGGGATCGTGCGCTCGCCGCCCGGGCCGCGCGCGGTGACCTCCCCCTCGCAGGCGAGCAGGACGGCGGGCATGTCGGCCGCCGTGTCGCCGTGCGCCAGCGAGCCGCCGATCGTGCCGCGGTTTCGCACCTGTTGGTCCGCGATCGTGGCCGCCGCCGCCGAGGCGAGACCGAGCCCCGCGGTGGCCACCTGGTGGTGGGTGGTCATGGCACCGATCCGGAAGGCGCCGTCCTCGCGCTCGATACCGGTCAGCCCCACACGGCGCAGGTCCACCAGCAGCCTGGGCGCCGCCAGCCGCAGCTTCATCAGCGGCAGCAGGGAGTGGCCGCCGGCTAGCAGCTTGGCGTCCTCGCCACCCTCGCGCAGCGCGGCGACCGCCTCGTCGACGGACTCGGGGGCGACGTATTCGAAGTCGGCGGGGATCACGACGCACCTCCTTCCTCCGGGCCGGTCGGGCCCGAGCCGGCGGCTCCGCCGCCGTGCTCATCGAGGGTGCGGCCCTGCTCCGTGGCCGCGGGCCCGTCCCCGCGCCCCTGGGCCGCCTGGATCGCCTGCCAGACCCGCATCGGGGTGAGCGGCATGTCGATCGACGTCACGCCGAGCGGCCGCAGCGCGTCCAGCACCGAGGCGACCACGGCCGGCGAGCAGGCGATCGTCGCCGCCTCGCCCACCCCCTTGACGCCGAGCGTGTTGGTGGGCGACGGCGTCTCGGTGCGGTCGGTCTCGAAGCTGGGCACGTCCGCCGCACTCGGCAGCGCGTAGTCCACGAACGTACCGGTCACGAGCTGACCTTCCTCGTCGTAGACGACCTGCTCATAGAGCGCCTGCCCGACGGCGTGCACGATCCCGCCGTGGATCTGGCCGTCGATCAGCAGCGGGTTGATCGCCGGTCCGCAGTCGTCCACGCAGACGTAGCGCACGATGTCCACCCGGCCGGTCTCCGCGTCCACCTCCGAGATGCAGGCGTGCGCTCCGAACGGCCAGACGAAGTTGTCCGGGTCGTAGAAGCACATCTCGTCCAGCCCGGCCTCCATGCCCTCGGGCAGGTCGGCGGGGATGTACGCCTCGCCGGCCACGTCGGCGATCGTCATCGCCTTGTCGGGCGAGCCGCGCACCTGATAGCGGCCGTCGACGAGCTCGATGTCCTCCGGCGCCGCCTCGAGCTTGTGCGCCACGATCCGCTTGGCCTTGGCCTGCACCTTCTCGGCCGCGCGGGCGATCGCCTCGCCGCCCACGGCCAGCGACCGCGAGCCGTAGGTGTTCTTGCCGAAGGGGCCGGTGCTGGTGTCGCCGTGAATCACGTCGACCACGTCGGGCGTCACGCCGAGCCGGTCCGCCACGATCTGCGCGAAGCCGGTCTCGTGGCCCTGCCCGTGCGGCGAAGTGCCCGTGTACGCGGTGACCGAGCCGGTCGGATGCACGCGGACCTGGGCCGACTCGAAGTAGCCGCCCTGCATGCCCCAGCCGTCCGGGCCCAGCGCGCGCGACGGCCCGAGCCCGCAGATCTCGACGTAGGTCGAGAATCCCACGCCGCGGTAGACGCCGCGCTCGCGCAGCTCGGCCTGCTCCCGGCGGAAGGCCTCGAGGTCGAGCATCTCCAGGCAGCGATCGAGCGTCGCGTCGTAGTCGCCGGAGTCGTAGATGAACCCGTGGGGCCGCTCGTTCGGGAACTCCTTGATGAAGTTCTTGCGTCGCAGCTCCAGTGGGTCCATGTCGAGCTCCCGCGCGAGCTCGTCCATCGTGAGCTCGATCATGTGGGTCGCCTCGGGACGTCCCGCGCCGCGGATCGCGTCGGTCGTGAACTTGTTCGTGAACACGCCGACGATGTCCGTCTGAACGGCGGGGAAGTCGTAGCAGCCGCTGATCACGCAGGCGCTGAACGTCGGGATGACCGGCCCCTCGATCAGGTGGTAGGAGCCGCAGTCCTGGATGATCTTCGCGTGGATGCCCGTGACGGTCCCGTCGCGCTTGGCTCCGATCCGCACGTAGTCGATCTGGTCGCGCCCGTGGTGCGTGGTCGCCATCTCCTCGGAACGCGTGGCAGTCCACTTCACCGGCTTCCCGAGCTTGCGGGCGCACCAGCAGACGAGCACCTCCTCGCCGTAGACCTGTAGCTTGGAGCCGAAGCCGCCGCCCACCTCGGGCGCCACCACGCGGATCTTGTCCTCGGTCAGCCCGAGCTGGATGGACAGGATGACGCGGCAGATGTGGGGGATCTGGGTGGCGCTCCAAAGGGTCAGCTTGCCCTCGCGCCACTCGGCCAGCGCGCTGCGCGGCTCGATCGCCGCGCCCGCGGTGCGGTGATTGACGATGCGCTTCTCCACCACCACGTCCGCGTCGCGGAAGGCGGCCTCGATGTCGCCTCCCGGCAGTGACCACTCGAACACCTTGTTGGTGCCGTACTCCTCATGGATGATCGGGGCGCCCTCCTCGAGCGCCTGCTCGGGGTCGGTGACCACGGGCAGCGAGTCGTACTCGACCATGACCTGCTCGGCGGCGTCGACCACCCCGTACTTGTCGCGCCCCAGCACGACCGCGACCGGCTGGCCGACGTAGCCGACCTTGCCGCGAGCGAGCGGCCAGTGGTCGGGCACGTGCACCTCCACGCCCGGCGGCGCCCACACCATCGGGCAGGGGGCCGCCAAGTCGGCGAGATCCTCGCCGGTAAAGACCGCCTCGACGCCCTGCAGCTCGCGGGCGGCCGCCGTGTCGATCGAGAGGATCCGGGCGTGCGCCTCCGGCGACCGCACGATCGCGGCGTACAGGGTGCCGGGGAGCACCATGTCGTCGGTGTAGGTCGCCCGCCCGGTGATCAGGCGGGGATCCTCCTTGCGCCTGAGCGCCTGGCCGACGAAGCCGTTGCCGCCGGGCTCGGTGCGCTCGGCTGTCTCACCGCCGGGAACGCCCATCAGACCGTCACCTCCTCCCTGGCCGGCTGCCCTTGGCCGCCGCGCGACTGCGCGGCGGCGGCCTGCACCGCCTTGACGATGTTCTGGTAGCCCGTGCAGCGGCACAGGTTGCCGGCCAGCGCGTCTCGGATCTCGTGCTCGCCGGGTTCCGGGTTGCGGGCCAGCAGGTCCGCCGCCGCCATGATCATCCCCGGCGTGCAGTAGCCGCACTGGAGGCCGTGGTGCTCCCAGAACGCCTCCTGCAGCGGGTGGAGCGCGCCCTCCTGGCCGATCCCCTCGATCGTCGTGACCTCGGCGCCGTCGGCCTGTACGGCGAGCACCGTGCAGCTCTTGACCGCGTCGCCGTTCAGGTGAACCGTGCAGGCGCCGCAGTTCGATGTGTCACAGCCGACATGGGTGCCCGTCAGGCCGAGCTCGTCGCGCAGGTAGTGGACCAACAGCAACCTCGGTTCGACCTCCGACACGTGCCTCTCGCCGTTCACCGTGACCTCGAGGCGCACGGACGCACTCATCTGACCTCCCTCGGTTGCTCACCTCTCCTACGGGCATGCTAATCCGCGCCGCAACCCCCGTGCGACCAGTAGGCTGTCCCACTCGCATGGAGCCCGCGACCCGCGATTTCGAGTTCGAGGGCCACCGGCTCGTTTACGACGATTACGGCGAGGGGCAGCACGTGGTCGTCCTGCTGCCCGGGCTGCTGTTCTCGCGGCAGATGCACGGACCGCTGGCGGAGAAGCTCGCCGAGCGCGGCCATCGCGTGCTGTGCCTCGACCTCCTCGGCCACGGCGACTCGGACCGTCCCCCGGAGATGACCAATTACTCCATGACGATCTTCGGCCGGCAGGCGATCGCGCTGCTCGACGACGTGGAGGTGGAGCAGGCCGTGATCGGCGGCACTTCGCTCGGCGCGAACGCCACGCTCGAGGCGGCCGCCGCCGCGCCCGAGCGCGTGAGGGGCATGATGATCGAGATGCCGGTGCTCGACAACGCGCTGCTCGGCTGCGCGATCGCCTTCACGCCGATGCTCGTGGGACTCACCTTCGGCGCCCCGGTGGCGCGCCTCGTGGGCCGGGCGGCGCGGGCCGTGCCGCGAGGCGGCTTCCTGCTTGCGGACATGCTGCTCGACTGGGTGAGCCAGGACCCCAAGCCGTCGGCCTCGGTGCTGCAGGGGCTGTTCTTCGGGCGCGTGGCGCCGCCGACCGAGGAGCGGCGCCAGATGAGCCAGCAGACACTTGTGATCGGGCACTACCGCGATCCGGTCCACCCGTTCTCCGACTCCGACATGCTCGTGCGCGAGCTGCCGAACGCGCGGCTGGTGGAGGCCTCGTCGATCCTCGAGCTGCGTCTCACGCCCGAGCGGCTGACCAACGAGATCGTCGTGTTCGTGGAGGAGTGCTTCCGCGGCCGCGCCGGTCGCGAAGGGCGGCGGCGGGCGGCTTCGTCCGCGCGCCGGGGCGCCCATTCTCGTAGCTAAGGTTCCGTTTCGATGGCCCGAAGGAAGGGTGAGAAGGAGGCGCTCCGCCGCGAGCGCGAGCGGCGCGAGGCCGAGGCGCGTGCGGCCGAGCGGCGCAAGCGGCTGGTCGGCTACGGCGGGGGCGGACTGCTCGCCATCGCCGCGATCGCGGTGATCGTGGTGCTGGCCGGAGGCGGCAACGGCGCCGAGGGCACGGGCGGCGGCAACGTGTTCCCCGAGGGCGGCGAGGTGGCGGAGCAGACCGAGTTCGAGCTCGAGGCGGCGGCCGAGGCGGCGCGCTGCGAGCTGCGCAGCGAGCGCGCGAGCGGCGTGGCTGACCACACCACCACCCTGGACGAACGGGTCGACTACGACGACAACCCACCGACCGACGGGCGCCACTACCAGGTCCCGGCGGAGGACGGCCTCTACCACACGGCACCCACCGACGAGGAGCTGGTGCACACGCTCGAGCACGGTCGCGTGATCGTGTGGGCGAAGCCGAGCCTGCCCGAGGAGGCGCGCCAGACGCTGCGCGCGTTGTTCGACGAGGACACCTACCAGATGGTCCTGGTGCCGCGCAGGAACATGAAGCCCGTGGTGGCAGCCACCGCGTGGAACCGCGACCCGGACCCGGGCGGAACTGGCCAGACGCTCGCCTGCCCGCGCTGGAACGAAGAGGTGGTGGACGCCATCCGCACGTTCCGCGACGAGCACCGCTCGAACGGGCCGGAGCCCGTTCCGTAGCCAAGCGTTCAACCGCTGCACCGGATCCTGCAAGGCCGCAACCGCGGCTCTGACAGCGTGTTGGCAGTCGAAGTGAAGCTGCCCGCCTCAGCAGCAGCGTCCCTCTGCGTCCTGCTTGCCGTCCCCGCCGCCGCGGTCGCCTCGAAGCCGTTCGACTTCGAGATGGCTCCGCGCGCGAGCGTCGGCGCCGCGAGCGTGGGCGTCGTCTCGCCGAAGCTCGCCACGGAGCACCGCTTCAACCTGCTCGGCATGCGCTGGCGCGGCCGCGCGCTGCCCGACATCGACGTGCGCGTGCGGCAGCCCGGCCGCGGCTGGAGCCGCTGGGCCGCGCTCGAGGCGCACGACGATCACAACCCCGATCCGGGCCGTGGCGAGCGGTTCGCGCGCGCGTCGGACGCGCTCTGGGTGGGCACGGGGAACGGGATCCAGTACCGGATGAACCGCCGGGTGCCGGGGCTTCGGATCCACTTCGTGAACGTGGGCGACCGGCGCCGCCGGGCCCGCGCGGCCCAGGAGCCGCAGCCCGACGTGGTCACCCGCGCAGAGTGGGGCGCGAGCGGCTGCCCGCCCCGCGAGCCCGCCGACTACGGGACCGTCAAGGCCGTGAACGTGCACCACACGGTCTCGCTGAACGATTACTCCCCCGCCGAGGCCCCGGCGATGGTGCTCGCCATATGTCGCTACCACCGCAACTCGAACGGCTGGGACGACATCGGCTACAACGCGCTCGTCGACAAATACGGGGTGCTGTACGAGGGCCGCGCGGGCGGCCTCGACCAGCCGGTCATCGGCGCGCAGGCCCAGGGGTTCAACTCCGAGACGGCCGGCATCGCGAGCATCGGCGACCACACGAGCGTCGGCGCCACGCCGCAGACGCTCGACGCGCTGGCGCGCTACATCCGCTGGAAGCTCCAGGTGCACCTGCAGCCGCTCAGCGGCCCTGTGACACTGCGTAGCTCGGGCGGCCCGGCGTCGAGGTACGCGGCGGGCGCGCAGGTGACCGTGGAGCGCGTGCTCGGCCATCGCGACACGGGACGCACGGCATGCCCCGGCCAGCTCCTCTACGGCCAGCTCGCCCAGCTGCGCGCCATGGTGGGGAGCGGCGTGGCCACCACCGTGCCGAGCACGGCCACCCGCCTGAGCGGCGCGCTGGCCGACTACCGGGTGAGCTTCGGTGAGGCGGTGCCCGTCACCGGCCTGCTGTCGGGCGCGGACGGATTGCCGCTCGCCGGCCAGCAGGTCGAGGTGCAGGTGAACGGCGACGGGCGCTGGGTCACGTCGCGGCGGGTGGTGAGCGCGGCGGACGGCACGTTCGCCACGGACCTGAAGCCGCGCAAGCGCATGTACGTGCGGATGCGCTTCCCCGGCCGGCCCGACCTGCGCGGCGCGTTCTCCTCGCGCCTGCTGCTGCGCCTGCACCCGGTGATCGAGCTCGAGCGTCCGCGCAGGCGCGCGCGGGTCGGGGTGAGCGTGCCTGTCAGTGGGACCGTGGGACCGCGCAAGCGCTTCCTGCGCCTGGTGCTGCAGCAACACGTCGGTGGCCGCTACCGGAAGGTGGGCGCGAAGACCGTGCGGGCGAGGCGCGGCGCGTTCCAGACGTCCTTCGTGGCGGCCTTCCGGGACCGCTACCGCTACTCGGTGGTGGCGAAGTCGGACGACGACACGGACCGGGGCTCCACGGGCTGGATCCCGCTGCGCGTGCGCTAGTCGCTCGTCACCATCCCTGCTTCAGGTCCTGGCTGTACAGGCCGTGGCCGGTCGCGAGCATGCGCGCGGTCTTGGCGAGGATCTTGACGTCCAGCCACAGCGAGCGGTGCTCGACGTACCAGACGTCCAGCTCGATCCGCTCCGGCCAGGGCAGCGAGGTGCGCCCGTTCACCTGCGCCCAGCCCGTAATGCCTGGCTTGACCTCGAGCCGGCGTCTCTGGCGCTCGGTGTAGCGGTCCACCTGCTCCTGCACGGTCGGGCGCGGGCCGACGATCGCCATCTCGCCCTTCAGCACGTTCACCAGGTTGGGGAGCTCGTCGAGCGAGAAGCGGCGCAGCAGCCTGCCCACGCGCGTGATGCGCGGGTCGCCCTCGAGGACGTAGACGCCGGCGCCCATCGTCTCGGCCTTCGGGACCATCGTGCGCAGCTTCCAGAGCTCGAAGGGCTCGCCGTGCCGGCCCACCCGCCGCTGCCGGTAGAAGACCGGGCCGCGGCTCTCGAGCCGGATCGCGATGGCCGCGACGGCAAGCAGCGGAGAGCTGATCGCCAGCACGGTCGCCGCGACGGCGACGTCCAGGGCACGGCTAGCGTTCGGCATCGGCGTAATGCGGATCCTGTACCTGCACCAGTTCTTCGTCACCCGCGCCGGCGTGGGGGGCACGCGGTCGTACGAGTTCGCGCGCCGCTTCGTCGCGCGGGGGCACGAGGTGCGCATCGTAACCGCGGCGGGGGCGGCAGGACGCGGCACCAGCACCGTCGAGGGCATCGCGGTGGTGGCGGTTCGCGGCGCCTACTCGGACTACGTCACGGCCACCTCGCTCCCCTACCCGCGCCGGATGCTGGCCTTCGCCCGCTTCGCGCTGGCCGCCACCGCGGCCGCCCTGCGCGGCCCGCGACCGGATGTCGTGTACGCCACCTCGCCCCCGCTCTCGATGGCGCTGCCGGCCCTGGCGGTGGCGGCCCTGCGCCGCGCGCCGCTCGTCTGGGAGGTACGCGACCTGTGGCCCGAGGCGCCGATCCAGATGGGCGCGCTGCGCAACCCGCTGCTGCGGCAGGCGGCGCGCTTCGTGGAGCGGTTCGTCTACCGGCGCGCCGAACGCCTGATCGCCCTGTCGCCGGGCATCCGGGCGGGGATGGTGGCAGCCGGTGCGCCCGCCGACCGCGTGGCGCTCGTGCCGAACGCCTCCGACCTCGACCTGTTCCGGCCGGGCTCCCCGCCCGAGCGCTTCCGGGTGAGCTACTTCGGCACGATGGGCGAGGCCAACGACCTCACCGCGGCGGTGGAGGCGGCACGGCTTTTGCCAGACGTCGAGTTCCTGCTGGTGGGCGACGGCAAGCGGCGCGCTGAGCTCGAGCGGGGGGCGCCGCCCAACGTTGTCTTCACGGGCCCGGCCGCGGACAAGGATGAGGTTGCGGAGCTGGCCGCCGGGTCGAGCGCCTGCCTGACGCTCTTCAAGGACGTGCCCGTGCTCGCCACGAACTCGCCGAACAAGCTGTTCGACACGTTCGCCGCGGGTCGACCCGCGATCGTGAACATGGACGGCTGGATGCGGTCGCTCGTAGAGGAGAACGAGGCCGGGCTGTACGTCAAGGCGGGCGACGCGCGGGCGCTGGCGGACGGCATCGCCTGGCTGCGCGAGCATCCGGAGGAGGCCGAGCGCATGGGTCGCAACGCGCGCGCCCTCGCCGAGCGGGAGTTCGACCGCGACGAGCTGGCCGTGCGGGCGCTGGCGGTGCTCGAGGAGGCCGCGCGCTGATCGTCGGCCGCCACGAGCGCACGGCAACCCCTCCCCTGGCGATGCCCGAGGAGGCGCCGCGCTGAACCTCTCGTACTGCGTCGTCAACACCAACGGCCGTGACGACCTGCTGGCCTGCCTCGCGGCGATCGAGCGGACCCACCCACCCGGGGTCAAGCATGAGGTGCTAGTGCTCGACAATGCCTCCGGCGACGGCTCCGCGGAGGCGGTGCGCGGGGCCTTCCCCCACGCGCGCCTGTTCGCGCTCGACCGCCGCCGGGGCAAGGCCGAGAACGACTCGCTCCTGCTGCGCGAGTCCAGCGGCCGCTACTGCCTGCTGCTGAACGAGGACTCGGAGCTGCGCGAGGGAGCCACGCGTGCCCTCCTGGACGCGCTCGCGAGCGATCCGCGGGCGGCCGCGGCGGGCGCGCAGCTCCTGACCTCCGCCGGCGAGCCGACGGCGTGCGCCTGGCGGCTGCCGGACGTAGGCTGGGCGCTCGCCGCGGCGGTCTTCCTGCACGACCGCTACGCGGTGCAGAGCCGCGGCGCCGAGACGCGTGAGGTCGGCTGGGTGCAGTCGAGCGCGATGCTCGTGCGGCGCGAGGCCGCCGAGCAGGTGGGCTGGCTCGATCCGGACTTCTTCGTGTACTCGGACGAGACCGACTTCTGCAAGCGGCTGCACGACGCCGGCTGGCGGATCCTGTTCGTGCCGGCGGCGCGGGCGGTCCATCACGACCAGCTCAGCACTGATGCCGAGGCGATGCGCCGCCGCATCGTCGAGTTCCACCGC
>DASZJZ010000108.1:0-1619 GCA_035947555.1 Thermoleophilaceae bacterium | reverse complement strand
GATGTTGAACAGCACCGCCTTGACCTTCTCGTTCGAGAGGATCACCTCGACCGCCGCGACGATCGCGTCTGCCTTGGAGCCGCCCCCGGCGTCCAGGAAGTTGGCCGGACGGCCGCCGGCCTGCGCCACCACGTCGAGCGTCGACATCACCAGTCCCGCCCCGTTGCCCAGGATGCCGATGTCGCCGTCGAGCTTCACGTAGATGAGGCCGCGCTCCTTGGCCATCTGCTCCTGCGGATCCTCCGCCGAGGGGTTGCGAAGCGCGGCGTTGTCCGGGTGGCGGAACAGCGCGTTGCCGTCGAGCGTCACCTTGGCGTCGAGAGCGCGCAGCTCCCGCTCGGGAGTGACGATCAGCGGGTTGACCTCGATCAGCATCGCGTCCTCGCCCACGAACGCCTCGTAGAGCTTCGCCAGCATGCCGGTGAGCGGCCGCACGAGGTCGCCGTCGACGCCGGCCTCGAAGGCCAGCCAGCGCCCGTGGAACTCCTGAAAGCCCAGCAGCGGGTCGACGTGCAGGCTGGCGATCGCACCCGGGTCCTCCTCGGCGACCCGCTCGATGTCCATGCCGCCCTTGGTCGAGAGCATGATCAGCGGCGCCCTGGCGCTGCGATCGAAGACGATCGACGCGTAGTACTCGGCCTCGATCTGCGACGCCTCCTCGATCCATACCTCATGCACCCGCAGGCCGCGGATGTCCATGCCCAGGATCGCCTCGGCGTGCCGCCGGGCCTCGTCACGCCCGTTGGCCACCTTGATCCCGCCGAGCTTGCCGCGGCCGCCGATCTGCACCTGGGCCTTCACGACGCACGGGTAGCCGACCGCATCGGCCGCGGTCACGGCCTCGTCGACGGTCTCGGCCGGCCGCCCCGACGGAACCGGGACGCCGTGCCTGGCGAACAGTTGCTTTCCCTGGTACTCGAGTAGGTCCACGCGTTACCTCCGGCGCGCCGCCCGCCGCGCCTCCACGGCGCCCACGGCCTGGAGCTTGACCCGGACGAGGTGCTCGGCGACGGGATTGCGCTCGCGGATGCGGATCCACCAGATCGGCGCGAAGTTCTCGTGGAGCCACCAGTAGCCGATGCCGAAGCCCACGCTGACGAGCGCCTGGTAGACGACGAAGTCCAGCCAGCCGTGCGGCACGGCAACCTCGGACCCGGCGTACAGGTCGAGAAGCGCCGTCTGGAATATGCGGCACAAGGTGAAGGCGACGGCCCAGTAGAGCGCCACGGGCGTAAGCATGCCCAGCGGAATTCGGCCCTGGGCCACCAGGATCTCGTACCCGGCGCCGGCGAGGGCGAGCGGCACACCGAGCGTGACGGCGGCGAACAGAGCCACGTGGAAGGGCTCCCCGCCGCCCGCGACCACGACTCCGAGGATCGCACCGCTGATTAGGCCGATCGCCACGCCGGGCAGGGTCAGCTCCACGACCTGCCGGGTGCCGAGGCTTGCCCAGGGCGTGGCGGGCTCCACGTGGCCGGTCGCCATCAGCCGATGTCCGAGACGCCGTACTTGATGACGCTGTACATGATCGCCGTCAGGTAGCCGATCCCGCCCAGCACCAGGACCACCGTGAAGGCCCAGTGCGGCCGGAGCTTCTTAGGCAGGTTCTTGTTGTTGAC
>DASZJZ010000107.1:0-3536 GCA_035947555.1 Thermoleophilaceae bacterium | reverse complement strand
GCGAAGCGATAGTCGTCGCCTACTAGGGCCATCGCCACTGGGCCGTCCGCGAAGACGCGCTGGAAGCGCTGACCGGCCTCGCGTAGGGCGGCCTCGTCGCGCTTGCGGCGGCGGAGGTCGCGGAGGGCGACGACCGTGTGGCCGCCCGGCGCGGGGCCGAGGGTGGCCTCGACCGGGAGCTCCTGGCCGTCCTTCGCCCGGCCGGCGCATTCGACCGGCGTGCCGGGGCCGGCGGGGAGCGTGAGGACGTGTCCGACGGGCCGGCCGCGCAGTGTCTCGAGCCGGTGGCCGAACAGCTCCGCGGCTTGCTCGTTGAGGGCGACGATGGTGTAGCCGGGGTCGACGACGAGCGTCGGGTCCGGGGCGAGCTCGACGAGGGCTCGGAGCGTCTCGGTCGCTTCGAGGGGAGGCGTGTGCGGCGGATCAGGGGCCATGGCGTGCGGGCGGGCACGATAGTCGGGGAGCGGAGCCCGCGGGTTGGAACCGCCCGCTGTGGGGGTGTCTCCCCTTGCAAGGGCGCGCACGAACGGAAGGAGTCGATCCGGGACGGGCGAACCGGGAGGCGATGCCCGACTTCACCGCGAAGCGAACACTGGTCAAGTCACCGCCGGAGCTGTGGAGCGAGCTCAGCGAGGTGGAACGGCTGGCGAGGCACCTGGGAGCGTTCGGCGAGATCAAGATCACCAAGCTGGAGCCGGAGCACACGGTCGCCTGGGAGGGCGAGGGCGCAAGCGGAACCGTGTGCATAGAGCCCTCCGGCTGGGGGACGAAGGTGACGCTGACGGCGCAGCTGGAGGGCGGCGGGGCAGCGGCCGACGCGGCCGTCGAGGAAGGGCCGCCCGCCGAGACGCAGAGCGCGAAGACGGCGATCGACGTAGAGGCGCCTGCCGGCGTGGAGGGGGCGGACACCCCCATCGAGGAAGAGGCGCCCGCCGAAGTGAAGGACACGGACACGCCGACCGACGTAGAGCGGTCCGCCGAAGGGGAAGTCGCCGACGCCCCGGCCCCGGGATGGCCCGCCGAAGAGCCGCGACCGTGGACGCCGCCGGCCGAAGAAGCGGCCGCGGAGGAGTGGCCCGCCGGGGAACCGGCGGCTTCGGAAGAGGCGGTCGAGCAGCCGGCGGTCGAGATCGAGGCGCTCCCGGAGCCAGAGCCTGAGGCGGCGATTGATCCACTCGTCCAGGAGCCGATGGTCGAGGAACCGGTCAGCTACGTGCCCGCTCCCGCGCCGGTCCAGGCCAAGCCCCGGCGGCGGCGCGGTTTCCTCGCGTGGTTGTTCAAGTCGCGGACATCCGCCCAGAGAGAGGAGGCCCCATACGTCCCGCCTACCCATCCCGCGGCTGCGGCGCACGACGAGGAAGCTCCTACGGGCGACGAGCCGACCGTGCCCGTAGAGGGGTCTCCGGTAGTGGCCGAGGAAGAAGCGCCGACGGTCTTCGAGGAAGAGCCGGCGGTCGTCATGGAGGAAGAGGCGCCGCCGGTCGTCGAGGAGGAGCCGCCGCCGGTCGTCATCGAGGAGGAACCCCCGTCGGTCGTCGAGGACGAGCGACCCGCCTCCGTCGACGCACCCCAGCTCGCGATCCAGACGGACGGCGATCCTCGGACGGGCAGGGATCCTGGGGCGGACGGGGATCCCGGGCCGGGCGGGGATCCTGGGCCGGGCGGGGATCCTGGGCTAGGCGACGATCCTGGGACGGCCGGTCTGGGGCAGGCGGATGCGACCCATCCCGCTATCGACGGCGAGCAGGCTCAGGCGGCCATCGATCGCGAGCAGGCTCAGGCCGCAATCGATCGCGAGCGCGCTCAGGCGGTTCTCGATGGCGCGCTCGATTCGCTTGGGTCGGCGCACCATCGGCCGTTCTCGCGCGGCTGACGCCCCCGCCCCGCGCGGGCCCTTTCCGCCCGCTCTTCGCGCAACACTTCTCCGCGCTATCCGCGAAGAATCCTCCATGCGTGCGCCCTCTCTCGTCTTGCTTGCGTCGTAGCGAGAGAATCGCGCGGTGAATCGCGACCTGTCGTCCGGCACCACACGGCGCCGCTTCCTCCAGGCCTCCGCCGCCACCGCCGCCGCGGCCGCGCTCGGCGACACCTCGGCGCTCGCCGCACCGGGCGACCGACCCAACGTCCTCCTGATCGTCATCGACTCGCTGCGGACCGACTACGTCGGCATCTACGGAAGTCGCGTGAGGACCCCGAACATCGACGCCATCGCGAGCGATGGCATCCGCTTCACCCGCGCCTACCCCGAGGCCATGCCCACCGTGCCCGCACGCAACTCGATCCTCAGCGGCCGCCGCGTCTTCCCCTTCCGGGGCTGGCGCGACTACGACGGGCTGATCGGCCAGCCCGGCTGGTCGCCGCTCGAGGACGTCCCCCACTCGCTTCCGGCCCTCCTGCGCCGCGCCGGCTGGTGGACCGCCTGCGTGACCGACAACCCCTTCCTCGGCTTCGCTCCCCCCTACGCCCCACTCCGGAACAGCTTCCACCGCTTCGTCAAGACCGGCGGGCAGCTCGGCGGCGCGCGGCCGGTGTCGAGCGTGCCTCCCAAGGTCCTGCGCCACTGGCTGCACCCGTCGATCAGGGGGGCGAAGACCGAGCGCGTGGGCCTCTACATGGCAAACAGCCGCTACTGGGACAACGAGGAGCGCTCCTTTGCCGCCAAGGTCTTCACCGACGCCACCGCCGTGCTCGAGGAGGCGAACCGCAACCGGCCGTTCGCCTTGATGGTCGACGCATACGAGCCGCACGAGCCATGGACTCCGCCCCCGAAATACGTGCGCATGTACGGCGATCCCGACTGGCGCGGGCCCGAGCCGGCCATGCCGCGCTACTCGCGCACGCGCAACTGGCTCTCGAAGCGCCAGGAGGGGCCAGTCCTGCGACGCCTCCGCGACCTCTATTCGGCCGAGATCACCATGACCGACCGCTGGCTCGGCGTCATGCTCGACAAGCTCCACAAGCTCGGCCGCGCCGACGACACCGTGATCGTCCTGGTGTCCGACCACGGGATCCTGCTCGGCGAGCACGGCTGGACGGGCAAGATCTCAGTCGCCCTCCACCCCGCCCTCACGCGCGTGCCGCTGATCGTGATGGACCCGCGCCGCGGCCGTAGGGCGCACACGAGCGACTGGTACGCGTCGACCCACGACGTGGCGCCGACGATCCTGTCGATGGCTGGTGTGCCGGTGCCGAAGCGGATGGAGGGCGTCGACCTCTCCCGCCCGCTGCGCGGCGCGAAGCTCCCGAAGCGTCCCTACGCCTTCGGCGGCTACACGAACTCGTTCTTCATCCGCACGGAGCGCTGGGCGATGTGGGCCGACAACCGGCCGTCGCACTTCCAGCTCTACGACCTGCGCAAGGACCCGGGCGAGTTCGACAACGTGGCGCGCGAGCACCCCAAGCTCATCCGCGAGCTGTACGCGATCGTGCGGAACCGCTCGGGCGGGCGGCTGCCGTACTACGAGTACTAGCCGCCACCGGCGGAGACGCCTCCGCGCCGCCTGATCCAGCCCTCGGCGTCATCGAGAGTGACTTCC
>DASZJZ010000106.1:0-14261 GCA_035947555.1 Thermoleophilaceae bacterium | reverse complement strand
TTGTCCGACTCGTAGGCGTTCCCCTCGAACGCGGGCTCCAGCTCGAGCTCGTTGTCGATCCCGTGCAGCCCGGCGGCGATCATCGCCGCGAGGGCCAGGTACGGGTTCACGTCGGCGCCGGGCAGGCGGTTCTCCACGCGCAGGCCCTGGCCGTGGCCCACCACGCGCATCGAGCAGGTGCGGTTGTCCTTGCCCCAGGCCACGGCGGTCGGCGCAAACGAGCCCGGCACGAAGCGCTTGTACGAGTTCACGTGCGGGGCGAAGAAGAGCGTCAGCTCGCGCAGGCACGCGAGCTGGCCCGCCACGAAGCGCTCGAACGTCTCCCGGTCGTCGGCGAACACGTTCCCGCCGCCCTCGTGCGCGAGCGAGCAGTGAATGTGACAGGAGTTGCCCTCGCGCTCGTCGAGCTTCGCCATGTAGGTGATCGACATGCCCTCCTGCGCGGCGATCTCCTTCGCGCCGTTCTTGTAGATCGCGTGGTCGTCGGCGGTCCGCAGCGCCTCGTCCCAGTGGAAGTTGATCTCGTGCTGGCCGAAGTTGCATTCGCCCTTGGAGTTCTCGACCCGCATGCCGGCGCCCATCATCGAGTTGCGGATGCGCCGGATCAGCGGCTCGACGCGGGCCGTGCCGAGCATCGAGTAGTCGACGTTGTAGAGGTTCGCCGGCTCGAGGTGGCGGTAGCCCTTCGTCCAGGCCTGCTCGTAGCTGTCCTTGAAGACGATGAACTCGAGCTCGGTTCCGGCGGTCGCCTTCCAGCCGCGCTCGGCCAGCCTGGCCAGCTGGCGACGGAGGATCTGCCGCGGCGAGGCCACCACGTCGGAGCCGTCCTCCCAGGCGAGGTCGGCCATCAGCAGGGCGGTCCCCTCGTGCCACGGCACCCGCCGCAGCGTGTCGAGGTCGGGCTTCATAACGAAGTCGCCGTAGCCGAGCGACCAACCCGACATCGCGTAGCCGTCCACGGTGTTCATGTCCACGTCGACGGCCAGCAGGTAGTTGCAGCCCTCGGCGTCGTGCTCGACCACCTCGTCGAGGAAGTGCTGCGCGGTCATTCGCTTCCCCTGAAGGCGCGCCTCCATGTCGGCGATGCAGAGCAGCACGGTGTCGATCGTCCCCTCGTCCGCCGCGCTGCGGAGCTCCTCTAGCGTCATCGTCCCCCTCGCAGTTAAGGTTGGTTCCGCCGACCTTTGCGCACTCTACTTGGGATCGACGAGGGGACAACCGGCGTCAAGGCGGCGCTGTTCGACGAGCGCCTGAGGCCGCTGCGGGAGGCGCGCCGCGACAAGGTGAACCGGCACCCGCGCCCCGGCTGGGCCGAGCAGGACGGCGAGGAGGTGCTCGCCGCGGTGGTGGACGCGGTGGCCGAGCTTCTCGCGGAGGACCCGGGCGAGGTGGTGGCGTGCGGGCTCGACCATCAGGGCGAGTCGGTGCTCGCCTGGGACGCCGAGAGCGGCACGCCGCTCACGCCGATCGTCGTCTGGTCGGACAAGCGCTCCCAGGAGGTGCTCGACCGGCTCGGCCAGCACGAGGACGAGGTCCACGAGCTGAGCGGGCTGCCGTTCGACCCCTACTTCTCGGCCGCAAAGCTCGCCTGGCTGCTCGAGAACGACGAGGGTGTGCAGCGGGCCCGGGAGGCCGGGACGCTCCGGATGGGCACCGTGGACTCCTTCCTGTGCGACCGGCTGGGCGCCGGCTTCGCCACCGACGCCTCGACGGCGTCGCGCACTCAGCTGCACGCGCTCGGGCGGCCGGGGTTCGACGCGCGGCTGGGCGAGCTCTTCGGCGTGCCGCTCGACGTCCTGCCGGAGGTGCGCTCGACGGCGGGCGAACTCGGCACGCTCCGCCACGAGTCATGGCCGGTGGAGCTGCGCCTGTGCGGCCAGGTGGTGGACCAGCAGGCGGCGCTCGCTGGGGCCGGCTGCGTGTCTCCGGGCCGCGTGAAGGCCACCTACGGGACCGGCGTGTTCGTTCTCGGGCACGCCGGGAGCGAGGTGCCGCGGCCGGCCGGCGGCCTGCTGCCGACCGTCGCCTGGGAGGTGGACGGCCGCACCGAGTACGCGATCGACGGCGGGGTGTTCGCCGCCGGGGCGATGCTCGAGTGGATGTGCCGGGAGCTGGGCCTGGCCGAGCGCCCGGCCGCGCTCGCCGAGCTGGCGCGCGAGGTGGAGGACAGCGGCGGGGCGAGGGTCCTCCCCGGCCTCGCGGGGATCGGCGCGCCGTGGTGGCGGCCGAACGCGCGCGCCGTGCTCGCCGGGATCCACGGCGGCACCACCCGGGCGCACGTGGCGCGGGCGGCGCTCGAGGGCATAGCGTGGCGGGTGGCGGACGTGGTGGCGGCGCTTCAGGAGGGCGTGGAGGTGAGGTCGCTGCGCGTGGACGGCGGGCTCACGAACGAGCCGCTGCTGCTCCAGCTGCAGGCCGACACCACCGGCGTCCGGGTGGAGGCGGCAGGCGCCGACGCAACCGTGCTGGGCGCCGCCGTGCTGGCGGCGGTGGGATCGGGCACGATCGGCTCGCTGGCCGAGGCGGCGGAGCTGCTGCCCGTGGACCGCTCGGTCGAGCCGCGCCGCGACGACGCCTGGCGCGCGGCCGAGCACGAGCGCTGGCGCGAGTTCGTCGAAGCGGCGGCGGAGCTGCGCTAATCGCGCGTGACGACGTCCTCCTCCAGGGTGCGTACCGGCCCCTGGTAGTGGTCCTTGGCCGACACCAGATACCAGACGCCGAAGATCAGCGGGAGCACGATCGCGAACGGGGTGTAGTTGATGAGGCTCGCGTCGAACCCGTCGTTCCACGGCAGGCCGGCTGGCGTATACGGCAGGTTGAGGCTGAAGACCACCAGAATCACGAAGGCGATCGCCAGGCCGTTCACCAGCTTGTAGCGGCGTCCCAGGTTCCACGGGCCCGTCTGGAAGTCATCCCCCCGCCGCAGTCTGAGGTAGACCGGCAGGATGTAGGCGAGATACAGACCCACTGTGCAGATTCCGGTGAGCGCGAAGAAGGCGAACGGGATGTCGTTCTCCCCGAACAGGGCCGGGATGGCGAGGATCAGCGCGGCAACGGTGACTGCGATCACCGCGTTGAACGGCACCCGGTCGCGGTTGACCCGGCGGAAGACGGTCCACCCCGGGATCGCCCGGTCGCGTGAGAACGCGTACCACGTGCGGGATGCGCTGGTCAGCCCGGCCGCGCCGCAGAAGAGCTGGCCAATCGTGGCGATGATGAAGACCATCTTGGCCGCCCACGGGTCGAGAGCCGTGTTGAAGATCTCGCCCACGAAGCCGCCGGCATCGCTGACGGCCGCTTCATCGGTTGCGGCGAAGAGGAACGCGAGCAGCACGAACCAGCCGATCAGCGCCGACCAGAAGACCGAGCGCCAGACCCCCTGCGCCGCCGCCTTCGCGGCGCCTCGAGTCTCCTCGGCCGTGTGAGCGGAGGCGTCGTAGCCGGTCTGGGTGTACATGGCGAGCAGGAACCCCACCGGCAGGACCAGAAGCCAGAAGCCCAGGCTGCTGGTGGACCCGTCGAAGGCGCCGTTGTTGTTGATTCGCTCCCCGAACACGAAGCTGGCGCTCTGATGGTCGTCCGGCACGAAGACGAGCAGGCCGATCACCACCGCCACCCCGATGACGTGCCAGCCGACCGAGATGTTGTTCGCGAGCGCCAGGATGCGGTCGCCGAAGATGTTCACCAGGGTGTACACCACCATGATGAGGAAGAACAGCAGCCAGGTCTCCGACAGGACGTGGACGTCGTCGCCGAAGTTGACCCCGAGGACGTTCAGCCCGTATAGGGCGAGGGTGTTGTAGAGGAAGAAGGCGCAGCCGTAGCCCACCGATGCCACGATGCCGACCAGCCCGACGATGTTGAACCAGCCGGTCATCCAGCTCCAGCCCTTGCCGCCGAGGTCGTGGGCCCACCAGTATGGCCCGCCGGCGGTCGGATACCTCGACGTCAGCTCGGCCATCGAGAACGCAACCATGAGGACGAACGCGCAGAGCACGGGCCAGCCGATTGAGGCGGCGATGGGGCCTCCGTTCTGCCATGCGAACGCGAATGTGGTGAAGGTCCCGGCGAGGACCGAGATGATCGTGAACGAGATCGCGAAGTTCGTGAACCCGCTCCAGGCCCGCGAGAGCTCCTGCTTGTAGCCGAGCTCGGCGAGCTGCTGCTCGTCGTCGGTCGCGCGATGCGTGCCCGGCCCGTCGGCAGTCGTCATTCCGTCCCTCCTATGACAGCAGCCAGAGTCGTCGGCCGAATGGTGTGGCGAGCCGACCTAAGACGGCCGGAACATACGGCCCGCGGCGGACGGCGTCAACACCTCGCGGCCGTTCACTCTGTCTGCTCCAGGAAGCGAGCCGCGAGCTTCGCGAAGAAGTCGCTCCGGGTGATGACGCCCTTGACCTGCCCGCCCTGAGCGACGGGAACGATCAGGACGCGATGGTGTAGGAAGATCTCAGCCACCTGCACGTCCGAGGCGTCGACGGGCACGTCTATGTGCTCGGTGTTCATGTGCTTCCCGACCGACTCGCGGCGGCAGGCGGCGCGCTTCTCGAGCGCCTCGTCGAGGCCCTTGGGGACGAAGCCCGCGAAGCGCAGTTCGCCCACGTAGCCGGGGAAGAGCGCGGCCATGAACTCCCTCTCGCCAAAGATGCCGACCAGCTTGCCGTCGGCATTCACGACCGGCAGCGCGGGAAGCCCGCTTTCGAGGATGTCGCGGACCGCCTGGCCCACCTGCGCGTCCTCGCGCAGAATGGGTGCCTCCTGGACGATCGGGGCGCTGATGCTGCGAGGGCTCATAGGTAGCGGATCGCGATGTAGACGGTGGCGAGCACCAGCGAGATCGCCGTGGCGGGGAGTCCCACCCTCAGGAACATGACGAACCCGATCGGGCTTCCGGCGCGGCTCGCCATGCCCGCCGCGGCGACGTTGGCGGCCGCCGCGATCAGCGTAGCGTTGCCGCCGAAGCACGCGCCGAGCGCAAGGGCCCACCAGTACGCGTCGTCGCCGCTGTTGCCGGACTGCAGCTGTTCCACCACCGGGATCATCGTCGCCGTGAACGGGATGTTGTCGACGACTCCCGAGCCGAGTGCGGACACCCAAGTGATGCCCAGCAGCTCGGCGGTCCGGTTGCCGTCCGTGACAGATGCGATGCCGTCCGCGACCTCCCCGATCGCGCCGGTCTCCTCCAGCGCCCCGACCATCACGAACAGACCCAGGAAGAAGAACAGGGTGGGCCACTCGATTCCGGCAAGCGCACTCTCGAGCGACTGGCGAGTGGTCAGGAGCATCGCGGTGGCGCCGGCGAGCGCCACCGTCGCGGGCTCGAGGCCGAGCGCCTTGTGGAAGAAGAAGACGAAGATCGTCAGCACCAGGATCGGCACCGTCCGGAGCAGCTCGTCGCGATCCTCGATGGCCCCGTGCGCATCGAGGTCCATCACGCGCTTGCGCGCGGCGGGCGCGATCTGCAGATCCTCGCGGTAGTACAGAAACAGCAGCGCGGTGACGATCACGAAAACGATCGCGGCGATCGGAGCGAGGTTGGCGATGAAGGCCCCGAACGAGAGATCGGTGGCCCCGGCGATGATGATGTTCGGCGGATCGCCGATCAGCGTGGCCGTGCCGCCGATGTTCGACGCGATGATCTCGATGATGACCAGCGGGATGGGGTCGATATCGAGGGCGTCCGCGAGCAGGAAGGTGATCGGCACCATCAGCAGGACCGTGGTCAGGTTGTCGAGGAACGCCGAGAGCACGGCCGTCGTGACGGCCAGCGAGGCGGTCACCGCGAGCGGCCGTCCGCGTGAGATCTGGCCGGCGCGGATCGCCAGCCAGTTGTAGACCCCCGTCGTCTCGGTCAGCTTGACCATCAGCATCATTCCGGCGAGCAGGCCGATCGTGTTGAAGTCGATCGCCTCGATCGCCTGCTCCTGCTCGATCGTCTGGGTGATCACCACCAGGCCCGCGCCGACCAGGGCGACCTTGGTCCGGTGTACGCGCTCTGTGGCGATCGCCGCCAGCGCCAGGACGAATATGCCGACCGCGAGAGCCATCAGGTCTCGAGCGGGCGGGTGTCGTCGGCGAGGGTGAGGCTAGGGCGCATGCCGAGCAACCGCATGTCCGCGACGAGATCACGGCACACCGCTTCGCGGGCTGCCCGAGCCGCTTCGTCGGCGCCCTCGAAGCTCATCTCGACGAGCCAGTCCCATTCGTTACTACCTGGCGCGCCGGGGCTGCGCAGACGGCTGACCTCCACGCTCGCGACGCCCGCGGCGCCTGCCAGCGGGGCCGCCTCGGCTTTCATCCAGCGGTCGGCCTCCTCCTGCGAGAGGTGGTACGGACGGCGGACGAAGAGCATCAGGCGGGCGATGGCTCGATCATCGGCTTTAGCGCCACAGACGCCAATGGGGACTCGCCCCCAATGCCACGCGGGTTTCCTACGTATCGATTTGGACCCCGCCGGATCGCGTAGCGGGCGAGCTCGACCCGGGTTCCTCTGCCGGGCGCCGAGTCGACCTCCACCCGGACCCGCACGAGCAGCGGCCGCTCGCGCATCCGGCGAATTCCCGACCCGTCGGCGGTGTGGGCCCGGCTCGCAGCCCCGGCCGTCATCCTCGACCGAGAGCACGACCTCCCCAGCTTTCGAGGTGAGCGAGAAGCGCACAGTCGCGGCACCCGAGTGGCGCACGGCGTTCGTGAGCGCCTCCTGGGCGACTCGGGCGGCGCTCATCCTGCTGCGCCGCAAGCGCACGCAGGGCGCTGTCGCGCCGCTCGCTCTCGAGTCGATCGATCATCTAGTTGAAGGCCGCGGTCAGCTCCGCGATCTCAGGGTCCGCGTGCCCCGGCGGCACCCGGCTGCCGGGGCGCAGAGGGTCGACCTGCCGCATGAACCGGGTCGGCCGGGCGAGGGGGGTGAAGACACGCCGCAGCAGGGCGAAGTTCACGACCAGCAACGCGTCACGGCAGCCTGGGTCAGCACAGTGGCGTTGATGGCGAACACGCGCCAATACAACGGCATCCCCGAGGCGTACGAGGCGCGCGCCGATGGACCTCACCGCGCCAGAGCGCCGATCACCTCCTGCCACCAGGCCCGCACGGTGTCGTCCTCCTCGCGGGCCAGCTGGCGGCGGGCATAGGACTGGAGCTGGCGCGGGCTCCCGACGGCGAGAGTCGGTCCGGTCAGCGCGAAGCGCCCGTCCATGAGTGAGACCAGCGCGCCGCGCCGGTCGCGCCGCGTGCGCAGGTGGTCGCGCACCTGGACGCCGTCGATCTCACTGGGGTAGCCGGGATCGCCGTCGCGCTCCTCGTCCCAGCGGCGCGAGCTGAACACCGAGGAGCCGGTCAGCCGTCCGCGCGGCACAGCGTCGCCGACCACCGGCCCCGAGCCCCAGCGCGACACCACCTCGTCCATCCCTTGTGCGACCTCGGAGCGCACCACGACATGCAGCCGGTCGCCCGCCTCGACTCGCGTCGATCCGCGTGGCAGCACCGCTTCGTCGCCCCGCACGATTACCGAGAGGAGGGCGTCGCGCGGCAGTCCGAGCTCGCGCACGCGGTGACCTACCACGGCGTCCTCGGGACCGACCGGGTACTCGACGATCTCGGCGCCCAGCCGCCGGATCGTGCCGGTCTCCGTGAGCGGCCGCGGCAGCGCCGGCTCGCTCGTCGTCACGCCGAGGCGCCTTGCGAGCGGCTCGATGGTGGTGCCCTGGACGAGGGTGGAGATCACGACCGCGAAGAAGACGATGTTGAAGAACTCGCGGCTCTCCGCCACACCGTCGATGACCGGGAAGGTCGCTAGCACGACGGGCACGGCGCCGCGTAGGCCCGCCCAGCCGAGGACGACGCGATCCGCCAGGGAGAAGCGGTCGAATGCGGTGCTGACGAAGGTGGCGAGAGGTCGAGCCACCAGCAGGAGCACCACCGCCAAGGCGGTTCCCTCGGGCGCGGCACTGCCGAGCTCGCTCGGGAAGACCAGCAGGCCAAGCGCGAGGAACATGACGATCTGCGCGACCCAGCCGAGCCCCTGGTGGAACACCGTGACGGTGCGCTTAGCCGGGATGCGCGCGCTCCCGAGCACTAGGCCGGCCAGGTAGGAGGCCAGGAAACCCGAGCCGTGCAGGGCCTCGGCCGCTCCGAAGGCGACAGCGGCTGCGGCGAGCGTTGCGACCGGGTAGAGGCCCACAGTGTCGAGCCGTACCCGCCCCAATGCCTTGGCCGCAAGCCATCCGACCGCGAGGCCGGCGGCCAGGCCGATGCCGAGCTCCTCCACGAGCAGCAGCGCCATGTCGGGGGCGCCGAACTCGGGCTCCTCGATCCACTCGACGAACCCGACCACGAGCAGCACGGCGACGGGATCATTGAATCCGGCCTCGCCCTCCAGCGTGCGCGCGAGCGGGCGGCGCAGGGTCGAGCCGCGCAACAGCGCGAATATCGCCGCCCCGTCCGTCGAGGCGATGATCGAGCCCAGCAGCAGCCCTTCCAGCGTGCCGAGGTCGAATAGCCAGATCGCGGCGATGCCCGTCACGCCCGCGGTGACGCAGGTGCCTACCAGGGCGAGGCCTAGGGCCGGGCGCAACACGGGGCGGATCTCGTCGAACCCGGAGGTGAGACCGCCTTCGAAGAGGATCAGACCCAGCGCGACGATGCCGATCGTCCTCGCGAGCTCGTAGTCCTCGGGCGATCGGCCGAAGTCGATCCACCCGGTCCCATCCGATCCGACGAGCATCCCGACCCCCAGGAACAGCAGGAGGCCGGGCAGCCGGATGCGCGCGGCGAGAAGGGAAGCCGCGATGCCGGCAGCGAGGAGCGCCCCCGCGACGAGGATCAGCTCGCCGTCGGTCACCCCTACGAGACTGCCAGGGTTGTGAAGGGCGCGCTTTGCGGCAGCGGGTTAGGCTCGCGCGCATGCACGAGGAGGTCTCGCTCCCGGAGCTGACTGAGGCGGTCGCGCGCCTCGCCGCTCTGCTCGGTCCGCGGCAGGGCGGCGTGCTGGCGCTGGAGGGCGGGATCACCAACCGCAACTTCCGCGTGAACTTCGGCGGCACGGACTATGTGGTGCGCCTGCCGGGCAAGGACACCGAGCTGCTCGGCATCGACCGGGAGGCCGAGCGGCTTGCCACCAAGAAGGCGGCGGAGCTGGAGCTCGGCCCGAAGGTGGCCGCGATGCTCGACCAGCCGCAAGCCCTGGTCACCTGCTTCGTCGAGAGCCGCGACGTGACCGCGGAGGAGCTGCGCCGGCCCGAGTCGCTCGAGGCGGTGGGCCAGGGTCTGCGCCGCTTCCATCGGTCGGGCCTCGAGCTGCCAACCGACTTCTACGTCACGGAGATCGTCAGCGAGTACGCCGAGGTGGCGCGGAGCCGCGGCGGCTCGCTACCCGAGGAGTTCGACCACGCGCGCGACTGCGCGCGCAAGGTTGTCAAGGCGGTGCGAAAGAACCCCGACCACCAGCCGGTGCCCTCCCACAACGACCTCCTCACCGCCAACTTCCTTCACGACGGGGAGCGCCTCGTGATCGTCGACTGGGAGTACGCCGGGATGGGCGACCCCTTCTTCGACCTCGGTAACTTCGCGGTCAATAACGAGCTCGGCGACGCCGACGAGGAGCGCCTGCTCGAGGCCTACTTCGGCGAGGCGCCGACGCCGCGCCGCCGGGCGGCGCTGAATCTGTTCCGCTTCATGTCCGACTTCCGCGAGGCGATGTGGGGCGTGGTCCAGGAGAACGTCTCGGACCTCGACTTCGACTTCCACGCCTACGGGGAGAAGCACTTCAAGCGCCTCACCGAGACCACGGAGGACCCAGGCTTCAAGGGCTGGCTCAAGGAGGCCGGTGGCCGCTCTCCGTGAGCTCCCCGGCGCCGCCCGCTGCGTGATCGTGGGGGGCGGCGTGGGGGGAACGTCGATCGCCTATCACCTCGCGGAGCTTGGGTGGGACGACGTGGTCCTGCTCGAGCGCAACCAGCTCACGTCCGGGTCCACGTTCCACTCGGCCGGGCTCGTCGGCCAGCTTCGCGGCTCGGTCTCCCTGACCAAGATGATGATGTACTCGGTCGAGCTCTACAGGACGATCCCGGGCTGGGTCGAGTGCGGCGGGATAAGGCTCGCGTCGAGCGAGGAGCGCATGGAGGAGCTGCGCCGCCAGGCGGGGTGGGCGAAGACGTTCGGGCTGCCGCTCGAGCTGATCTCGGCCTCCGAGGCGCAATCGCTCTTCCCGTTGATGTCGACGGAGAGTGTGCTCGGCGCCGCCCTCCTCCCCACCGACGGCTACCTCGACCCGTCGCAGCTCACCTTCGAGCTGGCCGAGCGGGCGCGGGCGGGCGGGGCGCGGATCTTCACCTCTACGCGCGTTGTCGGGTTTGACGTGGGGGGCGGGCGCGTGCGACGTGTTCGCACCGAGCGCGGCGACGTCGAGTGCGACGTGGCGGTGATCGCCGCGGGGATGTTCTCCGCGGAGGTCGGGCGGCTGGCGGGGGTCCGGATCCCGGTCCAGCCGATGTCGCACCAGTACCTGGTCACGCAGCCGTTCCGGGAGCGGGACCCTTCTTCGCCGCTCCCCACGCTTCGCGACCCCGACCTCCTCATCTACTTCCGCGAGGACGGCGGCGGGCTCGTGATGGGCGGCTACGAGCGGCAGTCGGCGCCCGCCTTCCTGCCGGATGGGGCGGTTCGCTTCGACCGGATCCCTTTCGACTTCAACGGCCGCCTGCTCGAGGACGACTGGGACCGCTTCGAGGAGATCGTCGTGAACTCGCGCCGGCGCGTGCCGCAGATGGAGGACGTGCAGGTCACGCGGATGATCAACGGGCCCGAGGCCTTCACGCCCGACAACGAGTTCTGCCTCGGGGAGGCTCCGGTCGGCGGGCTGTTCGTGGCGGCCGGCTTCTGCGCGCACGGGCTGGCGGGGGCGGGCGGGATCGGCAAGGTGATGGCCGAGTGGATCGCGGGCGGCGAGCCGTCGCTCGATCTCTGGCACATGGACGTACGCCGCTTCGGGGCTCAGTACCGGTCGCCGTCGTTCACCCTCGCGCGCGTGCGGGAGACATACGAGACCTACTACGACATCAAGTACCCGGCCCACGAGCGGGAGGCGGGGCGGCCGCTGCGGGTGTCGGCGGCCTATGAGTGGCACCGGAGGCACGAGGCGGCGTTCGGGGAGAAGTCGGGGTGGGAGCGGGTGAACTGGTACGAGTCGAACGCGGCGGCGGGCGACGAGTCGCTGCGTCCGCGCGGCTGGGCCGGCATGCACTGGTCACCGGCGATCGGGGCGGAGCACCTGGCCTGCCGCTCCTCGGCGGCGCTGTTCGACGAGAGCTCGTTCTCGAAGATCGAGGTCGTCGGCCCGGGGGCGGCTGCGTTGCTCGAGCGGCTCTGCGACAACGTCGTGGCGCGCGACGTCGGACGGATCACATACACGCAGATGCTCAACTCGCGCGGCGGGATCGAGTGCGATCTGACCGTCGCGCGGCTGGGCGACGAGCGCTTCTCGATCGTCACGGGCACGGCATTCGGCAACCACGACCGGGAGTGGATCCGGCGCCATCTGCCCGCCGACGGGTCGGTGCAGGTTCACGACGTGACGTCGGCGTGGGCCTGCTTCGGGATCTGGGGGCCGCGGTCGCGCGAGGTGCTCGCGCCCTTGACTCCACAGTCTCTGCTCGACGAGGACTTCCCGTACATGTCCGTACGCGAGACGACCGTGGGCGACGTGCCGGTCCGGGCGCTGCGGGTGACCTACGTCGGCGAGCTGGGGTGGGAGCTCTACTGCCCGACCGAGTACGGCCTGACGCTCTGGCGAACGCTGTGGGAGGCGGGGCGGCCGTTCGAGGTGCTCGCGGGCGGGTACCGGGCGATCGACTCGCTACGGCTCGAGAAGGGCTATCGCGTGTGGGGGGCGGACGTGACGCCCGACGAGACTCCTTACGAGGGTGGTCTCGGGTTCGCGCTCAAGCTCGACAAGCCGGGCGGGTTCGTCGGGCGGGACGCCCTGGTGGAGGCGCGGGAGCGCGGGCCGCGGGCGGTGCTGTGCTGCCTCACGCTCTCGGATCCGCGCTCCGTGGCGCTCGGCAACGAGCCCGTGCGGGCGGGCGGCGCCGTCGTGGGGCGCGTGACGAGCGGCGGCTACGGCTACAGCGTGGAACGGTCGATCGCGTACGCGTACCTGCCGCCGGAGCACGCGCCGGCGGGGACCGAGGTGGCCGTGGAGATCTTCGGTCGCTGGGTGGACGGGGAGGTGGCGGAGGAGCCGCTGTTCGACCCATCCGGTGAGCGTTTACGCAAATGAGTAATCGCCGCGTCAGGTACGGGGCCTCGTATGCGTTCGTCTGGAAAGGACGCATACGTCGTGACCCTCCCGACCCTCCGCCCCAGCAGGTCGGCCCTCGCGGTCCTGGCCCTGCTCGCCTGCCCGGCTGCGGCGCTCGCCGCCGACCAGACGCCTGACGCCGGCTTCAGCTTCTCGCCCGAGGCCCCGCGGGCGGGCGGTGAGGTGCGGTTCGAGTCGTCCTCGTGCGATCCGGACGGCCGGCTGGTCCGCGAGGCGTGGGATCTCGACGGGGACGGGGCCTTCGACGACGCGGTTGGGCCGGTGGTCACACAGACCTTTCTCGGTGCGGGCGCGCGGAGCGTCGGGCTCGAGGTGACCGCCGCCGACGGGGCTACGGACCAGCGGCGGCGGACGGTGATGGTCGACACCGAGTACGCGATCCCGCGGCCGGACAGCGATCGACTGATGAGCCCGTATCCGGTGGTGCGGCTGGCGGGCCGACTCACGGAGCGCGGTGCGCGCATACGGGTGCTGTCGGTATCGCGTGCGCCGAAGTGTGCGGTGGTGGAGGTGTCGTGCCGGGGTGGGTCGTGCCCGAGGCGGCGGGTGTCACGCTTCGCGGGGCGCGGCGCGCTGCGGTTCCGGCCCTTCCAGCGGCGCCTGGTGGCCGGGACGGTCGTGACGGTGCGGATCTCGAAGGGTCCGTCGATCGGAAAGTACACGCAGTTCAAGATCCGCCGGGGACGGAGCCCGGACCGGACCGACCGCTGTCTGCGGCCGGGCGAGAGGACGGGGAGCAGGTGCCCGAGGGACTGAGCCGGCGGCGACGCGAGGCGCTCATTGCTCTGGCGGCCTTTCGGGTGGACGCGCGCTTCCGCGGCGCCGCCTTCGTCCGCCGGGCGCTCGCTGCTTTGGCGGCCTTTCGCGCCAACTCTCGCGCCCGCGGCGCCGCCTTCGCGCTTCCCGCTCTGTCGGCCGTTCGGGTCGCTTCGCGCACCAGGGGGGCGGCCTTCGTCCGCGCGGCGCTTCCCGCTCTGGCGGGCCTTCGGACCGACCCTCACGCCCCGCGCGCGCCCTTCGTGCGCGCGGCGATGCCCGCTTTGGCAGCCTTCCTTGCCGCCCTCGCGGTGACCCTCGCCGCGACCGATGGAGGCGGCGGCTCGCAGCCGGAGAGCTCCGTGGGCTCCCCCGCCGTGCCGCTCCGGTCGGTGCCGGGCCCGACGGACCTTGCGCCCGATTCGGGGAGATCGCTCGCGGCGTACACGCCCGACGGAGTGGAATCCCTGCCCGCGCTCGCAACCGATGAGCCCGATCCCACAGAGGTGCCCGCTTCGGTCCCCGTCCCCGTGACGCCCTCCGCCGCCCCGCCCGTTCGCAGGCGTGCGGCAGCTAGGCCCACCGTCCGATCCTCACCATCGCCGGTTCCTGCGCCGGCGCCCGAGCCGGTCGCTCCACCGCCCCCGGCGCCGGTCGCTCCGGCTCCCGCTCCGACGCCTGCTCCAGCACCAGAGCCGGCGCCGCCGGTCGAATTCGACGACTCCGGCTGAGGCGTGCTCCTGCTCCCCACCAGCCCGACGCTCGACGAGGCGGCCATCGCGGCGGCGGTGGATGGACTCGACGCGCGCGGAGCGACCCGTCAGGCGTACGTCGACGGCGACGGGCACAGGGTGTGCGTCAACGCGGTGATGGTCGGCGAGGACCGCCGCTCGAGCTTCTCGGAGGCCGCGGCGCGGCGCGCGGCCACCCGCGGACGCCGGTTGCTGGCGGTGCTCGGCAGCGGAGAGGCTGACGGCCGGCTGTGGATCGCGTACGACATGGGGTCGACGACGTCGCTGGCGGAGAACGGCGGCCGCCGACTGCCGACGGCCACGTGCCTCCGTGTCCTGCTCGACGTAGCGCGAGCGCTCGACGACGCGGCCGCCGACGGATTCTTCGCATCCGAGCTGCCGCCGAGCTCAGTGTTCATCTCGCGGCGGGGTGCGCGGTTGGGGGACCTCGGCACGGC
>DASZJZ010000105.1:0-2236 GCA_035947555.1 Thermoleophilaceae bacterium | reverse complement strand
GCCTGCTCCACGGGGTTGAAGGTGACCGCCGTATAGAAGTACGTGAAGATGATGATGAAGAAGGCCTCGCCGACAAGGTAGGCCCAGCCGTTCGGGTTGAAGAACGTGGCCACGTCCTGCGCCCAGCCGGCCTGGCTGAGCTCCCCGATGGTCGGCGGGAACGCCATCAAGGAGGCCGCGAAGATCACCGGGATCACGCCGGCCATGTTCACCCGCAGCGGCAGGTAGGTGGAGCCGCCTCCGGCCATCCGCCGGCCCACCACGCGCTTGGCGTACTGCACAGGAATCCGCCGCTGTCCCTCCTTCATGAACACCACGGCGACGATGATCCCCAGCGCCAGGAACGGCATGATCACCACGAACACCTGGTCCGGGTTGTTCCACCAGGCCACGACGCCGTCGGGCAGCCCGGCCACGATCGAGGCGAAGATCATCAGCGAGATGCCGTTGCCGATTCCGCGCTGCGTGATCAGCTCGCCGAGCCACATGAGCAGCACGCAGCCGGCGGTTAGCGTCATCACGATTACGAAGACGCGCCCGAAAGTGAAGTTGTCGACCACCTCGGTGCCGCCGCTCGAGAAGGTGCGGAAGAGGAAGACGTAGCCGATCGACTGGCCGAAGGCGAGGCCGACTGTCAGGTAGCGCGTGTACTGCGTGATCTTCTGCTGACCGACCTCGCCCTCCTTGCGGAGCTTGTCGAGCGCCGGCACCACCACGGTCAGCAGCTGCAGCATGATCGAGGCGGTGATGTAGGGCATGATCCCGAGCGCGAAGATCGCGAAGCGCTGCAGGGAGCCGCCGCTGAAGAGGTTGAGGAAGCCGAGGACGTTCGAGCCCTGGAAGTTCTCGGCGATGTCCTCGACCGCCTCGATGTTGATGCCGGGCGCCGGGATGTACGCCCCGACCCGGTAGAGCAGGAGCATCGCCGCGGTGAAGGCCAGCTTCTTCCGGATGTCGGCGACCCGGAATGCGTTCAGGAACGTCCTGAGCACGCGGCTAGTCCTCGATCGGCTGGCAGGTCCCGCCCGCGGCTTCGATCTTCTCGCGGGCCGACTTCGAGAAGCGGTGGGCGTGCACGGTGAGGGCCTTGGTGATCTCGCCGTCGCCGAGCACCTTCACGGGCACCTCGCGGCGAGTGGCGAGCCCTGCCTCGCGCAGCGAGTCCGGCGTGACCTCGGCGCCGTCGTCGAAGCGCTGCTCGAGGTCCCTGAGGTTCACCGGCTGGGTCTGGGTGCGGAACCGCTCGAACGGCATCGACTTCTTCATCGTCGGACCACGCAGCTTGCGCATCCGCATGTGGATCGGGTTCTGGCCACCCTCTGTGCGCACGCGCTGCTTGTGCCCGGAGCGTGCGCCGGCGCCCTTGTGGCCGCGCCCGGAGGTCTTGCCGTAGCCGGAGCCCTCGCCGCGACCGACGCGCTTGCGCTCCTTGCGGGAGCCCTTGGCGGGCTTCAGCGAGTGGAGCCCGATCCGCTCAGGCATCGACCTTCACCAGATGCCGCACGGAGTGAATGAGGCCGCGCACGGTGGGATGATCCTCCCGCTCGGTGGTGCGGCCGATCTTGCCGAGCCCGAGCGTCTTGAGGGTCTCGCGCTGCTGCGGGTTGGCGCCGTTCGTGGACTTGACTTGGGTGATCTGGAGGGTGGCCATCAGGCACGTACCTCGCCTTGGTCCGAAGCGGGCGTCTCTGCGGCGGGGGCGGCGGGGTCGTCCGATGCGGGCGCCTCTGCGGCGGGCGCCGCGCGGTCGCCCGAAGCGGGCGCCTCTGCGGCGGGCGCCTCCCCCTCGTCCGAAGCGCGCGTCTCTCCGGCGGGCGCCTCGCCCTCGTCCGAAGCGGGCGCCTCTGCGGCGGGCGCCGCGCGGTCGTCCGAAGCGGGCGTCTCTGCGGCGGGCGCCTCGCCCTGGTCCGAAGCGGGCGCTTCGGCTGCATCGGCGGCGGCCGCTTCCGCGCCGGGCGTCTCGCCCCCGGCCGCCTCCGTCTCGGGCTCCCGGCCGTCCAGCCCGAGCACCTCGGCCACCGACAGGCCGCGCAGCTCGGCCACCTGCTTCGGGTCACGCAGCGTCTGCAGCGCGTCCACGGTCGCCTTCACGAGGTTGATCGGGTTCTGGCTGCCGAGCGACTTCGAGAGCACGTCGTGGATCCCGGCCAGCTCGAGCACCGCCCGCACGCCGCCGCCGGCGATCACGCCCGTACCGGGCGAGGCCGGCTTCAGCAGCACACGCGAGGCCGAGTGC
>DASZJZ010000104.1:0-19462 GCA_035947555.1 Thermoleophilaceae bacterium | reverse complement strand
GTGCGGCGAGCCGGCGGACGCGGACCGCGAGGCGCCGCCCCGCGACAGCCGCCCCGCGGCCTCGCGGCCCGCGCCGGGCGGCACCGGCTCGCGTCGTCTCACGACCCCGCCGAGGCCTGTGCCAGCGTCTGCTCCGCCTGGTAGCTCGACCGCACCAGCGGGCCTGCCGCCACGCTCTCGAACCCCATCGCGTAGGCCTCCCGCTCGAGCTCGGCGAACTCCTCCGGGTGCCAGTAGCGCACCACGGGCAGGTGGTTGCGGGTGGGCCGCAGGTACTGCCCCACCGTGAGCACCTGCACGCCGTGCTCGCGCAGCACGCCGAAGGCGTCGAGCAGCTCCTCCTTCGACTCGCCCAGGCCTGTCATCAGCCCGGACTTGGTGACGACCTCGTCGCCGCCCAGCTCCTTCGCGTTGCGCAGCACCCGGCATGACCTCAGGAAGCGCGACCCCCGCCGCGCCAGCGGGTACAGCCGCGGCACCGTCTCGACGTTGTGGTTGAACACGTCGGGCCGCTCGGCGATCACGCGCGCCAAGGGCATCTCCTCGCCGCGGAAGTCGGGCGTCAGCACCTCGACCTTGCAGGCCGGCGCCAGCCACCTGATCGAGCGGATCACGCCCACGAAGGCGGTGGAGCCGAGGTCCGGCAGGTCGTCGCGGTCCACGCTCGTGATCACCGCGTGCCGCAGCCCCATCTTGCGCACCGACTGCGCCACGCGCAGCGGCTCGAGCGGGTCGTTGTGCGTGGGCTTGCCGGACTTGACGTTGCAGAAGCCGCAGCGACGTGTGCAGGTGTCGCCCAGGATCATGAACGTGGCGGTGCCGCGCTCCCAGCAGTCGCCGATGTTCGGGCAGGCGGCCTCCTGACAGACCGTGTGGAGACCCTCGCCCTCGATCATCCCGCGCAGTTCGCGGTACTTCGGTCCGCCCGGCGCGGGCCGCTTGAACCAGGCGGGCTTGCGGTCGCGGAAGGGCCGCACGTCGCCCATGTCGAGGACGCGCGCGCCGCCCGGATTCGCTCGCGACCGGGTGCTCGGGGAGCGGCCGGCGGGCGCCTCGCCCGAAGTCGCTCGCGACCGGCTGGTCACGAGGCCACCCCCGCCGGCACCGGGGCGTCTCGCTGCACGCGGCCCTCGACCAGCCGCCGCGCCGACACCAGTCGCTGGCGCCGCCCGAACGCCTCCGCGAACCGGTACGCCATCCGCTTCCGGAAGCACGGCAGCGAGCGCGACCGTCCCGTCTCGCGCGAGACCGAGGTCATCCGCACGTGGTCGATCCCACAGGGCACGATCCACTCGAACGGCTGGAGGTCGTTGTCCACGTTCACCGCCAGCCCGTGCATCGAGACCCCGTCCCGCACGCGCACGCCGATGGAGCCGATCTTCCGACCCCCGACCCACACGCCCGTGAAGGGCGTGTCGCGCGGCTCGGCGTCGAGGCCCTCATCGGCCAGAGCGGCCACCATGGCGCGCTCCATCGCGTGCACGAAGTCGGCGACCCGATCCACCGCCATGATCGGATACGCCACGAGCTGCCCAGGCCCGTGATAGGTCACGCGGCCGCCGCGATCGGTCTCGCAGACGTCGATCCCCTGGGCGCGGTACCAGTCCTCGCCCATCGGCAGATCGGCCGGGTCGCTGCGCTTGCCCTTCGTGTACACGGGCAGGTGCTCGAGCACGAGCAGGAGGTCGGGCAGGTCCCCGGCCGCGCGCCGGTCGCGCAGCCGCCGCTGGAGGTCGAACGCCTCCCGGTAGGGCACGACGCCCAGATGAGAGACCCACAGGTCCGCCACCCCACCAAGGCTACCCTGCACGTGGTGGACCCCGAGCAGCGCTTCTGGCCCGCACGCGTCCGCTGGAGGCTGCGGGGCGCCTGGATGTGGCCCACGTTCGTGGCCATCACCCTGCTGGACGGGATCCTGCTGCACGTCCTGCCGCCGGTCCGCACTGGAATCGACCTGATCCCGGCGGTTCTCCTGGCCACCTTCGGCAACCTGGTGCTGATCGGCGCCCTCGGTCCCTGGCTGGCCCGGCGGGTGTGGAAGCGCCGCCCGGTGGCCGAGCCTCATGCCCCGCCGAAGGCGCAGCTCGAGGTGCTCGCCGACCGCATCGGCACGGGGCTGCTCGTGGCGAGCGTCTTCGGCGTGCTGGCGGCCGGCCTGGCCGCGCGACCCACGGTGATCGCCGAGACCGACGCCAAGGAGGAGGCCGCCCGCGCCATCCACGCCCACATCCAGTCGAGCGGCGACCCCGAGCTCATCCGCAACGAGGAGACAGCTCACGCCGCCCGGCTGGCCGACGGCCTGTTCCGGATCTGCGTGGCCCGCGACGACCGCGACAGCTTCGCCTGCTTCATCGTGGACACGAACCAGGAGCCGACCCAGATCGTGCGCGACCCGAGCGAGGAACCGAACCAGATCGACCCCTAGACGTCCATCAGCGACACGAGCCCCCCATCCGGCTCCACCTCGAGCAGCTGAAGCCGGTTGTCGCCGCGGCGCAGCGCTCGCTCGGGGAAGATCAGCGAGAAGAGCTCGGCCGGCCGGCCGCGCAGGTGGAAGGTTCGGCCCACCGCCCACACCCGCCCGTTCACCGCCACGGCCAGGTCGCGCGCCGCCCCGGGCAAGCCCCCCTCGATCCGCCCAATCACCCGCGTGGGTACAAGCGCCCCGCGCGGATCCACGTCGTTCAGCAGGCGGGCGTTCACCATCTTGCCGCGGACCAGGCCGGAGCGCGGCACCGGCCCCACCCGGTCGCCCAGCAGCTCAGGGTGCGGGCCGATCCGGTACGCGGACGCCCAGGGATCCCCGAAAGCCCGCTCGCTCGATGCCCCGGTGCCGAACTTGGCGGCCCGCCAGCGGGCCAAAGCCGCCCGGCGCCGCACCCACTCCTCCCGCCCGACCGACACGACCCGGCTGAAGTCGCGCCGCACCAGCGTCACGTGCTCGCGCGCCCGGGTCATCGCGGCGTAGGCGGAGTGGCCGTCCGCCTGGACGGGCACGCGCACGTCGAGCACGTCGGCGATGGTCGGAAGCAGGTCGACATTCCGCACCAGGCTGCGGTCCACACGCCCCTCGGTCTGGCCGGGCGCCTTGACGAAGAACGGAACCGGCGCGATCTCGTCGATGTTGCGCTCGCTCACCTGGCGGCGGCTCTTCACGTTCAGTTCGAACGAGTAGCCGTGATCGGCCATCACGACGACCAGCGCGCGGTCGAACAGACCCGTCCGCCGCAGCCTCCGCACCACGCGGCCGAGCTCCCGGTCGGTATAGCCCACCTGCAGCAGGTGGCGCAGGTGGTTGTGGTCGGTCAGCCCGGGGTCGTGCCAGCTCGGCGGCTTGTTGATCGCGGCGATCGGCTCCACGCCCGCCGGACGGCTCTGCCGGCCCGAGGGCAGGTAGAGCCATGGCTCGTGCGGCAGCAGAGCGTGGTGGAAGTAGAAGGTCGACCGGTCCCGATCGCGGATGGCCCCGATCCAGCGGTGCAGGCGCGCGGGACGCCCGCTTCCGGCCAGGCGCGGCAACACCCCGGGGCGGCGAGTGCGGGTCCCCTCGCAGATCCACGGCGGGCAGACGGCCGAGGCGGACTCCACTTTGACGATGTCGTACCCCAGCCGGTGCAGCAGGTGGTACACGCTGGGCTGATGGCTGCGCACGTCCGCCGCCGTCTTGTCCGCGGGCATGCGCCCGTCGAGGATCGACGGCAGCGCCTTGAAGGTCGAGTCGAAGATCGTGTAGCCGTTGCGGAACCAGGTGGAGGTCCGCGCCAGCGCGGCGAAGTTCGGGTAGCGCGCCGCGTCGATCCTCCCGCTCGGCGTGGTGAGGGACTCGGTCGGGAACTCGTCGAGCACCAGCACCACGATGGGCGGCCGCTCCGCCGCCGGATCGGGGTCGCTCGGATCGACCGCGAAGGCAACCGTTCCGCCGATCAGGACAGCGAGCACCACGAGGGCCGGCGTGCGCACATAGATCAATGTAGGACAGGACGCAGCGACTAGCCGCGCGCCACGAGCCGCAGCGAGCCACGGCCCACCACCTCGAACACCTCCACGCTGTTGTGCCCCTCGCCCAGCGTCTCCTCGGGCACCATGAACGCGAAGTGCTCACCGGAGCGGCCGGTCAGCCGGAACGAGCGCCCCACGGCCGCGATCCTTCCGTTCACCGCCACGGCCAGGTCACGCAGACGCCCCGAGCCGTCGCCGAGCCGGCCCGTGATGTGGGCCGGCACCAGCCCCGAGCCGCGGCGTACGTTCGAGTACCGGTGGCCGTCGACCAGCCTCCCCGTTAGGCTGCCGGCGCGCGCAACGCCCACCACGCTCTGCCCGATCAGCTTGCGGTTCGGCCCGATCCCGGTGTAGAGCCGGTCGAGGTCGCCGGCGCCGAACTGCCGCAGGCGCCGCCGCACGACCCGCCGCCGCTGGGCGATCCAGCGCCGGCCCGGGATCGAGACCACGGCGTTGAACTCGCGCGTGGGGAACGTGACCCGGCGGATCCGCCGCGCCGCCCGGCTGAAGGCCGAGCGCCCGTCGTCGCGGTAGCCGAGCCGCAGCCCGAGCACGTCCGCGATCGTCGACGGGACGTCGAGGGTGCGAGCGAACGCGTCGCTCACCCGGCCGCGGCGCTGCACCGGACGCTTCACGAGCAGTGGCACGGGCGACAGCTCGTGCGCCGTGCCCGCCAGCGCGCGACGACGGGTCTGCACTCCCGAGCGCCACAGGTAGCCGTGGTCGGCCACCACCACGACGAGTGTCTCGTCGTAGATGCCCTCGCGCTTCAGCTGCCGGAGCAGCCGCCCGAGCAGCCGGTCGGTGTAGCCGAGCTGCAGCAGGTAGCGCTGCTCGTTGTGGCGCGTGAGGTACTCGTCGTGGAAGCCCGGCACGGTGGTCATGCCCGGCAGTGGGTCGCGCGCGCCGGGACGGGTGCGCGCCCCGGAGGGCAGGTAGATGTAGGGCACATGCGGCAGCAGCAGGTGCTTCATCCACAAGGTCGGGCGCCCGTCCCTGATCGTGCTGACCCAGCGGTTGAACCGCTGCGGGCGGCCGCGGTTCAGGAGGGGCGGGATGTCCGGCACCCGGGCGCGGCCGCCGCGGCACATGCGCGGCGGACAGAGCGCCG
Organism: Thermoleophilaceae bacterium; assembly: GCA_035947555.1. Classification (GTDB taxonomy): domain Bacteria; phylum Actinomycetota; class Thermoleophilia; order Solirubrobacterales; family Thermoleophilaceae; genus JACVRW01. The sequence continues at coordinate 14,352 of DASZJZ010000104.1, read as the reverse complement.
AGGCCTCCTCGGAGGCCACCATGCGGTAGCCGCGGCGCCTGAACATGTCGAAGATCGACCGGGGATGGCCGGCACGGTCCGGTGTGACGCCCCATCGCGGCCAGTTCCCGTCGAGGATCAGCGGCACCGCCTTGCTCGTCGAGTCGAAGATCGAGTAGGCGTTTCGGAACCAGGTCGAGTCGGCCGCCAGCGCCGCGAAGTTCGGATACCGGACCCGGTCGATCCGGCCGCGCCTGTCGAGCAGCGAGTCGCTCGGCAGCTCGTCCATGATCAGGAGGACCACGTGCGGCTTCCTGGGCGGTTTGGGCTTGGGCGCCTTGGCCTTCGCCGCGGCTCGTGTCGCGGTGGCGGGCGCCTGCGTCGCCTCGCCGAGCGCGCTCGTGAGCAACGCCAGCAGGAGGGCGGCGGCGAGCGCCAGGGGCATGACGATCCGGTTCATGACGGTGCGCATACCCCCCGATGTATCTGCGGGGGTGGATGGTTCACGGGCGGGTAACACGTACGATCGGCGCGCCCGATGAAAGGAGCGTTTGGCCGCGATGAGAACGGGTTTAGATCGGGCGGGATCCGAGACGCTGTGGGCGATGCCCCGCACGGACTTCGTCCAGCTCTCGCCGCTGACGCGGGACGCCCTCGCCTTCGCCGATTCGCACCATGCCGGCCAGACGCGGGCCCTTGACGACCTGCCCTTCGTGACGCACCCCGTCGAGGTGGCCTGCCTTCTGCACGAGGCCGGCTACTCCGACGAAGTGGTCGCCGCGGGCGTGCTCCATGACGTGCTCGAGGACACGGACGCGGATCGCGCCGAGCTCGAGGCCCGCTTCGGGGGTCGTGTGGCGGAGCTCGTCGAGGCCGTGACCGACGACCCGGCGATCGAGGACCGCGCCGAGCGCAAGGCGGCGCTGCGCCGCAAGGTCGCCGAGGCGGGCGAGTGTGCCGCCGTGGTGTTCGCCGCCGACAAGGTCTCGAAGGCCCGTGAGCTGCGGCTGAGGATCAGCCGGGGCCGCTTCGAGCGCGCGGACGACGGCAAGCTCGCGCACTACGAGGCGAGCCTGGCCTTGCTCGACGACCTGATCCCCGGGCACCACTTCGTCGACCAGCTCCGCATGGAGGTCGAGGCGGTGCAGGCGATGCCGGTGACCGGCGTCTAACTCGGCGCCCGGAGGACTCCGTCGCAATCAGGACGCGGGCAGGATGCCCGCGGAGCTATCCGTTCTCCAGGTTGATCATCACGTGCTTGATCTCCTGGTAGTCCTCGACCGAGTACTTCGACAGGTCCTTGCCGTAGCCGGACTGCTTGTACCCGCCGTGCGGCATCTCCGAGGCGATCGGGATGTGGTCGTTGATCCACACGCACCCGAACCGCAGCGCGTTGGCCACCCGGTGCGCCCGCCCCAGGTCGCGCGTCCAGACCGACGAGGCCAGCCCGTAGCGCGTGCCGTTGGCCCACTCGATCGCCTTCGCCTCGTCGTCGAAGCGCTGCACCGTCAGCACCGGGCCGAAGATCTCGTTCTGGATCATCTCGTCGTCCTGCTGGAGGTTCGCCACGACGGTCGGCTCGAGGAAGAAGCCCGGCAGGTCGGGCTCCTTGCCGCCGGTCACCACCTCGGCGTGGTCGGCCTTGCGCGACAGGAAGCCCTCCACGCGCTCCCGCTGCCGCTCGGAGTTGAGCGGGCCGAGCGTCGTCTCGGGATCGAAGGTGTCGCCCATCTTGTAGCCCTTGGCCTGCTCGGCGAGTCCGTTGACCACATCGTCGTAGACCTTCGAGCCGGCCAGCACCCGCGTCGCGGCGGTGCAGTCCTGCCCCGCGTTGTAGAGGCCGGTCGCCGCGATCGTCTCCATCGCGTGCTCCATGTCCACGTCGTCGAACACGATCACCGGCGCCTTGCCGCCCAGCTCGAGGTGGACGCGCTTGAGCGAGTCGGCCGCCGCCTTGGCGATCCACTTGCCGGTCTCCGGCGAGCCGGTGAGCGACACCATCTCGATGTCCGGATGGGTCACGAGGGCCGAGCCGGCTGGCTGCCCGTAGCCGGTGATCACGTTGAGCACGCCCTTCGGGAGCACCTCGCCCGCCAGCTCGGCGAGCTTGATCGTCGTGATCGGCGTGGTCTCGGCCGGCTTCAGCACGATCGTGCAGCCCGCGGCCAGCGCGGGGCCGATCTTCCAGACGGCCATCATCATCGGGTAGTTCCACGGCGTGATCTGGCCGACCGGGCCCACGGGCTCGCGCCGGATGATCGACGTGTGCCCGGCGAGGTACTCGCCGGACGCCTGTCCCTCCGGCACGCGCGCCGCGCCCGCGAAGAAGCGCAGGTTGTCCGCCATGAACGGGATCTCGTCCTCGAGGAAGGCGCCGCGCGGCTTGCCGGCGTCCGCCGCCTCGAGGTCAGCAAGCTCGTCGGCGTGCTCCTCGATCAGGTCGGCGAGCCTGAGCAGCGCGCCGGCGCGCTCACCCGGCGGCGTCACGGACCACTCGCCGAAGGCGCGCTTCGCGGCGGCCGCGGCGCGGTTCACGTCCTCCTCGGTCGACAGCGGCATCTCGGCGATCGCCTCGCCGTTCGCGGGGTTCGTCACCTCCTCGGTGGCGCCGTCGGCGGCGTCCACGAATTCGCCGTCGATGAAGTTCTGCAGCTTGGTCTTGGTCATCGTCGCCATCGTGGCTCTCTCCTCTCTATGCAGTCACGCTCAGCACGTCGTCCACCGGCGTGTAATCCATACCCGTGCCCTCGGCCACGGCCTCGTGCGTGACCTTGCCGTTCGCCACGTTCACGCCGGGACGCAGCCCCGGCATCAGCTCGATCGCCCCCTCCAGCCCATGGTCGGCGAGCGCCAGCACGTACGGCAGCGTCGCGTTGGTGAGCGCGAACGTGGACGTGACCGGCACGGCGCCCGGCATGTTGGCCACGCAGTAGTGGGTCACCCCGTCGACCTCGTAGACCGGGTCCGAGTGGGTCGTGGGGTGCGACGTCTCGAAGCAGCCGCCCTGGTCGATCGACACGTCCACCAGCACGGCGCGCTCCTTCATCAACCCGAGCTGGTCGCGCTTGATCACGTACGGCGCCCGGGCGCCGTGGATCAGCACCGCCCCGATCACGAGGTCGGCGCGCGGCAGCATCTCCTCCACGGCGAGCGTGGACGAGTACACGGTCGACGCCCGCCCCCCGAAGGCGACGTCGAGCTCCCGCAGGCGGTCGATGTTGCGATCGAACACGAACACGTCGGCCTCCATGCCGAGAGCGATGAAGGCGGCGTTCATGCCCACCACGCCGCCGCCGATCACCATCACCGTGGCGGCGGCCACGCCCGGGACACCGCCGAGGAGCACGCCGCGGCCGCCGAGCGGCCGCTCCAGGAAGAACGCGCCGGCCTGGGTGGCGATTTTGCCCGCCACCTCGCTCATCGGAGCCAGCAGCGGCAGCCGGCCGTGCTCGTCCACGACCGTCTCGTAGGCAACGCAGGTGGCGCCTGACTCGACCAGCCCGCGCGTCAGCTCGGGATTCGGGGCGAGGTGCAGGTAGGTGAAGAGCAGGTGGTCCGGCCGCAGCATCGCCACCTCCTGCGGCTGCGGTTCCTTCACGCCGAGGATCATCTCGGCCTCTTCGAACACGCCCGGCGCGTCGGGCGCGATCCGGGCCCCCTGCCTCGTGTACTCCTCGTCGGGGATGGTCGACCCCACGCCGGCGCCGGCCTGGATGATCACCTCGTGACGGTGCTCGACGAGCTCGCGCACGCCCGCCGGCGTGAGCGCCACGCGGTACTCGTCGGTCTTGATCTCCGTCGGGACTCCCACCTTCATGCGGTCTGTCTCTCCTCCCCTTAGGTCACGAGCTCTCTTGCCCGGAGGGCGAGCCAGAACTCGATCCGGTCACGGGCGCTCGACAGGTCGCGCCCGGTCAGCTGCTCCACGCGGCGGATCCGGTAGCGCAGCGTATGACGGTGGCAGAACAGCTCGCGCGCAGCCTTCTCCCACTGGCCGTTCTGCTCGATGTAGACCTCGAGCGAGCGGATCAGCTCGTCGCCGTACTCGCCGCTCGCGTCCTCCAGCGGACCGAGCACGCTGTCGCAGTAGAGCCGCAGCGCCTCGTCGTCCTGGAGCGACAGCAACAGCTGGAACGCGCCGAGGTCGCGGTAGGACGCGACCGGCGGCGAGTTGCCGTTGGCGAGCGCGGTGGCCTCGAGCGCGCAGCGGGCCTCGTGGAAGGAGCGCCGCAGCGAGCCGACGGCCGCCGGCCGCGAGACGGCCGCGCGCAGCTCGCCGTGCTCGGGCTGGAGCGCGTCGCGCGCCCGCGAGGCGATCGCCACGGGATCGATGTCCTCGCGGGCGTCGACCACGGCGCACAGCAGGCGCTCACGCGTGGCCACGAGCGCGCCCACGCCGGCGTCGGCCAGGAACCGATCGAGATCGCCTTCCGCCGCGGCGGCGTCCTGCTCGGGCGCGAACACCAGCACGGCCGCGTTCCCACCCACCCCGAACGGCTGCAGGCGCACGGCCAGCTCCGACTCGGACAGCCGGCCGGTGAGCGCCTCCGCGAGCACGTCGCCCGCCAGCCGGCGTTCCGTGTCGCGCATCGCGCGCTGGCGCATCAACTCGAGCGCCACCACGGTCACCGCCTGCTGCAGGATGAGCCGCTCGAAGTCGCCCAGCCCTTCGGCGTCGCGCGCGGCCACGAGCCACGCCTGCGGGCCGCCGCGGCCGCGGATCGACACCGGCAGCACCAGGGACCGCCCGGCAATGTCGGGATGGTCCGGCGCGAACTCGAGCACGTCCTCGGAGGAGCTCGCTGCGCTCCGCCGCCGCACCTCCTCGCGCACGTGCTGCAGCGCCTCCTGCGGCACCTGCCGCCGGAACAGCTTCCCGGCGATCGTCTCGCCGCGAGCCGAGAGCACCCATACCGCGCCGCCGGTCGTGGCGGCCAGCGCGCGCACGACCTCGTCGAGCCCGCGCTCCTCCAGCACCAGCCGCTCGAGCCGCTTGTGGACCGCGATCCCGCGCTGCAGCACCTCGTACTGCTCGTTCACGAGCCGCGTGAAGGCCTTCTCCGTCAGCGCGATGAACGGCATGTCGTAGGGCACCTCGAAGACCGGGAAGTCGAGCTTGCCGGCCTCGTCGAGAAGCGCCTCCGGCAGCTCCTTGTGGTCGAAGCCCGTGCCGAACCCGAGCCCGGCCAGGTGGTAGCCGGAGAGCAGCCGCACGAACTCGCGCTGGCGCTCCTCCTCGCCGAGCTGGATGCCCGTGGTGAGCAGGAGCTCGCCGCCGGACAGCCACGGCGTCGGGTCCTGCAGCTCGGAGATGTGCACCCAGCGCACGGGCGCGTCGGCGCCGTCACCACCGGTCGCCAGCTCGAGGCCCATCTCCGCGACGAGGCCTCTAACCGTCAGCATCTACAGCGCGGCCTCAAGCACGGTGTTCATCTCAGTGCCGGACGATCCTGTCCCAGGCGTCGGTCAGGACCTGGCGCAGGACCTTGTCGATCAACTCGAACTCCTCGCTGTCCGCGATCAGCGGCGGCGAGAGCTGGATCACCGGGTCGCCGCGGTCGTCAGCCCGGCAGATCAGCCCGTGCCTGTACAGCTCGCCCGACATGAAGCCGCGCAGCAGCTCCTCGCTCTCCTCCGCGTCGAAGGTCTCCTTCGTGTCCTTGTCCTTGACGAGCTCCAGGGCGTGGAAGTAGCCGGCGCCGCGCACGTCGCCCACGATGGGCAGGTCCTCGTGCAGCTTGTCGAGCATGCCGCGGAACTCCGGCTCCTTCTCCCGCACGTGGCCGCACAGGTCCTCGCGCTCGAAGATGTCGAGGTTCGCCATCGCCATGGCCGCCGAGACCGGGTGGCCGCCGAAGGTGATGCCGTGGGTGAACATCCCGGTGTCGCTCATGAAGGGCTCCGCCACGCGGTCGGTCACGATCACCGCCCCCATCGGCGCGTAGGCCGAGGTGAGGCCCTTCGCCGTGGTGATCATGTCCGGCACCACGCCGAAGCGGTCGACGCCGAAGTAGTGGCCCAGCCGGCCCCATGAGCAGATCACCTCGTCGGAGATCAGCAGCACGCCGTGCCTGTCGCAGATCTCCCGCACCCGCTGCCAGTAGCCGTCCTGGGGCACGAAGCAGCCGCCCGAGTTCTGCACCGGCTCGAGGATCACCGCCGCCACCGTCTCCGGGCCCTGGAACTCGATCATGTGCTCGATCTGGTCCGCGGCCCAGAGCGGGTCGCGGTCCTCAGGCCAGCGGTACGAGTTCGTGTTCGCCACGTGGAACGCGCCTGGTACGAGCGGCTCGAAGGGCGTGCGCAGCGAGGTGATGCCGGTGATCGAGAGGGCGCCGAAGGTGGTGCCGTGGTAGGCGACCTCGCGCGAGATGATCTTGGTCCGGGTCGGCTCGCCGTTCGCCTTGTGGAACTGGCGCGCCAGCTTCCATGCCGACTCGACCGCCTCGGAGCCGCCCGAGGTGAAGAACACTCGGTTCAGGTCGCCCGGCGCGAGTCCGGCCACGCGCTCGGCCAGCTCGATCGCGACCGGGTGCGCGTAGCTCCAGTTCGTGAAGAAGCCGAGTTTCTCGACCTGGCGCGCCGCCGCCTCGCCGATCTCGGCGCGGCCGTGCCCTGCGTTCACGCAGAACAGGGCCGAGAGGCCGTCGAGGTAGCGCTTGTCGTGCTCGTCGTAGACGTAGCTGCCCTCGCCGCGCACGATGATCGGGATCTCGTGCTCCCGGTCGTAGGCGCCCATCCGGGTGAAGTGCATCCACAGGTGCCGGCGTGCCTTCTCCTGCAGCGCGCTCGGGGCGCCCGTGTGCTCTTCATGCACCGTCTGGGGGGTGGTTGCCATTCTCTCTCCTCGGAGTCGGTACGCGTAGGACGGCGCGGACAACGGTATCGCGAACCAGCGGACCAGACCATTGTCCGGTGCGGACAACTGATGTACTCATAGTGCATGGCGCCGAGCGTCCGCCTTCAAGGCGTCTCCAAGCGATTCGGAAACCTGACCGCGGTCAGGCAGTTGGACCTGGACATCGCGCGGGGCGAGTTCTTCACGCTGCTCGGCCCCTCGGGCTGCGGCAAGACCACCACGCTGCGCATGATCGCCGGCTTCGAGGACCCGACCGAGGGCACGGTCCTGCTCGAGGGCGAGGACGTGACCGGCCTGCCTCCCTTCAGGCGCGCCACGAACACCGTCTTCCAGACCTACGCGCTCTTCCCGCACCTGAGCGTCGAGCGCAACGTGGCCTTCGGCCTCCAGCGCAAGGGGGTGTCGAAGGACGAGACCCGCCGTCGCGTTCGCGAGGAGCTCGAGCGGGTCGGGCTCGCCGCCCACGCGAACCGCAAGCCGCGCCAGCTCTCGGGCGGCCAGCAGCAGCGCGTGGCCCTCGCCCGGGCGCTCGTGAACCGTCCCGCCGTGCTGCTCCTCGACGAGCCTCTCGGTGCGCTCGACCTCAAGCTCCGCAAGCAGTTGCAGGTCGAGCTCAAGCGCATCCAGGAGGAGGTCGGCATCACGTTCGTCTACGTGACGCACGACCAGGAGGAGGCGCTCACCATGTCGGACCGCATCGCCGTGATGAACCACGGCGTGATCGAGCAGCTCGGCGAGCCAGAGGAGATCTACGAGCGCCCGGGCACGACCTTCGTGGCCGGTTTCATCGGCGTCTCCAACCTGATGCCGGGCGAGGTGGTCTCCACCGGCACCGGCACCGCCGAGCTGCGCCTCGACGCGGGCGTGACCGTGCGCACCGGCGCCGCCGGGGTGAGGGTCGGCGAGCGGGCGCATGCGGTGGTGCGACCGGAAAAACTTCAGCTCCGGCGGGCGAACGGCGCCGCGCCGGATGGACGGGCGAGCGTCGACGGACAGGTCGAGAGCTCGCTCTACATGGGGACGGCAACCCAAGTGATCGTGCGACTCAAGGACGAGACCCGCATGACCGTCCTCGTGCCGAACACCGACGAGGAGGCGCGCCGGGCGCTCCCCGCCCCCGGGGACCCGGCTCGCCTGACCTGGTCGAGCGACAACATCCACATGGTGAGGGAGGGGAACGAGCAGTGAGCGACCTGGAAGCTCGGTTCGAGAGGATCATCCGCGACGAGATCACGCGGCGGCGCCTGCTGCGCCGTGGCGCGGCGGGAGCGCTGGGGGCGTCGGCGGTGTCGTTCCTCGCGGCGTGCGGGTCGGAGACCGGCGGCGGCGGGGACGGCGGCGACTCGGAGACGGCCGAGGAGACGATCGCGAAGGGCAAGATCTCGGACTCGCTCTACTTCGCGAACTGGCCGCTCTACATCGAGGACGACCGCGGCACGCTCAAGGAGTTCGAGCAGGAGTACGGCACCAAGGTCCGGTACGTCGAGGAGATCAACGACAACACCGAGTTCTTCGGCAAGGTCCGCCAGCAGTACGAGCGCGGCGACTCGGGCGGCCGCGACATCCACGTCGTGACCGACTGGATGGCGGCGCGGATGATGCGGCTCGGCTACGTGCAGAAGTTCGACAAGAGCGAGATGCCGAACGCGACCAAGAACCTGATCCCGCGGCTCCAGTCGCCTCCCTTCGACCCGAAGCGCGAGCAGTCGATGCCCTGGCAGTCTGGCATCGCCGGGATCATCTACCGCAAGGACCTGGTGAAGCGCGAGCCGAGGAGCGTCGACGATCTCTTCGACCCGGACTACAGAGGCAAGGTCACGATGCTCACCGAGCTGCGCGACACGGTCGGCGTAGTGGCGGCCTCGCTCGGCCATGACCCGGAGAAGGCCTCGGTCGACCAGTTCATGGAGGCGATCGACAAGATCGGCGAGGCCGCGGACTCGGGCCAGATCCGGGGCTTCACCGGCAACGAGTACACGAAGGACATCACCAAGGGCGACTCGTCGCTGCTCATCGGCTGGTCCGGCGACGCGGTTCAGCTCAAGTTCGACAACCCGAACATCGAGTTCGTCGTGCCGGAGACCGGCGGCCACCTGTGGACGGACAACATGCAGATCCCGGTCGGCGCCCCGGCGGCGTTCACCGCCCAGAAGATGATCGACTTCGTATACAGGCCGGAGGTGCAGGCCGACATCGCGGAGTACGTCAACTACATCTGCCCCGTCGCGGGCGTGAGGGAGATCCTGGGCGAGCGCGACCCGGCGCTCGCCGAGAACCAGCTGATTTTCCCCGACGATGCGTTCCTGGCGGACACCTTCATCTTCCGCGGCCTCCAGCCCGAGGAGGAGCAGGAGCTCGACGAGGCCTTCCAGCAGGTGATCGGCGCGTAGGTCACGCCGCGTGGGGCGTCGGCTGAAGAAGGCGGGGCTGCCCTACCTGCTGCTCCTGCCCGGGCTCGGGTGGCTGCTGATCTTCTTCGCGATCCCGCTGTTCTACATGGGGGTCGAGTCGCTCAAGACGGGCACGCTCGACGCCGGCTACACCTTCAACTGGGAGCTCGCGAACTACACCGAGGGGATCTCGGACTTCTCCGATCAGTTCGTGCGCTCGTTCGAGTACGCCGGGCTGGCAACGGCGCTCGGGCTCGTGATCGGCTACCCGCTGGCGTACGTGATCGCGTTTCGCGGCGGGCGCTGGCGCAACGCCCTGCTGCTCGCCGTGATCGTGCCCTTCTTCATCACCTACCTGATCCGCACCCTGTCGTGGGAGACGATCCTGGCGGACTCGAGCCTCGTGGTGGAGACGCTGCGCTCGGTGGGGATCGTCGGTGAGGACGGCCGGCTGCTCGACACCACGGTCTCGGTGGTGGCTGGCATCACCTACAACTACCTGCCGTTCATGATCCTCCCGCTCTACGCCAGCCTCGAGCGCATCGACGGCCGGCTGCTCGAGGCGGGCTACGACCTCTACGGACGCCGGCGGGACGTGTTCCTGCGCGTGACGCTGCCGCTCTCGATGCCGGGCGTGGTGGCGGGCACGCTGCTCATGTTCATCCCGGCGGCGGGGGACTTCATCAACGCCGAGCTGCTCGGCACCCCGAACCAGTTCATGATCGGAAACGTCATCCAGAGCCGCTTCCTGGAGCTGTCGGACTACCCGACGGCGGCGGCCCTGTCGTTCATCCTCATGGCGCTGATGCTCGCGATCGTGCTGGTGTGGGCGCGCATCGCCGGCACCGAGGCGCTGCTCGGCACCGAGGCGGAGCGGCGCTGATGCGCGGACGGGTTCTCGACGGCGCCCTCAACGTCTACGCCGCACTCGCCCTGCTCTACCTGCTGGTGCCGATCGCGATCATCATCGTCTTCTCGTTCAACGACCCGCGCGGCCGCTTCAACTTCACCTGGCAGCAGTTCTCGCTCGACGCCTGGACGGATCCGTTCGGCGGCCCCGTGCCCGGGATCGGCGACGCCCTGGTGAACTCGGTCGAGATCGCCGCTCTGTCGACGCTGGCTGCCACGGCGCTCGGCACAATCACCGCGCTGGCGCTGGTGCGCTACGAGTTCCGTGGCCGCGCGCCCGTCAACTTCTTCATCTTCATCCCGCTCGCCACGCCCGAGGTGGTGCTCGGCGCGGCGCTGCTCTCGCTGTTCCTCAACTTCGCGGTTGCCACGGGCTTCGGGACGATCGTGATCGCCCACATCATGTTCAACCTCTCGTTCGTGATCGTGACCGTGCGCTCGCGGCTGATCGGCTTCGACCGCTCGCTGGAGGAGGCGGCGCAGGACCTGGGCGCCACGCCGTGGCAGACGTTCAGGCTCATCACCCTGCCGCTGATCATGCCCGGTGTGATCGCCGCCGCGCTGCTGGCGTTCGCGCTCTCGATCGACGACTTCGTCATCACGAACTTCACTTCCGGCGCGACGGTCACCTTCCCCTTGTTCGTCTGGGGCGCGGCGCGGGTCGCGCTGCCGCCGCAGATCTACGTGGTGGCGTCGATGATCTTCCTGTTCACGCTGGCGATGATGCTGCTGACCGTGTGGCAGCAGCGCCGGGCCGAGCGGATGGCCGCCGTGCGCCCTGACGACGAGCGGGGACTCGCGTGACGGAACACCACCGGCTCCACCCCGACGAGGGTGCGGAGCGCGGCGAGAAGGGGCTCAAGAGGAACGCCATCGGCTTCGTCGACGGCCTGATCATCGGCATCGCATCCACGGCGCCCGCCTACTCACTGGCGGCGGTGCTCGGGATCGTGGTCGTCGGCGTGGGGGTGCAGGCGCCCGCCGTGCTGCTGGCCTCGTTCATCCCGATGTTCCTGATCGCCTCGTCCTTCTACTACATGAACCGCGCCGACCCGGACTGCGGCACGTCGTTCTCGTGGATCACGCGGGCCATCGGGCCGGGCGCCGGCTGGATCGGCGGCTGGGCGATCTGCACCACCGGCATCATCGTGATCGGGTCGCTCGCCGACGTGGCCGCGTACTACACGTTCGACCTGTTCACGCTCGACTCGCTGCGCGACGACAAGACCGCCGTCACGATCTTCGCGATCGTGATCATCGCGGCGATGACCGCGATCTGCGTGATCGGGACAGAGCTGTCGGCGATGTTCCAGCGGATCCTGATCTTCGCCCAGGTCGGCGCGCTGCTCGCCTTCGGGATCGTCGCGTTGGTCAAGGGTGGTGCGCTCACGCCGGAGTTGTCCTGGTTCTCGCCTTTCTCCGTCAGCAGCGCCGATGCCCTCGTCGTCGGGCTGCTCACCGGCGTGTTCATCTACTGGGGCTGGGAGAGCGCGGTGAACCTGAACGAGGAAACGAGCGGCTCGGACAGCGCCCCCGGCCTGGCGGGTGTGGTCTCGACGGTGGTCCTGCTGGTCACCTACGTGCTGGTGTCGACGGCCGTGGTCGCCTACGCCGGCCTCGACCGCATCGCCGAGTACGAGGACGACAGCGCGCTGTTCGGCGTGGTGGCCGACGACGTGCTCGGGACCGGCCTGTCGTGGATCGTGGTGCTGGCGATCCTGACCTCGGCGCTCGCCTCCACGCAGACGACGATCCTGCCCGCCTCGCGCACGTCGCTGTCGATGGCGCGCCAGGGCGCCTACCCGGAGGTCCTCGGCCGCGTCCACCCCCGCTTCCTGACGCCGCATGTCTCCACCATCGTGATCGGCGTGATCGCGGCGGTCTGGTACGGCGTGCTCAACTCGACGTCGCAGAACTTCCTGTTCGACTCGCTGACGTCGCTGTCGCTGATGATCGCCTTCTACTACGCGCTCACAGGGTTCGCCTGCGCGATCTACCACCGGCGCGAGCTGACGAAGTCCGTGAAGAGCTTCCTCTTCATCGGCGTGGGGCCCGTGGTGGGCGCGCTGATCCTGAGCTACCTGTTCGTGCGCGCGCTCGACGAGTACTCGGAGACAGGGCAGTCGTACTCGGGGAGCGAGGTGTTCGGGGTGGCCGTGCCGGTGGTGCTGGGCCTCGGCCTGCTCCTGCTCGGCGTGGTGCTGATGCTGGTCTGGCGGGCGGGCGGCCACGAGGAGTTCTTCGGGCGCCGGCGCGAGATCGTCGACCCAGAGGTGGCGGCGGGCCGGAGGATGGGTGTGGCCGCGGTGCCGGAGGAGGCGGTGTAGGCGCGCGGTGAGGCCGGGCCCGGCGTCGCCCCGCGGGTCGCCATCGGCCGGTCGCTAGTCTCGCCGGCCATGGGCACCTGGGACCAGCTCGCTTCGCTTCCGGTCGAGATCGACGGGTACGACCTCGAGGGACGCGAGCTCGCCTTCTCCGAGGAGTTCGTCCGCTACACCACCATCATCACGCTCCGCGGCGGGGGCGAGGAGGGCGTCGGGGAGGACGTCGTGTACGACGGGCTCGACCACTCCGCCTTTCAGGCGGCCGGGCCGTCCCTGCCGCTGGCGGGCTCGTACACGCTCGGTACGTTCGCCGAGCGCCTCGCCGAGCTAGACCTCTTCCCCGATCCGCCGGTGCGGGAGGTGTCGCGCCGCTACCGGCGCTGGGCCTTCGAGTCCGCCACGCTCGACCTGGCGTTGAGGCAGGCGGGCAAGTCGCTGGCGGAGCACCTCGGCCGGGAGCTGCGTCCGGTCACGTACGTGGTCTCGATGCGGCTCGGATCGTTCGGCGACGACACGCCCGAGACGTCCGAGCGCATGCTGCGTGTGCTCGAGCGCTATCCCGGCACCCGCTTCAAGCTCGACCCGACGAACACCTGGAGCGACGCCCTCATCGAGGAGCTCGCCGCGTCGGGCGCGGTGGACTCGCTCGACCTGAAGGGCCAGTACAAGGGCACACCGGTCGACGTGGACACGGACCCGGAGCTGTACCGGAAGCTGATCGAGGCATTCCCGGATGCCTGGCTCGAGGACCCCGACATCAACGAGGAGACCAGGCCGGTACTGGAGCCGGTGCGCGACCGGATCACCTGGGACGCGCCGATTCACTCGGTCGACGACATCCTGGCGCTCGAGTGGGAGCCGCGCATGGTCAACATCAAGCCGTCGCGGGTGGGCTCGCTGGAGGAGCTCGGGCGCGCCTACGACTTCTGCGCCGAGCGCGGCATCGGCGCCTACGGGGGCGGCCAGACCGAGCTCGGCGTGGGTCGGGACCACATCCAGTACCTGGCCGGCCTGTTCCACCCGGACACGCCCAACGACGTCGCGCCCGGCGGCTTCAACAGCCCGGCGCTGCGGGACGGCATGCCGTCGAGCCCGATTCGGATCGAGCCGGCGCCGACGGGCTTCCGCTTCGCGTGATCGAGGCCGTTCCCCTGCACCCGGGGGACCAGACCGCGCTCGACCTGGCGCAGCGGGCGGCCTCGTTCATCGGCGACGCGCACCGGTCGCTCGACCTCGCCCTCTACGACGTCCGCCTTCCGGGCGAGCCGGGCGACGTGGTCGCCGGCGCGCTCTGCGACGCGGCGGCACGCGGCGTGGCCGTGCGGATCGCCTACAACGCCGACCACGACGAGCGCGTCTTCCCGCCTCCGCCGCGCACCAAGCCCGAGCTGATCGAGTCGCTCCCGTTCCCCACCCGCGGCATACCGGGCATCCCCGACCTGATGCACCACAAGTACGTCGTGCGCGACGGGGAGTCGGTCTGGACAGGCTCGACGAACTGGACCACCGACTCCTGGACGCTCCAGGAGAACGTCATCGTGCTGACGCACGCACCCGCGGTGGCGGCCGAGTACGGGCGCAACTTCGAGGAGCTGTGGAGCTCGGGCGACGTGGACCGCAGCGGCCACGAGGAGCCGCGCACCGTCGACCTCGCCGGCCGCCAGGCGCGCGCGTGGTTCACGCCCGGCCACGGCGAGGAGCTCTCGCACCGCATCGCGCGGGCGATCGGCAGGGCCCGCGAGCGCATCCGGATCGCCTCGCCGGTCATCACCGCTGGGCCGGTGCTCGGCACCCTCGCCCAGGTGGCGGCCGAGGCCCGCGTGGACCTGCGCGGCGTGGTGGACCGCACGCAGATGGAGCAGGTCGTCTACCAGTGGCGCACCAACGGCCG
>DASZJZ010000103.1:0-1502 GCA_035947555.1 Thermoleophilaceae bacterium | reverse complement strand
CGCCGCTCGCAGGCCGCGCCGTCGGAGGCGTACCCGCGGCACGGCCCGAGTGTTCCCGCCTAGTCCCGCGCGAACTCCAGCGCGAAGCTCCACATCTTGTTCCCGACGAAGTTGAGCGGCGTGGCCAGCACGATCGAGATCGCCTGCGCCGGCAGCTCCGGCATCTCGGCCACGCTCACGAGCAGCTCCAGGATGCTTGCCGCGAACAGGAAGGCCGCCACGCTGACCATGAAGAAGCGAGCCGCCTGGAAGCTCGCGCGGCCGCTACGCGCGCGGAAGGTCCAGTGACGGTTCCACCAGAAGTTGTTGAGCACGGCCACGACGAAGGACACCGTGGCGGCCGCCAGGTGGTGCATGTCGAGCCCCTCCACGCACAGCGCGAAGACCGTCAGGTTCACGACGTAACCGGACGCGCCCACGGCGCAGAACTTGAGGAGCTGGACCCAGTTGTGCGGCTTCCGCAGGCCGGCCCGCACCCGCAGGTGGATCCCGTGGCTCACCCGGGCAACGGTACATCGAAGTGCCGAAGTACCAGCGGCGCGACGTCCGTGAGCGCCCACTCCTCGCGCTCCGGCAGGTCCATGCCTGCCACCAGCAGCACGCCGTGCGAGTCGTCGGCGTGAAGCGACCCGTGGCTGCCCCCGCCCACGTGGTCCGCGCCGCCCCAGTCGAGAAACTCGAGGCCCGGGGAGGCGGACACCAGCACGTCGCCCGCGTGCGGGCACTCGAGGGCGGACCACAGCCGGTTGAGCGCGTCGGGATAGGTCGCGCTGGTGACCAGCC
This sequence comes from Thermoleophilaceae bacterium, assembly GCA_035947555.1. Lineage (GTDB taxonomy): Bacteria > Actinomycetota > Thermoleophilia > Solirubrobacterales > Thermoleophilaceae > JACVRW01. The sequence goes on along the minus strand of DASZJZ010000103.1, from coordinate 719 downwards.
CGTCGGCCGTGTCGAGGTCCAGGACCTCGTGGGGGCCCTCCACGCCCCACGTCCGTCCACGCCGGTCGCGCAGCGACCCCCCGGGCGCGAAGCGCAGCTCCCCCCTCTCGCTCCTCACCACCGCCTGCCCGTCGACGCGCCACGCGGTCAGGTCCACGCCCTCGACACCCGCGAGCGTGTCCACCGCCGCGCCGACCAGCTCCTCCCGCCTCGACTCGTCGAGCGCGTAGACCATCGCCGACCGCGCGGCCGGGCACACCGCCAGCTCGGCCTCGGTGGGCGCCGGATCCGCCGGCGTCAGAACACGCGCGTCGTCGAAGGCGCCGGGCAGATTCACGCTCTCCTCCACCGTCGTCTGCGAGTGGTCCGACATGACGATCACAGCGTGGTCCTCGAGGAAGGCCTCCACGCCGCCCGCCACGTGCATGATCCGCTCGAGCGCCCGGTCGGCCTCGGCTATCGACACCACCTGGCCCTCGGGCCCGGCCCTGTGCGAGTGCGTGTCGTTGTCCGGCAGGGAGAAGAGCAGGAAGTCGAACAGGTCGTGCTCGACGAGGTAGGCGCCCACGCAGCCCGTGTGCCTGTCGCGCTGGCCGGGCATGCCGAGCGCCGAGGTGCAGCCGGTGTCGCGCGAGTCGAACAGGTCGGCGTAGAACAGTTCGCGCGCGCCGTAGACCGCATGGCGGAACTGGGCCGCCTCGGCGATGCGCCGGTAGACG
>DASZJZ010000102.1:0-2730 GCA_035947555.1 Thermoleophilaceae bacterium | reverse complement strand
CCGGTCCACCGAGGTGCCCTCCGCGAGCGCCACCGCGATGCGCCCCAGGTTGCGCGCCAGCGGCAGGAAGGGACCGAGCGCCTCGAGATCCTCGGGCGCGATCGCCGGCACGTTGACCGCGCTCGTGACCACGCCGCCGGTCAGGGCCGCCACCACCTGCTCGGCGGCCTGGTAGCCGGCGCGGTCGGTGGCCTCGGCGGTCGAGGCGCCGAGGTGCGGCGTCACCACCACGTTGGGGTAGCCGAACAGCGGATGCTGGGTGATCGGCTCCTCCCTGAACACGTCGAGCGCCGCTCCGGCCACCTTGCCCGAGTCGAGCGCCTCGCGCAGGTCGTCCTCCACCAGCAGCTTGCCGCGCGCCACGTTCACGATGCGGACGCCGTCCTTCATCTTCGAGAAGGCGTCGCGGTCCAGCCAGTTCTCGGTCTCGGCGGTGACGGGCAGGTGGATCGTGATGAAGTCGGCTCGCGCGTACAGCTCGTCGGAGCTGTGCGCCCGCTCCACCCCCATCTCGCGGAAGCGCTCCTCGCCGACGTAGGCGTCGAACGCGATGACGTGCATGCCGAAGGCGAGCGCGCGCTGCGCCACCAGCTGGCCGATGCGGCCGAAGCCGAGCACGCCGAGCGTCTTCTCGTACAGCTCCACGCCGCTGAACCTGGACCGCTCCCAGGCGCCCGCGGTGAGCGAGCTGTGCGCCTGCGGGACCTTGCGGGCGAGCGCCAGCAGCATGGCCAGCGTGTGCTCGGCGGCAGTGATCACGTTCGACTGCGGTGCGTTCGCCACCACCACGCCGCGCTTGGTGGCGGCGTCCACGTCGACGTTGTCCACCCCCACCCCCGCCCGACCGACGACCTTGAGCCGTTCCGCCCGCTCGAACAAGTCGGCGCCGAGCCTGGTGGCGGAGCGGATCAGGATGCCGTCGAACTCGCCGATGCGGCGCTCGAGCTCGCCGTCCTCCCACTCCACCCCCAGCTCGACCTCGAGTCCGGCGTCCCGGAGCAGCTGCACCCCGGACTCGCCGATCTTCTCCTTGACGAGGACCTTCACGTCACACGGCGGAGGCGGCCGGCACGCCCGCCTCGAGGAAGACACGCTGGGCGGCGGCCACACCAGCGCCGAGCTCGACCTCGTGGCCGAGCTCGCGCAGCGTCATCTCGAACGCCGCCATGGTCACGACGATGTCGAACGCGCCGAAGTAGCCGCAGTGCGCGACGCGGGCGATCTTGCCCTTGAGGCGCCCCTGCCCGCCGGCGATCGTGACGCCGAAGCGGTCGCGCATCGTCTTCGGCACGGCGGCCCCGTCGATCCCTTCCGGCAGCTTGATGGCGGTGACGACGTTGGCGTTCTCGTCGAGCTCGCCGAGCAGCTCGAGGTCCAGCGCCCCGACCGCGGCACGGGTGGCGCGGCCCAGCAGCCGGTGGCGCTCGTAGACGGCCTCGAGCCCCTCGCGCTCGATCAGCCCGAGCGCCACGTCGAGCGCCTGGACCAGCCCGACCGCCGGGGTGAACGGGCTGTCCGGCGGGTCCTTGCGCTGTCCCTCGACGGCGGCGCCCCAGTCGAAGTAGAGGCGCCGCCCGCGCACCGAGCCGGCGCGCTCGAGCGCCGCCTCGCTGGGGCTGGCGAACGCGAGCCCGGGCGGCGACATCAGCGCCTTCTGGGAGCCCGACACCACCACGTCCACGCCCCACTCATCCTGGAGCAGCGGCACGGCCCCCATGGCGGAGACGGCGTCCACGGCGATCAGGGCCCCGTGGCCGTGCGCGACCCGGGTGAGCTCCCCGACGTCGTTGACCACGCCGGTCGAGGTCTCCGATGCGGTGACGAAGACGAGCTCGACGCCCTTGTTCTCGGCCAGGCGGCGGTCGAGCTCGGCCGGGTCGACCTTCCGCCCCCACTCGGTCTCCCAGTGGATCGTCTCGGCGCCGTAGGCGTCGCACAGCTCCGCCCAGCGCTCGCCGAACTTGCCGCAGCTCGCCACCATGGCGGGCTCGCCGGGGCGCACCAGGTTGGCCACGGCCGACTCCATCGCGCCGCTGCCGGAGCTCGCGAAGAGGAGAACGTCGCCCGAGGTCTGGAACACCAGCCTGAGCCGCTCGAGCGCGCGCGCGTAGACCGGCACGAAGGCGGGCGCCCGGTGGTAGAGCATCGGCTGGGCCATCGCCTGTGACACGGCCGGCGGCAGCGGCGTGGGGCCGGCCGTCATCAGGTACTGCTTCAGGAAGGGGTCAGGCATGCGCTCAGACTAGGTCACGAGCGCCACGGCCAGCCGCACGGCTGCTCGGATCGACTCGGAGTTGTCGAACTCCCGCTCGAAGTCGTCGCGGAAGTCCGGATCGGTGGCCAGCGCGATCACGATCGCCACGTACACGAGCGTCGCGATCGCCGACAGCACCAGGCTGACGATCGAGATGATCCAGCCGGCGTTCGCCAGGCCCTCGTTCTTCGACGTCTCGCCGCTCTCGACCTTGCGCTTGCCCCGGCGCGAGTAGACGAGCCCGAGGATCGCGCAGGCCAGCGAGACGATCGAGGAGAGGCCGAGCGTGATCACCAGCAGGCCTCCGGAGACGAGCGAGAGCACGAAACCTGCGACCGCGGGCCCGTTGTCGGGCTGTGTGGCCGCCGGCGGCCCGTAGCCCCACGCGGGCGGCTGCCGCGGGCCAGTGCCGGCGAGCGGCGGGCGCTGCTCCTGCGGGCTCGCTTCCGCGGGCGGCGCGTAGTCCGGCGCGGGCT
>DASZJZ010000101.1:0-1618 GCA_035947555.1 Thermoleophilaceae bacterium | reverse complement strand
TCTCCAAGAACCAGGCCGCCAACGGCGGCGGGCTCTACAGCGGCGGCCACGTCTCGATGTTCGGCCTGCGCGGCCGGTTCGACGTCAAGAACTCGCAGATCTTCGAGAACAAGGCCGAGAGCGGCGGCGGCATCTTCAACGACCACGACGCGCAGCTGTTCGTCACCGACACGACGTTTACGAAGAACCACTCGTCGGACCACGGCGCCGCGATCTCGAGCACCGCGCGGTCGAACATGACCCTGACCCGAGGCAAGGTCGTCGACAACGAGTCGTACGGCGAGGGCGGCGGGGTGTGGACGCACAGCGAGCGCCAGCAGACGATCGTCGACTCCCTCTTCACCGGGAACGACGCGGGCGTGCCGTTCATCGACACGGACGGGATCCTGAGCGACGACGTCGCCGGCGGCGGCGCCCTGCACACCGACGGCGGCCCGGTCACGGTCCTGCGGACCACGTTCGACGGCAACACCGCCACGGAAGAGGGCGGCGCCCTCTCGATCCACAACCTCGCCGATGTCGTGCTCAGGGACAGCGTGATCAGGAACAACCGCGCCTACGACGGCGGCGGGATCGAGAACAGCGCCACGCAGGTCACTTTCGAGCGCATGCTCGTGCAGGGCAACCGCGCCGGGAACGCCGGCGGCGGCGTCTACAACACCTCGAGCGGCCCGTTCTCGATCATCGACTCGACGATCCGAGACAACGCCGGCGTCATCGGTGGCGGCCTCGCGAACGCGCCCGACAACGACCTGATCGTCAAGGGGTCGCTGTTCCTCAACAACTCAGCCCGCATCGCCCGAAACGACGAGGGCGTCATCGAGGAGGAAGCCGGCCACGGCGGCGGCCTCATGAGCTTCGCCGACGGCGAATCGCTCTTCCAGAACACGACCTTCTCGGGCAACAAGGCGGCAGCCGCTGGCGGCGGCCTGTTCCACGACGCCGACGGCGAGTTGCGTCTGCACCACATCACCGTCTGGCGCAACTCGGCGCCGGCGGGCGGCGGCATCGGCGTCCGCGAGTCCGACTTCGTGCCTCCCATCCCGCCCGCCGCGAACTCGGCCGTCATCCTGAAGAACTCGATCGTCGGCGGCAGCGTCAACGGCGGCAACTGCGACTGGTACGTGCGGTCGGAGGGCGGGAACCTCGAGACGGGCAACAAGAACACCTGCTTCCTCGCGGTCACCGCCGAGACGGCCGAGAGCCCGGTCGAGCTCGGCGTGCGCGACCGTCGCGGCAACCCGGAGCTATTGGCGATCGCCGACAACGACGGCCCGACGATGACACACGCGCTCCAGTACGGAAGCTTCGCCATCGACTCGAGCGAGAAGCCGTGCTCGACCGTCGACCAGCGCGGCGTATCGCGGCCACAGAACGGCAAGTGCGACGCCGGGGCCTACGAGTTCGTCGGCCCGCCGCCGCCCGAGGACACGATGCCTCCGGAGACGTACTTCACGCCCGGCGTCGACGGGCCGAGGCAGAACTCGTTCGAGACGATGGAGTTCAGGTTCCGCGGCGAGGACCAGCCGGACCCGAACAACCCGACCGGCGGCATCACCCCGCCGGAGGAGCTCAACTTCGAGTGCCGGTTCTTCGAGGTCGACCTGGTCGAGCAGGA
>DASZJZ010000100.1:0-4196 GCA_035947555.1 Thermoleophilaceae bacterium | reverse complement strand
GCGTCGGTGACGGTCGCCTCGGTGCCGCCGCGGCCGTAGCAGGCGGGGCCGGGCTCGGCGCCGGCGGAGCGAGGGCCGACCCGAAGGGCGCCGCCCGCGTCGCGCCACGCGATCGAGCCGCCGCCGGCTCCGACGGTGTGCACGTCCACCATCGGGAGCGCCAGCGCCCGACCGCCGATCTCCCGCCCGTGCCCCACCGCAGCGCTGCCGCCGATCGCAAGCGAGACGTCACACGACGTGCCGCCCATGTCGAGGCCGACGGCGGCTGCGCGAGCGTCGTCGCCGCCGCCGCCCGCCCGCTCCGCCACCCGCGCCGCTCCCACCGCCCCTCCGGCGGGCCCCGACAGCACCGTCCACGACCCGTGCCGGGCCGCCGTCGCCGCGCTCGCCGTGCCTCCGCTCGACAGCATCACCTCCGGCTCCGGCAATCCCTCCGCGACCGCCCGCTCCGTCAGCCGCGACAGGTACCCGCGCAAGAGCGGCGACACCGCCGCGTCCACGATCGTCGTCACACACCGTTCGTACTCTCGGAACACCCCCGCCGTCTCGTGCGACGTCGAGACGTGCACGTCCGGGCCCAGTGCCTCGGACACCAGCGAAGCCGCCTCCCGCTCGTGCGACGGATGCCTGAACCCCCACAGCAGGCATACCGCCACCGCCTCGCACTCGAGCCCCGAGAGCGCCTGAAGCAGCGCGTCCGAGTCGAGCTCGCGCAGCACGCCCTCCGGCCCGCAGCGCTCCGGCACCCCCACCCGCAGCGAACCGGGCACGAGCGGCGGCGGATGCGCCGCACACAACCGGTACAGCTCCGGCCGCGCCTGCCGTCCCAGCTCCTCCAGGTCGGTGAACCCCTCGGTGGCGAGCAGAGCAGTGCGCGCCACGCGCCCCTCGAGCAGCGCGTTCGTCCCCACGGTCATGCCGTGCACGAAGCGCTCCACGTCGGCAGCGACAGCGCCGGCCGCGGACAGCGCCTCCGAGACCGCCTCCATCACGCCCTCGGACTGATCCGCGGGTGTCGAAGGCGACTTCGCCACCACCAGCCGCTCCCCCGTCAGGAGTGCGGCGTCGGTGAAGGTGCCGCCGACGTCGACCCCGAGGATCACCCCCGGGAACCTACCGCCGGCGGACCTCCGTCAGGCCGCGGCCACTACGTCGAACTCGTCCTCTAGGTGCTTGTGCGACGGGCAGTACTTGCTCCCCGGCAGCGGCACCCGCTGGCACGCGGTTCCCTTCCGCGTGCTCGCGTGACAGCAGACCGGGCTGCCGTCGAACGTCACACCCTCGCGGAGCTGGCTGTCCACGTACTCGGTGGCGAGCTGCATGTGCTTCTCGCACATCCGGTACACGCGGAGCTGCTCCGTGATCGGGAAGTAGCGGCGCACGTCGTTGAACAGCGTGCGCACCGGCTTCGCGAAGTAGTGCCGGTCGAGCGCGAGGCGCTCCATCGACCTCTCGCACGCCCTCAGGAACCGCTGGCGCGTCTCCGCGACGTCCTCGCCCCTGCCAGGAACGACGTCGCGCGCCATCTCGCGGTAGAGAGAGCGACTGAACTGATACATCGGGCCTCCCTTACCCTTCCGCAGTGGGGCTGCCGTGCCCCCTGCCTGCGGCTCTTGAAACAACCGTCTGTTGAAGCTTCAACTGACCAGGTTTGAGTTCGCGTCAACCCAACTGGATGGTCAGTCAGCTAATGCCCGCAGCAGTGGGGAACGCAAACACCTTCCGTGCTACTGCATCGGCTGCATGAGCCAGTCCATCCGCCTCCGCGCGTAGACGAGCGGCTCACCCGGCTCGATCCGGCCTCCCTGGAGGTCGCCGATCACGATCGTGTGGTCGTAGCGCACGAAGTTCTCGGCCCGCCGGCAGCGCAGGTACGCGAGCGTGCCGGTCAGCTCCGGCACGTCGCCGTCCCAGCGCCATTCGAGCCCGGCGAACTTGTCGGGCGACTCCCGGTCCGCGAAGGCGTGCGCCACCTCGATCTCGTTGGTGCGCAGCAGGTGAACGCCGAAGTGGTCGCACGCGGCAATCGGGGCATGGCAGCGCGACGCGTGCCATACGCACACGAGCAGCGACGGCGGATGAGCGCTGTAGGAGGTGAGCGAGGTGGCGGCGATGCCGCAGGGCAGCCCGTCCGGCCGGCGCGCGGTGATCACGGCGACGCCCGAGGCGAGCCTCGTCATCGCCTCCCGGAAGAGCTCGTCGAGGTCTAGTCCCATCGCTCGAAGCGCGGCTCCGCGCCGCCGCGCACAAGCGTATGCAGGTGGTCGAGGGCGGGATCGGTGGCCGGGGCGTCGATGCGCTGGTGTGCGCCGCGGCTCTCCACGCGCGCGAGGCAGGAGGCGGCGATCAGCCGAGCGAGGGGGTGGGGGTCGGCGCGAAGCCGTTCGAGTCCGCCGGGATCCCGTCGCAGCCCCGCCTGACGCCACAGCGCCGCCCGCGTGGCCTCCCCGGGCGGGCCGATCTCCACCTGCCCGGGGCGCGGCGCGGCGGGCGGCGGCGGCGGGTCCGCCGTCGCGGCCAGCGCCGCCCGGCGCCCGAACACGAAGCACTCGGCGAGCGAGTTCGAGGCGAGCCGGTTGGCGCCGTGAAGTCCGGTGCAGGCCGACTCGCCCACCGCGTAGAGACCGGGTAGCGACGAGCGCCCGTCGAGGTCGCTCGCCACGCCGCCCATCGTGTAGTGGGCGGCTGGGGCCACGGGAAGCAGGTCGCGCGCCGGTTCGAGCCCCGCCTCGTCGAGCGCTGCTGCGATGTTGGGGAAGCGCTGGAGGTCGACGTCCCGCACGTCGAGCCCCACTGCTCGCTCGCCGCTGCGGGCCAGCTCGGCCTGGATCGCGAGCGCCACCTGATCGCGCGGCGCGAGCTCGTCCACGAAGCGCTCGCCCTCAGCGTTCAGCAGCTTCGCCCCCTCGCCGCGCACCGCCTCGGTGATGAGAAAGCCGTCGAGCGGGCCGTCGAGGCGCAGCGCGGTGGGGTGAAACTGCATGAACTCGAGGTCGGCGAGCTCGGCCCCGGCGGCCACGGCCAGCGACATGCCTGCGCCCACCGCCCCACGCGGGTTGGTCGTGCGCTGCCACAGCGCGGCCATCCCACCTGCGGCGAGGATCGCGGCGCGGGCCAGCACGGCCCGGCGCTCGCCGCCGCGCCGCAGCGCGACCACGCCCACGCAGCGCCCCTCGTGCCTCAGCAGCGAGGTGGCGGCGGCCGGCTCGAGCACCTCGATCCGCTCGTGCACGGCCGCGAGCGCCGAGAGCTGGCGCGTGATCCGACGCCCCGTCGCCGCACCGCCGGCGTGCACGATGCGCCGCCGCGAGTGGCCGCCCTCGAGCCCGAGGGCGAAGTTGCCGCGGCGGTCGGCATCGAAGCGTACGCCGAGCCGCTGCAGGTCGCGCACCCGTTCGGGGGACTCCTCGCAGAGCACCTTGACGGCGCTCTCGCGGGCCGCATTGCGGCCCGCGGCGACGGTGTCCGCGGCATGGAGGTGAGGCGAGTCGTCGTCGGCGAGCGCGGCGGCGATCCCGCCCTGCGCCCAGTACGAGGCGGTCTGCGCGAGCGGCGAGCGGCTCACCAGCGCCACCCGCGCCCCCTCGTTCGCGGCGGTCAGCGCCGCGTACAGGCCGGCGGCACCGGCGCCGACCACGGCGATGTCGGCGCGCATGGGATCTGGCTCGGGGAGATCCATGGCGGCACGCCGGTACCGTACCGGCGCCCGTGCCCGTGGCCTTCACCCATCCCTCCTCGCTGCTGCACGAGACCGGCATGGGACACCCTGAGCGAGTCGACCGCATGCACGCGATCCAGGCGGAGCTCGAGCGGCGCGAGTGGCTCGGCTTCGAGCGGCGCGAGGCGCCGCGCGTGACCGAGGAGCAGCTGCTGGCCGTGCACACGCGCGAGCACGTCGAGGCCGTGCGGGAGGTGAGCGCGCGGGCGGGGGCGTTCGACCTCGATACGCCGACGTCCGAGGGCTCCTGGGAGGCGGCGCTGCACGCCGCCGGCGGGGCGTGCGCGCTGGTGGAGGCGCTCGTCCGGGATGGCGAGCGGTCGGGCTTCTCGATCCTGCGGCCGCCCGGCCACCACGCGGAGCGCGACCGGGCGATGGGCTTCTGCCTGTTAGGGAACGTCTCCGTGGCGGCGCGGTATGCGCTCGACTCGCTCGGCGCCGCGCGCGTGTTCGTGCTCGACTGGGACGTGCACCACGG
>DASZJZ010000099.1:0-10292 GCA_035947555.1 Thermoleophilaceae bacterium | reverse complement strand
CTCCCCACCCTCCCACCGACGGCAACTCCCCTCAAGGCCGCCCCAGTCCCCAGGTGGTCCGCCTGATCGACCGCATCAAGAGACTCGTCTCCGAGCAGCGGCGCCTCGACAAGGACGAGCGCGATGACCGCCGTCGCGATGCCAACAGGCGCGAGATTGCGCGCCTGAAGTGGCGGCTGGCGAACGTGGTGAAGCGCGAGCTGAGCCCGGGTCCCGGGCTTCGCTTCGCCCGGCTACTCGCCTAGCCCGCAGGGCAGCTTCCCGTCCTGCCTGCCGAAGGTGTAGTCGCCGCCGCGTGCGGTGGCCGCGTTGTCGGGCGATAGCAGCTCCGGTTCGAAGCCGCGCGCGTCCATGCGGTCGAGGAGCCCGGCAAGCAGCTTCGGGGCCTCCGGCACGTCGTGCATCAGCACAACGGAGTCCGCCCGCAGGACCGCGTCCTCCCGCTCCTCGTCGTCGATCTCGCGGAGGATGCTCTCAGCGGGACGATCGTCCTGCCAGTCGCAGGTTTGAAGCGTCCACGTGACGAGCTCGAGCCCGTTCGCCGCGGCCACCTCGTAGCTGTCCGGGGCCTTGATGTCGCCGTTCGGCGGCCGCCACAGGCGGGGCGTCGGAGCGCCGAGCTGCTCGATCACGCCGACCGTACGCGCCACGTCCGCTTCCAGCTCTGGCCTGTCCATCTCGTGATGCGAGGCGTGGCTGCCCCAGCAGTGCGGCTGCACGGCGTGCCCCGACTCGACCATGCGAGCGACCAGGTCCGGGTGCCTGCTCGCGCGCTCCCCGAAGACGAAGAACGTCGCGGGAGCGCCCCTGGCGGCGAGCACGTCCAGGATCAGCGGCGTGGCGAATTCGTTCGGGCCATCGTCGAGGGTCAGGGCGGCCAACCTACGACCGGGTGTCCAGCGCCGCCTTCAGCGCCTCTATGTCGGGCGCGCCGAACACCACGCGATTCTGGGTCGCCACGTACACGAGGTCGAGGTCCACTCCGGCGCGGGCGATCTTCCGGGCCAGGTCCGCCAGCACGCCCGGGCGGTCCTCCACGTCGACCACGACGACCTCGCGCTCACGGCTCACCGCGAGATGCGAGATCCCCAGCAGGTGCCTCACCGCGCGCGCGTGCGGGACGAGGATGTGCAGCTCCGCCCGCTCACCCGGCCCCACGCAGGTGGCCGCCGCGATGTTCACGCCGGCATCGCTGATCGCGGCCGCCACCTCCGCCAGCGCTCCCGGCGTGTTCTCGATGTCGATGACGAGGTCGACCACCGTGGGTCCCTGCGAGGGCAGCCTACCCGGACCGGCCTCCGCGACTCGGTCAGCGGTAGCCGGTCGGGTCCGCCGGTCTGCCGGCGTCCTGCACCTCGACCATGTAGCGCCAGCAGTCGGGCTGAGACCCGTCGACGTCGGTGAAGCCGTACTCGCGGGCCAGCTCGCCGGACGAGAACGAGCCGCGGTTGCGCCGCGCCACGTCGGGGTCCGCCGCGAGCGCGGCCACCGCCCGGCCCACGAACCGCGGGCTCTCCGATATCGCCGCGAAGTGGGGCTGGAAGGCGGCCGCGTCGCGCCAGTTCTCCTCCGTCACGCGGAAGTGCTCGAGCATCATCTCGGAGCGCAGCCAGCCGGGCGTGAGCGCAACGGCGGTGCAGCCGTGCGGCTCGAGCTCCTCGCCCTGGGTGAAGGCGAGGCGGATCACCGACGCCTTGGCGAGGTCGTAGAACGCGCTCACGCGGTAGTTCTCGGCGTTGTACTCGCGCGTGCCGTCGGTCATCTCCACGACCAGCCCGCCGGGCCGCCGGATCAGCAGGGGCAGGGCGAAGTGGCTGGTGATCAGGTGCGTGTCGACCGCCAGCCGCAGCAGCCGCAGGCCCCGCTCGAGGTCGTGCTCCCAGAGCGGCTTGTCCCACTCGAACAGCAGCTCGCCGCCCCAGATGTCGTTCACGAGCAGGTCGAGTCGCCCACGCTCGGAGTCGATCCGCCGCACGAGCGCCTCTACCTGGTCGGGCTCGAGGTGGTCCACGGCCACGGCGATCCCCTCGCCGCCCGCGGCGTTCACCAGCTCGGCTGTCTCCTCGATCGTCTCCGGGCGGTCGTACTCCGAGCGCCGCTCGCGCGTGGTGCGGCCGGTGCAGTACACCGCCGCGCCGGCCTCGCCGAGCGCCACCGCGATCCCGCGTCCCGCGCCGCGCGTGGCGCCTGCCACCAGCGCGACCTTTCCCTGGAGGTCGTTGGTCATGGGGTCTCCTTGCCTGTCAGGTGGTGGACAGTGCCAGCTGCTGGTTCCGGGGCGTCCGGACGGCCACCACCGCCGCCAGGACCAGAAGGCCGCCGGCGAGTTGCGCCGGGCCGAGCGACTCGCCGAACACGGCGGACGCCAGCCCGACCGTAACGACCGGCTCGAGCGTCGACAGGATCGACGCCGCGGTGGGGCCGACGCGCTGGAGGCCGGCGAAGAAGAGCGCGACGGCGCCGACCGTGGACACGACGGCAAGGCACGCGAGCCAGCCGAAGCCGGCGGCGCTCACGGCGCCCGGGTCGAGATCGCCGCCCGCCAGGCCGGCGAGCGTCAGGCTCACCGCAGCGGCGGTGCACACGAGCGTGCTGAGGGCGAGCGGCCCGACGCGCACGGCCACGCCATCCGAGATCAGGATGTACGTGGTGTAGACCATCGCCGCTGTGAGGCCGAGCACCGTCCCGGCCGTGTCGAGCGCCCCCGAGGCCGCCCCGGCCAGGACGAGCACCAGACCGGTCGAGGCGAGCGCGAGCGAGACGGCAGTGTGACGGGTGGCCGGCTCGCGCCCGATCGCGATCGCCACCACCGCGACCATCACCGGATACGTGTAGACGAGCAGGGCGAGCAGCGACGCGTCGATGCGGTCGAGCGCCGCGAAGTAGGCGCCGGCCTGCGCGCCGTAGCCGAGGCCGCCGAGGGCGAGGGCCAGACCGAGGTCGCGGCGGCTGATCGAGCGCAGCCGGCGAAGGCCGCCCGTGCCGAGCAGTATCAGCCAGAACAACGCGGCGGCGATCACGAACCGGCTGGCGAGCAGCGTGCCCACCGTCGAGCCCTCGTCGTAGGCGAGCTTGCCGAAGATGCCCATGGCGCCGAAGCCGGCGGCGGAGAGGAGGCAACAGAGGGCGCCAATGCGTGACATGGCCCCATCCTGCGCAAAGCACTCCTTAGGAGCGACTCTGATTCCTACCGATAACTCGGTAGAGTCGCTTACGAATGCTCGACCTGCACCGGCTCCGCCTCCTGCACGAGCTGCACGCGCGCGGGACGATCGCCGCGGTGGCGGACGCCCTCCGCTTCACGCCGTCCGCGGTGTCGCAGCAGCTCGCCGTGCTGGAGCGCGAGGCCGGGGTGCCGCTGCTGGAGCGCGCCGGCCGCGGCGTGCGGCTCACGGACGCCGCGCTCGTGCTGGTCGACCACGCCGCCGCCCTGCTTGAGCGCGCCGAGCGGGCTCAGGCCGACCTCGCCGCCGTGGCCGGCACGGTGGCGGGGCGGGCGCGCATCGCCTCGTTCCAGTCGGTCGCCTTCCACCTGGCCGTTCCGGCGATGCGCGCGCTCGCGGCCGAGGCGCCCGGCCTCCGGTGCGAGCTGGTGGAGGCCGAGCCCGAGTGGTCGCTGCCGGCGCTGGCGCTCGGGGACGTGGACCTGGTGCTGGCCGACGAGTGGGAGCACCAGCCGCTCGCGCATCCCGCCGGCGTGGCGCGCGAGGACCTGCTGCGCGACCCGGTGCACGTCGTTCTGCCGCAAGACCACCCTGCGCTGCGGCGCCACCGCGGCGCGATCCCGCTCGCCGAGCTGAAGGACGATGTCTGGACCACGGGCCACCCCGGCACGGCCTGGAAGACGATGATCGAGCGGACCTGCCGCGAGCTCGGGAGGTTCGAGCCCGACATCCGCCACCGCACCAACGACGCCGTGCTCAGCCTCGCCCTCGTGGCAGGCGCGCGGGCCGTGACGCTCCTGCCGGCGCTCGTGGACCCCGGCTCACACCCCGGGATCGCGGTGAGGGAGATCGCCGAGGGCTCGGTGCATCGGAGCATCCTGATGGCCACTCGGGCCGCCGATGCCGAGCGTCCCTCGGTGCAGGCCCTGCAGGCTGCGATTCGCGCGGCGGCGGCGGTCGTGGACGTCGGCTGAGCCGACCGCGGCGGCCGCCGCCGGAACGCCAAGCGGCCCCGGGCGAGGGGCGCCGGGGCCGCTTTGGCTACTGCTGGCTTTCGACGGACGGAGCCGTGTCTACGGCATCATCTCCATCCGCACGCACGCCCTCACGCTCGGGAACTCCAGGCGGAACTCCGGATCCGTGCGTGCCATGAGGCGGCACTCCATCCGGATCATGGGCACCTCGAAGCGGTTCTCCATGGCGACGAGCCGGGCGTGCATCCGCACGCACTTCCGCATGGGCCGCCGCCCGTACAGCATCTTGAACTGCATCATCTTGACGGGGTCTCCGACGCCACGCTCGGAGATGCACGCCTGCCTCGCCTCGAACCTGTCCCAGATGTTGGGCTTGGCGACCGCGGAGGCGGGCAGCGTCATCGCCACCGCCACCGCCAGGCCAATGACGCCAAGCACGGTCTTCTTCCTCATTGAACTGCTCCTTCCGTCGAGTTGCCTGCTGTCTGCATTTCCTGCACCTACTCCGATCCGCAGCTCAGGTTGAGCCGGCAGACCACGCCATCGCAGCCGACGTTGTCGCCGTTACCGCCGGCGACGTTGTCCTTGCCGACCGAGAGGACGGTTGACTTGATCCCCATGCCGCCGTTGCAGCCGGAGTTGTTGCGGTTGACCTCCGTGCCGAAGGCCTCGATGAAGATCCCGTCGGCCCCGTTGAAATGGGTCTGGTTCTCGTTGACGCGGGTGGCCAGGGCCTTCCCCGCGACCTCCACTCCGGCGCCGCCGTTGTACGACAGCGTGTTGCGGAAGATCCTGTTGCCGGTGCCGTCGTCGACCTTGACGCCTTCGCCGGCGAGCGTGACCTTGTTCCGGACCAGCCGGTTGTAGCTCGACAGGCCCTCGAGGCCGACCCCTGAGTCACTGGCGCCCGTGATCGTGCTTCCGGCGATCCGGTTCTTGCTCGACCCGATCAGGCGGAATCCGCCGTCGCCGTTCTCAGTCATCGTGAGGCGCAGGAACTTGTTCCCGGTCGAGCCCTCCACCCAGGCCGAGGCGTCGGTGTTCCCGGACAAGCGCGTGTCGTGCACCAGCGAGTTGGTCACGCCCGTGAGGCGCAGTCCGGACTCGAAGTTCACGATCGAGCCATTCCTGACCGTCACGCCGCTCACGCCCATGGCGGAGATTCCGTCACCCTCGCCGAGGCCGGTGATCGTGTGGCCGTTCAGGTCGACGGTGACGCCCGACTTCCCGACGACGATGCCGCCGTCGACGCAGCCGTAGATGTCGTGCTGGAGCGTCACGTTCTGCGTGATGTATGCGCCGCAGTAGACGCCGCCGTTGGCGCTCGAGGAGGCGACTAGACCGGTGAACCCGAACGCGGCGAGCACGACCAGCGTCAGGGCGATCGCCAGCCATACGAACGGGTCGAGACGAGATCGTCTGGCCTTCGGTGAGGCGGAAGGTGGGGCAGCGGCGGACGGTGTGCGGTGCAGGGACAAGAGACTCCCTCCGCGGCGACCCGGAGCGGACGGTTTCAGGTCCCAAACGGCCCTTCTACCTGTCCGTCACAAGCGCACAACCTCGCGTCATGAAGGCGGCAGCGGGTGGACGGAGAGAGGTCGCGACCCGGACGGCTGTACGACCCGACTACGCTCCCGGCGATGCCCTACGCCACGTCCGAGGCACGACGGGAGCTGCTCGACACCTTGGCCGAGGCGGCCGACGCGCTCGGGTTCGCGCTCGCCTGCCTCGCCGAGGCCTACGACAAGCTCGACGAGCACAACGGCGACCGGCTGGAGGCGGAGCTGTTCCGCCCGGTGCAGCTCGCCTACGGCCGCGCAAAGGCGACCCACACCGAGTTCGCCGGCCGCCACGGGCTGCCGGCCCGCAAGTTCGAGCAGCCCTCAGCCGGGGTCTCGTCGCGCGGAGCGCCCGGGTTCATCGATCAAGCGGTGGAGGCCGTGGCGGAGGCCGACCGGACGCTCGCCGAGCTCCAGGACTCGATGCTGCCGGTGGAGGCGGGCGACGCCGAGCTGCGGTCCGGTCTCACCGCGGTGCGGGAGCGCGTGCGCGGGCTGCCGGGGACCGCGCGCGAGCTGCTGCGCACGCTGGGGCGATAGCCGTGCCTGTCGTCGGCCTCCACTGCTCACACGAGCAGATCCCGCCCGGCCGCCTGCTCGAGCACGCAAGGCACGCCGAGGCCGCGGGCTTCGGCGCGATCATGTCGTCCGACCACTTCTCGCCGTGGAGCGAGCGGCAGGGGGAGTCCGGCTTCGCCTGGTCGTGGCTCGGGGCGGCGATGGGAGCGACGCGGTTGCCGTTCGGCGTCGTCAACGCGCCCGGCCAGCGCTACCACCCGGCGATCGTCGCCCAGGCGGCGGCCACGCTGTGCGAGATATTCCCCGAGCGGCTGTGGGTGGCGCTCGGGACCGGGGAGGCTTCGAACGAGCACATCACGGGCGACCCGTGGCCCGACAAGGCCACGCGCAACGCGCGGCTGCGGGAGTGCGTGGACGTGATGCGGGCCCTCTTCGCCGGCGAGACGGTCTCGCACGACGGCCTGGTGCGGGTCGACCGGGCGAAGCTGCACACGCGCCCGCGCAAGCCGCCGCCGCTCGTCGGCCCCGCGATCAGCGTGGAGACCGCCCGCTGGGCCGGCGAGTGGGCCGACGGGCTCGCCACGGTCAACCAGCCTCACGCCAAGCTCGAGGAGATGATCGACGCCTTCCGCTCGAACGGCGGCGAGGGCAAGCGGCTGGTGCTGCAGGTCCACCTGTCATGGGCGCCGAGCGAGGACGAGGCGCTGCGGATCGCGCACGACCAGTGGCGCACCAACGTGTTCCCGCCTCCGACCTGCTGGGACCTCGAGCTGGCGGAGGACTTCGATCGCCTGGCGCGCGACGTCACGCCGGAGCAGGTCCGCGAGACCGTGCTCGTGTCGGCCGACCTCGCTCGCCATGCGGCGTGGCTGCAGGAGTTTGCGGAGCTCGGTTTCGACGAGATCTACTTGCACCACGTCGGACGGGACCTCACCGCCTTCATCGACGCCTTCGGCGAGCACGTGCTTCCACGCGTCGGGGCATGAGGCTCAAGGCCACCAGCGACCTGTGGTGGAAGAACGCGGTGATCTACTGCCTGGACGTCGAGACCTTCTACGACGCCGACGGCGACGGCTGCGGGGACCTGCGCGGCCTCACCGAGCGGATCGACTACCTCGCCGGGATCGGCGTGTCCTGCATGTGGCTCATGCCGTTCTACGCCTCGCCGCGCCGCGACGACGGCTACGACATCTCGGACTTCTACGCGGTCGACCCTGGCCTCGGGACGCACGGCGACTTCGTCGAGCTCGTGCGCACGGCGCGCGACCGCGGCATTCGAGTGATCGCCGACCTGGTCGTGAACCACACCTCCGACCAGCACCCGTGGTTCCAGTCGGCGCGGGCCGACCGCGACTCCCCGTTCCGCGACTTCTACGTGTGGAGCGACGAGCGGCCTGAGGAGAAGCCGGGCGACGTCGTGTTCCCGGATAAGGAGGACTCCAACTGGGCCTGGGACGAGCAGGCCGGCCAGTACTACCTGCACCGGTTCTACTCCCACCAGCCGGACCTGAACGTCGCCAACCCGGCGGTCCGCGACGAGATCGCGCAGGTGATGGGCTACTGGCTCGAGCAGGGGCTGTCGGGCTTCCGCATCGACGCGGTCCCGTTCCTGCTCGAGCCCACCGGGCTCCCAGAGGGCGCGCTCGTGGACCCGCACGAGCTGCTCCGGGACCTGCGCGCGTTCGTCTCCCGGCGCGCGGGCGCGACCATGCTCCTCGGCGAGGTCAACCTACCGGGGCCGGACGCACGCACCTTCTTCGGCGACGAGGACGGCGACGAGCTGCACATGCTGTTCGACTTCGTCGGGAACCAGGCCATGTACCTAGCGCTCGCGCGTGGGGACGCGGAGCCTCTTCGCCGCGCGTTGCGCGAGGCCCCGGAGATCCCGCCCGACTGCCAGTGGGGCCGCTTCGTGCGCAACCACGACGAGCTGACGCTCGACAAGCTCTCGAACGCCGAGCGCCAGGAGGTGTTCGGCGCGTTCGGGCCTGACGAGTCGCTGCAGCTCTTCGGGCGCGGCCTGCGCCGTCGCCTGCCCCCGATGCTGGGCGGCGACCAGCAGGCGATCCGGATGGTGTACAGCCTGGCCTTCTCGCTGCCGGGCACGCCGGTGCTGTTCTACGGCGAGGAGATCGGGATGGGCGAGAACCTCGCGATCGAGGGGCGCCTCAGCGTTCGCTCGCCGATGCAGTGGTCCGGCGAGCGGCACGGAGGGTTCTCGACGGTGGGGGAGGCGTCGGCGTTGCGCCGGCCGGTTGTGGACGACGACCGCTACGGGCCCGCCGCCGTCAACGTCGCGCGCCAGCGGCGTGACGACGAGTCGCTCTTGAACTGGTTCGAGCGGCTCATCCGGCGCCGGCGCGAGTGCCCGGAGATCGGCTTCGGGACGCTTGGGCTCTTGGACGCCGGCGCTCCGTCGGTGCTCGCCCACCGCTGCGACTGGGACGGGTCGACGATCGTGGCGGTCCACGAGCTGGCGGGCGAGGCGGCGACCGCGGCGCTCGCCGTTGACCGTCCGGACCACGCCGAAGCGCTCGTGGACCTCTTCTCGAACGAGGAGCACGCGCTCGACGGCGGACGGGTGGAGCTCGAGCTGGAGCCGCATGGTTTCCGCTGGATGCGCGTGCGCCGCGCCGGGCGGCGCCTGCCGCCCTAGCCGAGCGCCGCACGGCGGCGCCTGCCGCCGTCCCCGCGCTGGGCGGCGTCCGCCGCCTTAGCCGGTCGTGGCGGCTGAGCGCTGCCGCCTGGCCGTATGCGCGAGCGCCTCCAGCTCGGCCGCCGCACGGTCCTCGCGGGTCTCCTTCGCGATCGCTTCGGCCATGCGCCGGGCGGCCGCTCTGTAGCTCGGGTCGTCGAGCACCTCTCGCACGGCGGCGGCGATCTTCGCTGGCGAGGCGCTCCGCCTGACCCGGACGCCGGCGCCGCAGGCGGTCACGCGCGCCGCCACGTCCAGCTGGTCACGGCCCATCGGCAGCACGACCAGCGGCACTCCGGCGGCGAGTCCCTTGATGACGGTGCCGTGACCGCCGTGCGTGATCACCGCATCGGTGTGCGGAAGGATCGCCGCGTGCGGCGCCGACCGCACCACGCGGACGTTGCCGGCGGCTGGAAACGGCTCCACGGCCGGGCCGCAGGTGACGAGCCCGCGCACCGGCAGCGTGCCCAGCGCCGCGGCGGTGCGGCGCAGCACCCCGTCCTGCCCCTGGTGGGACGAGCTCAGACCGACGAGCACGAGCGGATCGCTCCCCTCCGGCACCTCGGTAGGCCCCACCCAGGCGGGGTCGTCGAGGCGCGGCCCGACCACCTTCACCTTCGGGTGGCGGGGCAGGCCGGGGTAGTCGAAGGCGTCGCTGGTGAGCACGAGGATGCGGTCGGCGGCGGTGAGCGAGGCGAACGCGTCCTCTACCGCGGGAAGGCCGAGCTCGGCGCGGGCGGCGTTCAGCGCCGGCAGGCCGCGGTTCCAGGCAGCGCGGGCCGCGCGGCCGACGGCGCGGTCGCGCAGGCGGCCCAGCGATCCGGTCGCGGGCTGGAAGCCGGGCCCCAACGGGGGCCGCCCCTCGGCGGGGAAGGCGTCGATGGTCGTATGGATCAGGGCGACCGGTACTCCGGAGGCCTCGCCGGCGACCAGGGCCCCGGCGAGCACGGCCTCGGTGACGATGGCGTCTGCCGGGCGCCGCCCGAGCTCGTCGATCACGTCCCGCGCGACGTCGGCCGCGCGGCCGAACATGAGCCGGTCTCGGAGCCGCGCGAAGGCGCCCGCCGGCGTGCGCGCCTCCCAGTCCTTGAAGAGGTCGCTCTCGGCCGTGCGCTCGGTCCGGTGGGGCGTGCGGGTCCAGGGGATCGGCTGCGCGCCAGCCGCCTCGATCTCCGGGACGAGCACCGGGTCGCCGAGCACGCGCACGTCGTGCCCGCGCTCGACGAGGGCACGCGCGAGGGAGAGGGTCGGCACCACGGCGCCGCCGCCGTCCCATGCCGTGAAGAGGAAGCTGGACATCGGCTCAGGACCTTTCGTGTCGGTAGAGGGCTTCGAATCATCTCCTGCAGGACCACCGCGGTGCGGGCCCGGCTGAGCCCCT
>DASZJZ010000098.1:0-46301 GCA_035947555.1 Thermoleophilaceae bacterium | reverse complement strand
AAGCTCAGGCTGCGGGTGAGCCGGGCAGGGCGCTGATCGCCGGCTCCGCTTCGGCCTCGTCCTCCTTGCCGAACACGGACTCGACCGAGGTGTGACGCTGGCCGTCCGAGCTCACGAGGAGCTTGAAGTCGTGCGGCGAGGTGGCCGCCTTGAGGGCGTCATCCATCGCCACCCGGCCCGCCTGCACGTGCGAGAGCAGCGCCTGGTCGAAGGTCTGCATGCCGTAGTAGACGCCCTCCGAGATCACCTCCGGCAGCCGGCCGGTCTCGGTCGGGTTGAGGATCATGTCCTTCACCCGGCCGGTCATCCGCAGGATCTCGCAGGTGGCCACGCGGCCCTGCTTGTCGGGTGTCGGCACGAGCCGCTGCGACACGACCGCCTTCAGCGTCCCCGCCAGCATCGAGCGCGCCTGGCGCTGCTCGGCCTGCGGGAAGAAGTCGATGATGCGGTTGACGGACTCGGCGGCGTCCACCGTGTGGATCGTCGACAGCACGAGGTGGCCGGTCTCGGCCGCCGACAGCGCCGTGCGGACCGTCTCCTCGTCGCGCATCTCGCCGATCAGGATCACGTCGGGGTCCTGGCGGAGCACCCGCCGGAGGGCGCGCGCGAAGGAGACCGTGTCCTCCCCCACCTCGCGCTGGTTGATGATCGAGAGCTTGTCGCGGTGGAGGAACTCGACCGGGTCCTCGATCGTGACGATGTGCTTCGCGTAGGTGGTGTTGATGTGGTTGATCATCGCCGCGAGCGTGGTCGACTTGCCCGAGCCCGTGGTGCCGGTGAGGAGGATCAGCCCGCGCTCCTCGTTGGCGATCTCGTCGATCACCGGCGGGAGCAGCAGCTCCTGGGCGGTCTTGATCTGAAACGGGATCGCGCGGCAGACGATCGAGACGGAGCTCCTCTGCACGAAGGCGTTCACGCGGAAGCGGGCCACTCCCGGCATCGAGTAGGAGAAGTCGACCTCCTTCTCGGTGCGGAAGGACTCGAGCTTCGCCTCGTCGGTGAGCATGTGGAAGAGCGTGCGCTCGGTGTCCTCGGGGCGAAGCGGCTCGGCGTCGGCGATCACCTCGAGCCGCCCGTAGCGGCGGATGATGGGGCGCGAGGGGACCTTGAGATGGAGGTCGGAGCCCTCCGTCTCGATCACCTTCATCAGGGCAGCGTCGATGTCGAACATGGACTTCGCATCGGCAGGCGGCGGCCGGCTCTGAAGCCGCCATCCGTCCAGGTGGACCGGCGCCGGGCTTAGGCCACGTCGCGCAGCTTCTGGGCTTCGGCCAGCGACTGCAGCTTCTTGAGCGACTGGTTCTCGATCTGCCGGATCCGCTCGCGGGTCACGTTGAACGTGCGACCCACCTCGTCGAGCGTCCGCGGGTGCTCTCCGCCGAGCCCGTAGCGCAGCTCCAGCACGCGGCGCTCCCGGTAGGAGAGGTTCTCGAGCGCCTCGCGCAGCGCCTCCTTGGTGAGGATCTCCGCGGCCCGCTCGTACGGCGACTCCGCCCGCTCGTCGGCAATGAACTGACCGAACTCGGACTCCTCCTCGTCGCCGACCGGCTTCTCGAGCGAGACCGGCGCCTGCGCGGAGCGCTTGATCGACTCGACCTCCTCCGGGTCGATCCCCGTGTGCTCGGCGATCTCGTCGGGCGTCGGCTCCCGACCCAGCTCGGTGACGAGCTTCCGCTCCGCGCGCCCGATCTTGTTGAGCTTCTCGACCACGTGCACCGGGATGCGGATCGTGCGGGCCTTGTCGGCCAGCGCGCGAGCGATGGCCTGGCGAATCCACCAAGTGGCGTAGGTCGAGAACTTGAAGCCCTTGCGGTAGTCGAACTTCTCGGCGGCGCGCACCAGGCCCAGCGTCCCCTCCTGGATCAGGTCGAGGAAGGGCAGCCCCTGGTTGCGGTAGTTCTTGGCGATCGAGACGACCAGCCTCAGGTTCGACTCCACCATCTTCTGCTTGGCGTCGAGGTCGCCGCGCTCGATTCGCTTGGCAAGGTCGACCTCCTCCTGCGCCGTGAGCAGCCTGACCTTGCCGATGTCCTTCAGGAACAGCTGAAGGCTGTCGGTGGTCATGTCCGGCTTGAGGTCGATGGCCGCCTTCTTGCGGCGGCTGCGGCGGTCGACCGCGCGCTCGACCTGCGGCTCGACGACGGTGGGGTCGTCCTCGACCAGCTCGATCTCGCTCTTCTCGAGGTAGCCGTGCAGCTCCTCGACGTCACCCTCGTCGAGCTCGATCTCGGCCAGGGCGGTGGCGACCTCTGTGTACGTCAGGACGCCCGTCTGGCGGCCCTTGGCCAGGAGCAGGCGGACTTCTTCGAGCTCTTGAAGTTCAGCTACAGACAATGTGGATCCTCGGGCGTCAGGCAGGGCCCGACAGGCTGGTGCCGGGCCCAGTCAAGCAGACTGTGTCAACAGTAACGCTACAGATAGTGAAGTCAAGCGGCGGAAAGCGGAATTTGCGCTGACTAGCCAGTCAACCAATTGTGTCCTTCCCCGTTCTGCCCGACCGGCTAATCCGAAGCACGCAGTCGAGGTCGTTTACCCGGTCCGGCGAGGATTAGACTCCCCCGGGCGATGGCGGACGACGGAGGCGTACTAGGCAACCTACCGCGCTCGCGACCGGGCCAGCGGAGCGAGAAGCGGACGGCGGCGAAGGCGGCCGCGCGGGCGGAGCGCGCCGATGCGGACGCGGCCAAGCCGCCGAGCGGCGCCTCGGCCAAACCGTTAGGCGGCGGCTCGGCTCGAACGCGCTCGCGGGGCGCCGCGAGCACTCCGCGCGCCGCGGGCGATCCGCGGGCGGCCGAGGCGGCGCCTGCTTCCCACCCAGGCGATCCGGTCGGCGGGGCCATTCGCACGGTTGCCGGTGTCGCCACCACCGGCGCTCGGGTCGCGGGCGGCGTCGCGCGCGAGGTTCTTCGCCGGCTGCCGCGTCCGTAGTCCCCCATCGTCGCCGCGAGGTGCCCCATACCGGTTGCGCGGAGTATGCTTCGCCGCCGATGGCCACAGGCGCGAAGGAATCCCCTCGCTGCCTCATCGTGGATGACCACCCCGTGGTGAGGGCCGGGGTCCGGGCAGTGCTGGAGAAGGCCTTCTCGGGCTCCGAGATCAGCGACGCCGCCTCGCTGGAGGAGGCCGCCCTGGCTCTGAACGGCGAGCCGCCCGACGTGGTGATCGTCGATCCCTGGCGCGTCGGCGTGGACGTGGGCGAGGTGGTCGGCCGGCTGAGGAGCGAGCTGAAGGCGCCGATCGTCGTCTTCACCTCGGACGGCGGGGCGCGGCTACTCAGCGAGGCGCTCAAGGCGGGCGTCAAGGGCTACGTGCGCAAGGACTCCCCCTCCGAAGATTTGGTCCGCGCGATCGAGGCAGCCAGGGCCGGCGAGTTCTACGTCGACCCCGGCCTCTCGTCGACGATCGTCCTCGACGAGGGCGACCGCACGCTGAGCGCCCGGCAGCGGGAGATCCTCCAGATGCTCGCCGACGGCATGCAGACCGACCACGTGGCCGAAAAGCTCGGCCTCTCGACCGAGACGGTGCGCACGCACACCAAGCGGATCCTCGCGAAGCTGGAAGCGTCCACCCGGACGCAGGCCGTCGCGATCGGCATCCGCCACGGCCTGATCGAGTGAGGACATCCGGGGGCTCACGCCCCCGGGCCCTGCGAGCGGGATTAGGACTGCGCTTCCTCTGCCACCTCAGCCGAGGGCGGCTCGCCCAGCGCCACGTTCTCGCCGCCCGCCTTCGCCCGGTACATCGCCCGGTCGGCCGTGTCGATCAGCGTCTCGGCGTCGTTGCCGTGACTCGGGCAGGCGGCCACCCCGATCGACAGGCTCACCGGCGGCTCGTCGGGCGACGCCACCTCCTCGCGCACCGCCGTCGCCAGCCGCTCGGCCAGCGTCGCCGCCGCATCCGACGCCTGCTGCGGCGCCAGCACGCAGAACTCGTCGCCGCCCAGCCGCGCGGCCACGTCGACCGACCGGATCGAGCGCTGCACCGACATCGCCACCTGCATCAGCACGCGGTCGCCGGCGGGGTGCCCGTGGGCGTCGTTGATCCGCTTCAACCCGTCGATGTCCATCAGCAGCACCCCGAACGGGTGGCCGTAGCGCTTGTGCACCGCAAGCAGGTGGGCGATCTGCTTCTGCAGGTGGCGCAGGTTGCCGAGGCCGGTCAGCGCGTCTGTGTGCGCCTGCGACTCGAGCTCTCGCGAGCGGCGCCGGATGAGCTCCTCCGTGGCCGCCGCCTGGATCGCGCCGGTGGCGTGCGCGAGCCGCTCCACCGCCTCGGCGAAGTGCTGCGGCTCGCTCTCCGCGAGCTCGTCGCGGAGGGCGCGAACCAGCACGGCCTGCAGGGCGGCCACGTCGCGCGCCACGTCCGCGGCGTTCGGCTCCCGCCCGGGGCGTAGGCCCGCGAGCGCGGCCGCGCGGGCCGCCTGCTCCGCGGTCAGCTCGACCGGACCGCCGTTGCCCTCGGCCACGGCGCCCACGATGTCGCCGATCAGCTCGGGCAGCTCGCGAGCGATCCGCTCGGTGGGCAGCTCCTTGATCTCCTCGAGCGACGCCCTCTCGATCAGCCGGACGAGCCATGCCTTGGCGAGCTCGTCACGCGAGCGGTCGAGGCGCGCGAGCGGCCCCCTGATGCGTGTCATGCGGCGGCGGTCAGTTGAGTTAGCGGACGGTCCCCTAGTGCCATCCCGTCTCCGCTTGGCAAAGCCGAGCGGCACCGGGCGACTTCATGATCCTACCCCCGAAAACGGCTTGCAGCCCGTGACTGGACGAACGGCGTCGCACTGGAAAGATTGCACCGCGTGAGCGAGCTGATCTCGATCGACGAAGCGCGCCGACGCGTGCTCGAGGCGGTCCGGCCGCTCCCGGCGGAGGATGTGCCACTCGACGAGGCACTCGACCGGGTGCTGGGCGAGGACGTGGAGAGCCCGATCGACGTGCCCCCCTTCGACAGCTCGGCGATGGACGGCTACGCGGTCGTCGCGGGGCCTGAGGCCGAGCTCGAGATCGTCGGCGAGAGCCGCGCCGGCCACCCGGCGGGCGAGCACGTGAGACCGGGCACGGCGATCCGGATCTCCACGGGAGCGGCGCTGCCGGAGGGGGCGACCGCGGTGGTGCCGGTGGAGCGCGCCGCCGCAGGCGGCCGCGAGCGGGAGGCCTTGCGAGCGCCGAGCGGGGGGGCCTCGTCCGATGGGCGCGTCCATGTGAGTGCCTCCGCGCCCGGAGACAACATCCGCCGCGCCGGCGAGGACGTTCGGGCCGGCCGGGTGGTGCTCGCCGCGGGCACGACGCTCGGTCCCGCCGAGCTCGGCGTGGCCGCGTCGGTGGGCCGAGCCGAGCTGCGCTGCGCGCTGCGCCCGCGCGTGGCGGTGCTCGTGACCGGTGACGAGCTCACAGAGCCCGGGCGGCCGCTCTCCCCCGGCGGCATTTACAGCTCCAACGGCTGGGCGCTCGCCGCTCAGGTCGAGCGGGCGGCCGCGCTCGTCACCGCCCGCCGCACCGTCCCGGACACCGCGGCCGAGACTCGCGCCGCGCTCTCCCAAGCCCTCGACGACTCCGACCTGGTGATCGTCTCGGGCGGCGTCTCGGTCGGGCCGCACGACCACGTGAAGCCCGCGCTCGCCCAGCTCCATGTGGAGGAGCGCTTCTGGGGCGTCCGCCTTCGCCCCGGGAAGCCCACCTGGTTCGGCGTGCGAGGCAACGCGCTTGTCTTCGGGCTGCCCGGGAATCCCGTTTCCGCGATGGTCGCGTTCCACCTCTTCGTCCGTCCCGCCCTCGCCGGCCTGCAGGGGGCGGATCCCTCGGCGCGCACAGCCCCGGCCACACTCGACGAGCCGATCCCCCGCCACCCGACGCGCGAGCAGGCGGTGCGCGTGCGGCTCGAGCGGGCACCCGGCGGCTGGCGGGCGCGCCCCACCGGCCCCCAGGGCTCCCACATGCTCACCTCGATGCTCGGCGCGAGCGCCCTCGCCCGCGTCGCCCCCGGCGAGGGCGAGCTGCCCGCCGGCGAACAGCTGGAGGTGGAGCTGCTGTGAGGCCCCGCGACCCACGCCGCCTGATCGAGCGCGAGCGCCGCGCGCGGGCGCGCGTGCAGATCGTGCCCGTGGAGCAGCCGCAGTCGGCCGCCGAGGAAGGGATCGGCTCGAAGCAGCTGGCGGAGGTCAGCATGCCGAGCTCGGAGCTCGAGCGGATCTGGACGCCCGAGTACCTCGAGCGCCTCGCGCGCACGTACTGGAGGTTCCTCACCCGCGTCTCGCTCGGAGTGCTGCGGGTGCTGTACACGCCAACCTCGCGCGAGGTCGTGCTCCTGCGGCGCCCCTTCGTGCTCCTGCGGTTCCGCTCCCCGGAGTACACCTTCAGCGCCGACGGGGGCACCGTCACCTGGCCCATCGAAAGCGGCCTGCTGGTGGCCCGCGACGGACGCGGGCGCGGATACCTGCGGCTCACCGTGGAGCGCCGGCCAAGCGGCGCGGACGGCAGCGGACAAACCGTCGCCGTCGTCACCTCCGAGGTCGTGAACTTCTACCCGATGATCGTCTCCCGGCTCGGCCGCTGGATCTACGACCAGACCCAGCTGCGCATCCACGTGATCGTCACCCACGCGTTCCTGCGCTCGCTGGCCAACCTGGAGCTCGAGGAGTCGCGCGTCGGGATGCTCAGCCCATCCGCTCCCCGAGAATCTCCCGCAGCTTCGCCCGGTCGTGTCGAGCGGTGATCGTGCGGACCGTCCCCGAGCGCGACCGCATGGAGACCGACTCCGTCGTGGCCCCGCGCGGCCCCATGAAGTGCACACCGTCGAGCATCTCGCCGTCTGTCACGCCGGTGGCGGCGAAGAAGACGTTGTCGCCCCCTACGAGCCGGTCCACGTCGAGGACCTCGTTCAGGTCGTAGCCCGCCTCGAGGGCGGCGTTGCGCTCGTCGTCGGAGCGGGGCCACAGCCGGCCGAGGATCTGGCCGCCGGTGCACCTGATCGCGGCTGCGGCCAGCACGCCCTCGGGTGTCCCGCCGATCCCGTAGAGGAGGTCCACCGGCGATCCCTGGGTGACGGCCACCAGCGCCGCGGACACGTCGCCGTGAGGGATCAGCCGGATGCGCGCACCCACCTCGCGGATGGCCTTCATCGCGTCCTCGTGACGCGGACGGTCGAGCATGATGACCACGAGGTCGCCCACGTCCACGCCCTTCTCGTTCGCCATCAGCTTGAGCGTCTCGCCCAGCGGCCTGTCGAGGTCGAGCAGGTGGGCCATGTCGCGCGACGTGGCCATCTTCATCATGTAGACGCACGGGCCGGGGTCGAACATCGTGCCCCGCTCGGACAGCGCGATCGTGGCGATCGCGTTGGGAAGGCCCTTGGCGCACAGCTCGGTGCCCTCGAGCGGGTCGACCGCGATGTCCACCTCCGGGGGCGAGCCGTCGCCGATGTGCTCGCCGTTGTAGAGCATCGGCGCCTCGTCCTTCTCCCCCTCGCCGATCACCACCACGCCGTCCATCGAGACGGTGTCGAGCAATATGCGCATCGCGTCCACCGCGGCGCCGTCCGCTCCCTCCTTGTCGCCGCGGCCGATCCAGCGGGCGCAGGCGAGCGCCGCGTACTCGGTGGTGCGCACGAGCTCCATGGCGAGGTTGCGGTCGGGCCCCGCTCCACTCGTGCCTTGTGGCGGGGCCCCAATCGACTCCATACCGTGCGCACTCGGCCGAGCCGAGTGCTTCCGGCCAGGTTGGGCCTCCATGCCCGCGGACGCTATATGACCCCGGGCGGCTTTCGCGCGGTGGTGTAGAAGGCCTGCCTGAGGTAGCCCGCCACCAGCATCCCGGCCGAGGCGATCAGGGCGACGAAGTAGCCGGCCCCGAGGCCGATGTCCACGGAGTCGCCGGGGCGGCCGAGGACGATCCCGTTGCAGAGGATCAGCACGAAGGCCGTGATCCCGACGATCATCGTCACCTCGCCCGGCTTCCAGGTCAGCTTGTGCCCGCGGGCGACGATCCAGGTGAGGATGAAGGGCGCCGCGCACGCGGCGATCAGCACCCAGTCGAGGATGCCGAAGACCTCGATCGCGGTGACGCTCTCCCCGCCGCTCGCGCCGGCCAGCGCGGAGTTCGGGTTGGTCTCGCTCGTCGTGAACCACGGCATGAACAGCGAGATGAACAGCAGCACCGCGGCGCCCATGCCCATGAACTCGCCGGGCGACAGCCGCGAGAGGTCGAGGTACCCGCCCCTCTCCTCAGCGCTCGAGGCCTCCATCCGCCGGAAAGCTACAGCGGGGGATAGTGTGCGTGCAAACCCCGTGCGGGCATCCAGCCCGCACCCTGATGGCATCGCCGCCATCCAGGCGGCTATGGCACGACCCTCTGGGAGGAAGAACAGTTGGCGGTCACCAAGATCATCGAGGTGGTTGGGAGCTCGCCGGAGAGCTCGGACGGCGCGGTGAAGGCGGCGCTCGAGGAGGCGCGGCAGTCGCTGCGCGGCATCAAGGCCGTCGACGTCGTCTCCACCGGTCTGCGCGGTGAGAACCTGGACGAGTGGCGCGCGCTCGTGCGGATCTCGTTCCTAGTCGAGCGCGTCTCCGAGTAGGAGCGGGACGCTGCGCCGGGGCACCGGCGACGACTGGATGATCGAGGTGGTGGTCTGTCCGTAGATCGCGAAGCGGTCGATCACCTCCTCCATGTGGTCCACGTCGCGCACGTGGGCCTTCATCAGGTAGCAGTCGTCGCCGGTGATCCGGTGGCACTCCACCACCTCCGGCGTCCGCTGGGCCAGCTCGGCGACCTTCTTGAGCTCGCGCGGCGCCGGGCGGATGCGTAGGACCACGGCGAGCTGATACCCGAGCGCGCGCGGGTCGACCTCGGCCCGGTAGCCGCGGATCACGCCGGCCTCCTCGAGGCGCTCCAGGCGGTCGGCCACGGCGGGCGGCGAGAGGCCGACGCGGCGGCCGAGCTCGGCGAGCGACAGGCGGGCGTCCTCCTGGAGCTCTTGCAACAGGGCGGCGTTTGTGGCGTCCTGGCTTCGATTCGCAAGCATCGGGCGCATCCTACCTTCGCTTCGGCATGGCTGGGCCGCCTGGGCTGGGGAAGGGTATGCGGCGTGCCTTCCGTGCCTCCGCACCTCTACTTCGTCGTCAGCGCCGTGTTCCACTACCTGGGGCCCGCCTTCGCCGTGCTGCTCTTCGCGCGCGTGAGCGTGCTCGGCGTGGCGTGGCTGCGGATCGCCGCTGCGGCGCTCGTGTTCGCCGCCTGGCGGCGGCCCTGGCGGGCCTACCGGCGCCTCGACCGCGACGGGCGCAGGCTGCTCCTCGCCTGGGGCGGCGTGCTCGCGCTCATGAACTGCTGCTTCTACGTGGCAATCGACCGGCTGCCGCTCGCCACGGTGGCCGCGATCGAGTTCCTGCCGGTGATCCTGCTGGCCGCGCTGGGCGCCCGCACGCCGCGCAACCTGGTCGCGCTGCTGCTGGCGGTGCCGGGCGTGTACCTGCTCACCGGCGTGCGGATCGAGGGCGAGGCGCTCGGGCTCGCGCTCGCGTTCGCCAACGCGGCGCTGTTCGCCGTCTACATCGTGCTGGCCCACCGGGTCTCACGGCTCGAGGCGTTGAGCGGCGTCGACGGCCTGGCGGCGTCCATGCTGATCGCGCTCGTGGCGGTGACGCCGCTGGCCGGATGGGCGGCGCTGCCCGCGCTCGTTGACCCCGTCGCCCTGGCGGCCGGGGCCGGCGTGGGAATCTCCTCCTCGGTGATCCCGTACGTCAGCGACCAGCTGGCGATGCGGCGGCTGGCGCGGGCGACCTACGCGCTGATGGTGTCGCTGCTGCCGGCCACCGCAACGGTGATCGGGATCGTCGTGCTCGCTCAGGTGCCGTCGCCGCAGGAGGTGGCGGGGGTGGCGCTGGTGGTGGCCGGCGTGGCCGTCCACCGGGAGCGGGAGGACGGCCACGCGAGTACGCCGGAGCGGGAGGCCGCGGTCGCGGCACCCGGCTAGTCGTCGTCGTCGCGGCCCCGGCCCTTGCCCTTGCCGTGCCCCCGCCCCGACGGGAGCTCGAAGCGGCTCACCACCGGGTCGTGGTCGCTCGCCCCTCGGGCGCCGTCCGCGGCGAAGTCGGCCGGCCAGTCCGCGTTGATGTGCGCCACGCGCACCCGCTCGAGGTCGCGCTCGAGCTGCCGTGACACGAACTGGTGGTCGAGCGTCTGCGCCTGGCCCTCGAACACGTACGTGTACGCGGAGGCCGGCACCTCTCGCCGCAGCTCGTCCCAGAGGTTCTCGAGCCCGGCCTCGTCGTAGAGCGGGCCGAGCTGGTCGCTCGGGAAGAGCCGGTCGCCTGGGGCGAACGGGTCGTCCGGCCGCGGGAACACGTTCAGGTCGCCGCCGAAGAGCACGCGGGCGTGGCGCGAGCAGCGGCCCTCACCGGAGGCGGCCTCCACCAGCGCCGCTCCGTAGCGCGACTGCTCGGTTCGCTGCCCGACGCGCCCGTTCGGGGTGGACGAGAAGTGATTCGAGAAGGCCACCAGCTCGACCGCCCTTCCGCGTCCGACGCGGTCACGCCAGATCAGGAAGCGGGCCACCTGCGGCGGGCGGGTGTAGACGTTTGTGCCGTCGATGCCGGTCGAGCGGTCCACGTCGGCCGGCAACACCGCGTTCAGCACCTTCGGGTTCTGCACGTCGGAGTTGTAGGGGAGGCCCGCGGAGGGGTACTCCACGGCCGGCGTGGCGCCCAGCACCGGATCGTCGGCGCGGGCCTCGGCGAGCTGCACGCGGTCGGTCCGGTACAGGAAGCCGGAGACGATGCCGCGGTCGTCCGCACCGTCGCGGTCGAGCGCGGCCGCGTAGCGGGCGCCGGAGCGCTCCTCGATGGCGAGCGCCAGCTCCTGGAGCGTGTCCGGGCGGCCGTCGCCGCCGCCCTGGCCGCATGCCAGCGCGCCGGCCTGCACGCTGCAGATGTCCTGGTCCTCGGCCTCCTGCACCAGGAGGATGTCGGGCCGGTGCATGTCCTCGTCGATCTGCTCCGCCTGCTCGGCCAGCTTGGCGCGATACTCGGCGTCGCTGGCCGGCACGTAGTCGAACGGGGGCGACACGCCGGGGCAGCCGCTGTTGCCCGTGAAGTCGCAGCCGTCGTTCGGGTCGTCGCGGAAGTCGTAGAGGTTCTCGACGTTGTAGTTGGCGATCGAGTACTCCTCGTCGCGGTCGGGTCGCCGCGGCGGCGCGTTGCGCGAGGGGTCCACGCCCTGACGGACCTGCGGCTGCTGGGCCACTTGCACGGAGTACTTGTTGAAGCTGAAGTAGACGCCGCCCACCAGGTCGTTGCGCAGCCGGTCGAAGGTGCGCACCGGGGCGATCAGCTCGGTCGAGTCGTTCGTCGTGCCCTTCACCCCGAGCGAGCCGAGCAGGACCCGGTAGCCGTTGCCGTTGTCGAACAGCGGCGGGTTGAGGTCGTCGAGCGGGTGCGGGTCGCGGAAGACGCGCCGGGCGAAGGGGTCGCGGCGGTCGGCCACTGCGCTGTCGTCGCCGATGAACCACGCCTCGCCGTCGGCGGTGGAGGCGAACACGTCGCGCCCGCTCGTGGCGAGGAAGCCGGCCGGCACCCGCACCGCCATGCCCTCGCGGCGCTCCCACCAGCGGTTGGCATCGGCCAGCACGGCCGGGGGCTCGGCGTCCTGGGCGGGCGCCTCCGCGTCCACGTCGACCCCGCTGCGGACCAGCCGGACGAGCCTTGCGCTGGTGAGCTCGGTGAGGCTGAAGAACTCGGTGACCTGCCCGCTGATCACGATCTCGTCGCCGACCTGCGGGACGTAGCCGCCGATCAGGTCCTGGAAGCGGCTCTGGAAGACGAAGATCCCGTCGGAGGTGAGCGGGTTGCCGTCGGCGGTGCCCGGCGTGCTCTGGAGGAAGAAGCCGTAGTTTGCGTCGCCTGCGGCCGTGCGGGTGACGATCTTCTGCCGCACGACACCCTGCGTGACCACCGGGGCGCCGGGGCGGTTCCCCGACGGGGGCGCGAACGGCGAGCGGTGAGTGGCCCCGTTGTCGCCGTCGGCGACGGGACCCTGGATCTCGCCGATGGTCCGCACCGGGTCCTGTGCGAGGGCGGTGGAGGGCAGCGCGGCCGCGAGCAGCGCCGCGGCGAGCGTGATCGTGGTTCGCATGGGCCGCGAGGGTAGACGCTCCTCGGAGGGCGTCTCGTTGCGCTGCTGTTACCGTGGCAGCGTTAGGCTGCCGCGCTCCATGGAGCTGAACGGGATCGGCGCTCTGGTGGCCGGCGGGGCCTCCGGCCTCGGCGAGGCCACCGCTCGCGAGCTGGCCGCGCGCGGCGCTCGCGTGACCGTGGCGGACCTCAACGAGGAGCGGGGGACCGCGCTCGCCGACGAGATCGGCGGCGCTTTCAAGCCCGCCGACGTGACAGACGAGGCCCAGGTCCAGGCGGCCGTCGAGTCGGTGGACGGGCTGCGCCTGGCGGTCTCCTGCGCGGGCATCGGCTGGGCCGAGCGCACCGTCAAGAAGGACGGCCCGGCGGCGCTGCAGCCGTTCGAGACGCTCGTGCGCGTGAACCTGATCGGCACCTTCAACGTGCTGCGGCTCGCCGCGAACGCGATGGCGGCGGGGGAGCCGGACGCCGAGGGCGAGCGCGGGGCGGTGGTGATGACCGCCTCCATCGCGGCGTTCGACGGCCAGATCGGGCAGACGGCGTACGCCGCCTCGAAGGGCGGCGTGGTGGGACTAACGCTGCCGGCCGCGCGCGACCTGTCGCGGCTCGGCATACGCGTCTGCACGATCGCCCCTGGGCTGTTCGACACGCCGCTGCTCGCCGCCCTGCCCCAGGAGGCGCGCGACGCGCTGGGCGCCTCGATTCCCTTCCCGCCGCGGCTCGGGCGCCCGGAGGAATACGCCAAGCTGGCGTGCCACATCGCCGAGAACACCATGCTGAACGGCGAGGTGATCCGGCTGGACGGGGCGCTGCGGATGGCGCCGAAGTAGGGTTGAGGCATGCCCGAACCAGTGATCGTCGACGCCGTCCGCACTCCCATCGGCCGAGCCTTCAAGGGCTCGCTGGCCCAGCTCCGGCCGGACGAGATGGGCGCCTTCGCGGTGGACGCGCTGCTCGAGCGCAACCCCGAGGTGGACCCGGCCCAGGTCGAGGAGCTCTACTGCGGCGTCGGCCTGCCGCAGGGCCTCCAGGGCTTCAACCTGGCCCGCATCATGGTGCTGCTCTCCGACAAGCTGCCGATGGGCGTGAACGGCGCCACCATCTCGCGCTACTGCGCGTCCAGCCTCGAATCGATCCGCCAGGCCGCCAACGCCGTGGCGGCCGGGCAGGGCGACACCTACATCGCCGCGGGCGTGGAGTGGGTGTCGCGCTACAGCGAGGCGGTCGAGGGCGCCCGCCCGCAGGACCAGAACGAGAAGCTGCAGGGTGCGAACGGCACCCCGAACGCCTACATCTCGATGGGCGAGACGGCGGAGAACGTGGCGGAGCGCTACGAGGTGAGCCGGGCCGACATGGACAAGTACGCCCAGCGCTCGCAGGAGCTGGCCGTGCAGTCCCAGGAGAACGGCTACTTCGACCGCGAGATCGTGCCGGTCACGTTGCCCGACGGCACCACGGTGGCGAAGGACGACGGCCCCCGCCCGAGCTCGACGCTCGAGAAGCTCGCCCAGCTCGACCCGGCGTTCAGGGAGGGCGGCAAGGTCACGGCCGGCAACTCCTGCCCGCTGAACGACGGCGCCGCCGCCGTGCTCGTGATGTCGGACGAGAGGGCGAGCCAGCTCGGCCTGACGCCGAGGGCGCGGATCGTCACCTCGGCCACGGCGGCGATCGAGCCCGAGTACATGGGCGTGGCGCCGATCGGCGCGATTCGGAAGGTCCTCGAGCGCGCCGGGATGACCATCGAGGACGTGGACACCGTGGAGCTGAACGAGGCCTTCGCCGCCCAGGTGATCCCGATCATGGACGAGTGCGACATCCCGCTCGAGAAGCTCAACCCGCACGGCGGCGCGATCGCCCTCGGCCACCCGTTCGGGATGACCGGCGCGCGCATCATGACCACGCTGCTGAACGGGCTCGAGACGGACGACAAGACGATCGGGCTCGAGACCATGTGCGTGGCCGGCGGGCAGGGCCAGGCGATGCTGGTGGAACGGCTTAACTGAACCGGGGGGCTCACGCCCCCGGGCCCCCGCCGATTCCTGGCCGCGAGCTGGTCAGCGAGCGGGCGCCCTCCCTCAGGGCCTCCACCCGCTTCAACGCCACCCGCGCGTCCGTCGGCAGCCCGTAGTAGTACCCCTGCCCGTACTCGCACCCGAAGGCCCGCAGCGCCGTGATCTGCTCCGGGTGCTCGATCCCCTCGGCCACCACGGTCAGGTCGAGCGCCGCCCCCAGCTCGATCACGGCACGCGCCAGCGAGTGGTGCTCGCCCCCGCCCATCAGCTCGTCGATGAACTGCTTCGGGATCTTCATGGTGTCGACGGGCAGCCGTGAGAGGTAGGCGAGCGACGAGTAGCCGGTCCCGAAGTCGTCCACGGCGACGCGCATGCCGCGCTCGTTCAGCCCCTCCAGGACGGCGACCGGCGCCGGGTCCTCGGCCACGAACAGCCGCTCGGTCACCTCGAAGACGAGCAGGTCGGGGCTCAGCCCGTGCCGCGCCACGAGGGCGTCCACGCGGTCCAGGAAGCCGGGCTCGGTGAGCTCGGGGGCGCAGACGTTCACGTGGATCGGCACGCCGACCGCCGCCGCCTGCTCGGCCACCCGCTCGAGCACGATCTCGCCGATCTGCACCACCGCGCCGGTCTCCTCGGCGAAGGCGATGAAGTCGCCGGGCGGCACCAGCCCGCGCTCCGGGTGCTTCCAGCGCACCAGCGCCTCGAGGGTGACCGCGCGGCAGTCCTCGAGCGCCACGATCGGCTGGTACACGACCGTCAGCTCGTCTTCCGAGACCGCTCGCTCCAGCTCGCGCGCAAGCGTGTGGCGGCGGCGGAGGGTGTCCCCCATCGACGGGTGGAAGAAGCAGTACTGGCCCTTGCCGCGTCGCTTGGCCTCGTAGAGAGCCACGTCCGCGCGCCGCAGCAGCTCCTCCAGATCGTCGGTCCCGGGCGCGCCCATCGCGATGCCCACGCTGATGTGCACCCTGAGCCGCTCGCCGGCCACCTCGATCCGGCTCTCGAAGTCGCGCATCAGCCGTTCGGCCACGGCGGCCGCGTCGGCCTCGTCACCCGACCGGTCGAGCAGCAGCGCGAACTCGTCGCCGCCGAGCCGGGCGGCGGTGTCGCCGTCGCGCACGCACGAGCGCAGGCGCTCGGCGACCGCCCGCAGGAGCTGGTCGCCGGCGTGGTGGCCGTGGCTGTCGTTGACCGCCTTGAACTCGTCGATGTCGAGCAGCAGCACGCACACGCCCGGGCGGCGGCTCTGGAGCGCGTGCTCGAGCCGGTTGTGGAACAGCGAGCGGTTGGCGAGCTGCGTGAGCGAGTCGTACAGGGCCTTGCGCTCCAGCTCGTGCTGGAGCGTCTCGAGCTGGCGCACGGCCTGCTCGAGCCGGTCGTACTGGAGCGCGACGGTGATGTTGCCGGTGAGCGTCTCGAGCAGGCGCAGGTCCTCCTCGGTAAAGCTGCGGTCGACGCTCTCGCGACCCGCGACCAGGAACAGGCCCACGCAGCCGCCCTCGCCCTTCAGCGGGGCCACGATGCCGGTCTGCATCCCGCGCGCGCGGAAGTAGCCGCGCAGCTCGAGGTCCTGGGTGGTGCTCACGTCCAGGGGACCCTGAAGGCCGGCCGCCAATCCGCGGAGCCGCTCGGCAAGCGCCTCGTCCATCGGCTCGAGCATCCGCCTGCCGCCGTCGCGGGCGAGCGACGAGCGGGCCGACCGGTTCGGCTCGGCGGAGAACAGCACCAGCTCCACCGCCGACACGCGGAACGCCTCGGCGGTGCGCTCGAGCAGCGCCTCCAGCTCGGGCTGGATCTCCGACGAGCGCGACAGCGTGCGGGTGGCCTCGTACAGGAAGCTCAGCTCGGCGCTGCGCCGGCGCTCGCCCATGTAGGCGCGGTAGGCGAGCAGCATCAGCGCAGTGGGCGGCACCAGCAGCAGGCCGGCCTCGGGGCGCGTGGCCACGACGGCCGCCGCGGCCAGGCCCAGGCAGGTGTTGCTGAGCGCGACCGTCCAGTTGCCGAGCAGCATGTCCACGCGCTGGCGAGCGTGAGCGCCGCCCTCGGCGAGGCTGATCGCGACGCCGACGCACACGTCGGCGAGGAGTGTGCTCGCCGAGACCGCGCCGAACACGGCGAGCCAGACCGCCGGCTCGAGCGGGTCGCGGCCGATGCCGAACCAGTCGAGCGTCAGCAGCGCGACGCAGGTGCCGAGCGCGAACTGCGCGCAGTTGAAGAAGGCCTTGAAGTGCGGGATCTCGCGGTCGAGCAGCATGGCGAGCGACGAGCCGAGGAGACAGGCCGCCACCAACTCGGTGGGCCCGAGGAACAGCAGCCCGATCACGAGCGGCACCTCGGCGAGGGTCAGGGAGTGCGTGCTGCGCCGGAAGTGGAGGTGAACCACCCAGCGCTCGGCCGCAGCGAAGCCGGCCGCCACGATCCCCCAGGGCAGATCCACCCGCGAGTGCTCCAGGGACAGGTCACGCACGAGCGTCCAGTACACGACGGCGGCCGCCACCGCGAGCAGAGCACCGCACACCCAGATCTTGGCCTCGAGGGCGAGAGGCCGCCGTAGCATCGTCATTGGCTCCTTGGTCGGAGTCGGTCATGCCCGGCAGCCGAGCCACCTCGGGGAGGCCTCTGGCTTTGCGTCCCCGCCTCGCAACGGGTTTGCCCTGACCGGTCGAGACGGCTATCGGCCCGGGGCCCGGAGGCCCCTATCGGACATCCGCCTACCGGACGGCTGTCGAGGCGCGGTCCTCGGCGAACGACCCGATCAGCTCGGCGAGCCGCTCCGGCCGGTCCTCCGGCGAGAAGGTGCGGGCGCCCTCGACCCACTCGAGCCGGGCGCCGGGGATGATCCGCGCGAGCCGCTCCGCGTGAGCGGGCGGGAAGAACTTGTCGTCGGCCGACCAGGCGATCAGGGCCGGCCTGTCCCAGCCCGCCAGCTTGGCCGCGGCGTCGAGCAGCTCGGAGCGGTCGAAGCCGTTCAGGAAGCGGCGCGTGTCACGGCGGATCTCTCGGCGGCTGAGAACCGGCAGCACGTACGAGTCCTCGGCGTCGCGGTCGATCGGCTTGTTGGTCAGCCATCCAAAGGCGATCGGCAGATGCCGGAGCGGGCGCAGCCGAAGGCCGCCGAAGGCGATCGGGATGGCGCCCGGGATGCGGGCCGGGGCGAGCACGACGCGGAAGAAGCGCGGCGGGAAGCTGTCGAAGGCGTCGCAGGACGTGAGGACGATCGACCCCACCCGCTCCGGCCGGCGGGCGGCGAGGATCTGGGTGAGGCCGCCGCCGGTGTCGTTGCCCACGACCGTGGCGTTGGTGAGGTCGAGCTTCTCGAGGGCGTCGGCGATCAGGTCCGCGAGCGCGGCCGAGCGGTAGTCCGCGTCCTTCGGCATGGGGACGATGTGCGAGCCGAGCGGCAGGTCGAGCGCCACGCGCGTGAAGCCGTGCAGGCGCGGGATCACCTTGCGCCACAGGTTCGCGTTCACGAGGGCGCCGTGCACGAAGACGATCGGAGGACCGTCGCCGGTGGCGTGAGCGCGGATGCGGCGCCCGCCGCCGAGGTCGATGGTGCGCGCAGGTCCGAGCTCGGGGGCCCGCCAGTTCGCCCGCTCGCTCACGGTGCCCGCCACGCCGCTCCCCCGGTCATCCTGCCCGCCCGCTCGCTTCGGCGCATGGCTGCAATCTACGCCAGCAGGACGATCTTGCCGAGCTTGCCTCCGGCCTGGAAGCGATCGTAGGCCTCCTCCGCCTGGTCGAGCGGGAAGGTCTCGGCGACCGGCACCGTGAGGCGGCCGTCCTCGAAGGCGGGCAGCACCTCCTTCTCCACAAGGCGGGCGGCCGCCGCCTTCTGCTCCAGCGGGCGGGCGCGCAGCGTCGAGCCGTGGATGCGGGCCCGCTTCTGCATCACCTGGAGGAGGTTGATCTCGGCCGTGGGGCCGGTTCCCCCCACGCCGATCACCGCGATGCGCCCGCCGGTGGCGAGTGACTTCAGGTTGCCGGCGAGGTTGGCCGCGCCCACCAGCTCGAGGACCACGTCGTAGGGGCCGTGCTGCTCGAAGCCGTCGGGGTCGATGGCCTGCGCGCCGAGCGCCTCGACGGCGGGGCGGCGCTCCTCGCGGCGCACGGTCGCGGTCACCCGGGCACCGGCGTTTCGTCCGAGCTGCACGGCCGCCGTGCCGACGCCGCCCGCCGCCCCGTGTACGAGCAGGTGCTCGCCGGGGCGCAGCCCGGCCTGGGTGAAGATGGCGTCGTGGGCGGTGGTGAACACCTCCGGGAGTCCGCCGGCCTGCGGCCAGTCGATCGGGTCGGGCACGGGCATCGCGGCGCGCTCGTGGACCGCGGCAAGCTCGGCCTGGCCCCCACCGCCCACCACGGCCATCACGCGGTCGCCGTCCTCGAAGCGGGCGGCGTCCCGGCCTCGCCCCACGACCTCACCGGCCAGCTCCAGGCCAGGTATGTCGGGCGGCGAGCCGGGTGGCGCCGGGTAGGCGCCGCGCCGCTGAAGCATGTCGGCGCCGTTGAGGCCGGCGGCGCGCACGCGGACGAGCACCTCGCCGCGCCCGGGCTCGGGGTCGGGGCGCTCCTCCACCACGAGCCGCCCGTCCTGGACCGTCACCGCACGCACGCGCGGCAACATACCGGCCGCACGGAGTGTCCCGGACCTGCCGCGCGCGAGCGGAACATCTCGGCCCGGTGAAACGTTCTTGTCCCGGACGACTACTACTGTCCAGAGGCCGCGTTGAAGGGACCGTCCCTCATAGCGCGCAGGGCCCGGCCGCCGCTCTGGCGGGAGGCCCGGCTGGGTCTCGAGGCCGCGGCGCTCCTCCGTGACCCGGTGCTGCGAGGTGCGGGCTTGCAGGACGGCCGCGGGCGACCGGTGCTGCTGATTCCCGGCTTCCTGGCGGGCGACGCGTCGCTCGGCCCGATGGCGGGCTGGCTCAAGCGCGCGGGCTACCGCCCCACCCGGGCCGGAATGATGGCGAACGTGGACTGCTCCGGGGCCGCGCTGGGCCGGCTCGAGGAGCGGCTCGAGCGGGTGGTGCGCGAGCAGGGCACGCGGGCGGTGGTGATCGGGCAGAGCCGCGGAGGTGCCTTCGCCAAGGTCGTGGCGGCGCGCCGGCCGGACTTGGTCTGCGGCATCGTCACGCTCGGGGCGCCGCAGATGTCGCCGCTGGCGGTGCACCCTCTGGTGCGCCTGCACCTGCACGCGGTGGGGGCGCTCGGCTCGCTGGGGGCGCCGGGGCTGTTCAGCCGCGCGTGCCTGGACGGCGAGTGCTGCGCGGACTTCTGGGCTGAGCTCGCCGGCCCGCTGCCCGCCGGGGTAGGGTTCGTGGCGGTGTACTCGAGGAGCGACGGAATCGTCGACTGGCGAGCGTGCCTCGACCCGTGCGCGGACGAGCAGGTGGAGATCGGAGCGACCCACATAGGGATGGCCGTTAACCCGGCGGCCTGGAAAGCGATCGCGCGCGCCCTCGACCGCTTCGCGCGCGGGGAGGGGCGGCGGCCGGCGGCCCGCGAGCGGCGGGTGCGCAGAGCGGCCTAGGGGGCGGGCGCCTCTGCCCCGCTTCAGGGCACCAGCACCGCCGCCCCGCGGATTCTTCCCGCGCGGAGCCGGTCGAGCGCCTCGTTTGCCTCCGCCAGGCGGTGCGCCTCGACCTCGGTCCGCACCGGCACGCGTGGCGCCAGCTCCAGGAACTCCTCGCCGTCGGCGCGCGTGAGGTTCGCCACGCTGCGCACGGTGCGCTCGCCCCACAGCAGCTCGTACGGAAACGACGGGATGTCGCTCATGTGGATGCCGCCGCAGACGACGGTCCCGCCCTTTGCCACCGCCCTCAGGGCGGTGGGCACGAGCTCGCCGGCGGGCGCGAAGATCAGGGCGGCGTCGAGCTCCTCGGGCGGCGGGCCGAGCGCGTCGCCGGCCCACTCGGCGCCCAGCTCGAGGGCGAAGGCCTGGCCGTCGCGGTCGCCGGCGCGGGTGAAGGCGAACACGCGCCGGCCCTGGTGCCGTGCGACCTGGCAGACGATGTGCGCCGCCGCGCCGAATCCGTACAGGCCGACGCGCTCGGCGTCGCCCGCCAGCCGGAGCGTGCGGTAGCCGATGAGCCCGGCGCACAGGAGCGGAGCGGCCTGCAGGTCCGGATAGCCGTCCGGCAGCGGAAAGCAGAAGCGCTCGTCCGCCACGGCGAGCGCGGCGAACCCGCCGTCCCGGTCGTACCCCGTGAAGCGGGCGCGGTCGCAGAGGTTCTCGCGACCGGAGCGGCAGTAGCGGCAGACGCCACACGTCCAGCCCAGCCACGGCACGCCGACCCGCTGCCCCGCCCCGAACCGCTCACCCCCCTCGACCACCCGGGCGACGAGCTGATGCCCGGGCACGAGCGGAAGCTTGGGCCGCGTGAGCTCGCCATCGACCACGTGGAGATCGGTGCGGCAGATGCCGCAGGCGGCCACGTCGAGAAGCACATCGCCGGGG
This sequence comes from Thermoleophilaceae bacterium, assembly GCA_035947555.1. GTDB lineage: Bacteria > Actinomycetota > Thermoleophilia > Solirubrobacterales > Thermoleophilaceae > JACVRW01. The sequence goes on along the minus strand of DASZJZ010000098.1, from coordinate 25,720 downwards.
CCTGGCTCGGGAGCCGGAAGGTCGGCGAGCCGGAGCGGGGAGCGCGGTGCATCGAGGACCATGGCGCGCACGGGAGGAAGGCTACGAGGGCGCGAAGCGCCAAACGGCCGCGCCCCGCGCGAAGTGTGGGCCGGCGGCCGGATTCAGGCGGGCGGCCGGATTCGGGGCCGTCGGCCGGATTCAGGGCCGGCAGCCGGGATTCGGTGCCGGGCGTAGCCTGTCTTCGGTGGCTGCCGCCTTCGGACCGCTCGTCGAGCCGGCCTGGCTTCGAGCCCGCCTGGGAGAGCCTGGCCTCGTGGTCGTGGACTGCCGCTGGACGCTCGGCAAGCCCGGCGTAGGCCGGCAAGCGTGGCTCGCGGGGCACATCCCGGGGGCGGCGTTCCTCGACGTCGATGACGACCTCGCGACGGAGCCGGGTGAGCGGGGCCGCCACCCGCTGCCCGAGGCGGCGGACTTCGAGGCGGCCGCCAACCGCGCCGGAATCCGGAGCACCAGCCGCGTGGTCGCCTACGACGAGGCCGGCGAGGGCGGAGCCGCCCGCCTGTGGTGGCTGCTGCGCCACTTCGGCCACGACGACGCCGCCGTGCTGAACGGCGGCCTGGCGGCCTGGCGCGAGGAGGGCGGCCCGCTGGAGGCGGCTGAGGAGGGAACCGGAGCGACGGCTTCGACTGGACGCGACCCGTTCGTCGCCAAACAGCGCGAAGACGACACCGTGGATGCGCGGGAGCTGAGCGCCACCACCGCCAGTCCACGCCTCCTCGACGCCCGCGCCCCCGAGCGCTACCGCGGCGAAACGGAGCCCATCGACGCGATCGCCGGCCACATCCCCGGCGCCGAGAACGTCCCCTTCGCCCAGCTCGCCCCACACGGCCGCTTCCCGGCCCCGCAAGACCTCCGAGAGCGCCTCGGCGACGAACCTTTCGTCGCCTACTGCGGCTCCGGCGTCACCGCGTGCACGCTGGTCCTCGCCGCCGAGCTCGCCGGCGTCGAGGCTCGCCTCTACCCCGGCTCGTGGAGCGAATGGTCGCGCCGCGGGCTGCCGGTCGAGACCGGCGCCTGAGACCCCGTCACCGCTCGAGCACGTCCCGCAGCCGCTCGAGGTCCTTCTGCACGCTGCGGCGGACGAGCGGCGCGAAGGCGGGCGAGCCCAGCGACAGCCAGCCCCCACCGCCGCGCACGTGATTCCGCACCACCGTGCCGCCGTCGTGCGGCTCGAACGTGTAAGTGATGTGCATCGGGAACGGTGCCTGGACGGAACGCATCTCCAGAACGCCCGGCTCGAGCCGCGTGATCTCGTTGAGGTATTCGACCCGGCGGCCGAGGAACGAGGCCACCCTCGCCACTCGCGATCCCTCACGGACGGGACCATCGCCCACCAGTCGAGCCTCGCGCAGGCCCCCGATCCACTCCGGGTCGTTCGCCGGATCCGTCATGTAGGCCGCCACCTGCTCGCGCGGGCGCCGAACCTGAACCTCAGCGAGGACGTCGATGCTCACTCACTCCCTCCGGTCCGCCGCCCGCCACCACGCCGCACGCTCAACCTCCAGCCGCAGCAGCGGTCCCGGCGGCGGCTCCGCACGATACTGGTCGTAGCGCTCGGCCAGCGCGTTCAGCGCCGGCCCGACCGGCTCGATCGACACCGAGCCGCGCAGCTCCACCCACGCCAGACGCGACCAGTCGTCGTCGTAGCGGTCCACCAGCAGCGCCGCCTCCGGTCGTCTGCGCAACCTCCGCACGCGGGCGGGCTCGGCGGTCCGCTTTGGCTTGCGGTCGATCGCGCTCCACACCGCTCCCTGCCACACGGCGAACGTCACGGGGAGCACGCGCGGGAGATCCTCCTCGTCGAGCAACGCGAGCCGCGCCACCCGTTCGGCCGAAAGCATCTCCGCGGCCCACCCGGGAAGCTCCTCTAACGTCATCGGGCGCGAGCTTACGAGAGGAGCGAAGGCGTGAAGATCGGCATCGGCCTGCCAACCACCATCCCGGGCGCGACGCGCGAGCAGGTGCTCGACTGGGCGAGACGCGCCGACGCCGCCGGTTTCTCGTGCCTCGGAACGATCGACCGGATCGTGTATCCCAACCACGAGTCGCTGCTCGGCCTCGCGGCGGCCGCCGCCGTAACCGAGCGGATCTCGCTCACTCCCGCGATCCTGATCGTGCCGTACCGGATCAGCGCCGGGGTGGTGGCCAAGCAGACCGCCACCCTGCACGCCCTGTCGGGCGGCCGGCTCGTGCTCGGCGCCGCCGTGGGCGGCCGGGAGGACGACTACCGCGCCGCCGGCGCCGACTTCCACCAGCGCGGCAAGCGCTTCGAGGAGATGCTCGAGGAGATCAAGCGGGTGTGGGCGGGCGAGGAGCGAGGGTACGCCGGTGGGGTCGGGCCGGACGTCTCGGACAGCCCGCCCCCGATCATCGTCGGCGGCCAGGCGGACGTGGCCTTTCAGCGCGCCGCGAGGTACGGCGAGGGCTGGATCATGGGCGGCGCACCGGCCGACTACTTTCCGCCCTCGGTCGAGAAGCTCCAGGCGGCCTGGAAGGCCGAGGGCCGCGAGGGCGAGCCGCGCAAGATGTCGCTCACCTACTTCTCGCTGGACGACGACCCCGAGGCCCAGACCCGTGAGACGATCGGCCACTACTACTCATTCGCGGAGGAGTACGCCGAGTTCATCGTCGCCCTGACCGCCAAGGGCGAGGAGGAGGTCAAGGAACGCGTGCGCGCCTTCGAGGAGGCCGGCTGCGACGAGCTCATCATGTTCCCGGCGTCGTCCGACCCGGGGCAGGTGGACAAGCTCGCCGCGGCGGTCCTGTAGGGCGCCGCCTTCCGTCCACCCCGCGCGCCACGATGGTGCCGGGATGGCCTCCCGCAAGCTCATGATCGGCCGCGGCGCGGCGCTCGCCGGCCTGTTCGCGCGGGTACGCCGGCGACCTGAGCCGGCGCCCCCGCCGGCGGCCTCGGAGCCCGACGACGAGCCGGGCGACGAAGTGCCCGCGGAGGAGGTGCTCGAGCTGCGCGAGGAGCTTCGGGCCGAGCTCGAGCGGCTGTCCGGGCAGACGGCCGACATTAAGGCTTCGCGAACGAGCCGCGAGGGCGCGTCGCCGCCTGGGTAGCATTCAGGTCTCCTCCGGGACCGCCGTTGCCCGTGAACATCTCAGATTCCGCCCAGCCTCCGGGGCCGTCGCCACGCCCCGCCGCCGCGACTCTCGAGTTCCGTGAGGCGACGAAACGCTATCCGGGCCAGGACGCACCGGCGGTGGACGCCCTCTCGCTCGAGGTCCCCGCCGGAGAGATCTGCGTGCTGGTCGGCCCCTCGGGCTGCGGCAAGACCACCGCGATGCGGATGGTCAACCGGATGACGGAGATCACCTCCGGCGACATCCTGCTCGACGACCGTAGTGTCCGCGACCGTCCGCCGGCCGAGCTGCGCCGTGAGATCGGCTACGCGATCCAGCAGATCGGCCTGTTCCCGCACCTGAGCGTGGCGGCCAACGTCGCCACCGTGCCGCGGCTGCTCGGCTGGGACAGGGAGCGGATCCGCGCGCGCGTGGATGAGCTGCTCGAGCTGGTCAGCCTGGACCCCCACGAGACCCGCGACCGCTACCCGGCGCAGCTCTCGGGCGGCCAGCGCCAGCGCGTCGGCGTGGCCCGGGCGCTGGCGGTGGACCCGCCGCTGATGCTGATGGACGAGCCGTTCGGCGCGATCGACCCGATCAACCGGGAGCGGCTTCAGAACGAGTTTCTGCGCCTCCAGCGCGAGATCCGCAAGACCGTCGTGTTCGTCACGCACGACATCGACGAGGCGATCAAGATGGGCGATCGCATCGCGGTGATGCAGAAGGGCGGCAAGCTCGCTCAGTACGCGCCCCCGGCGGAGCTCCTGATGTACCCGCAGGGGCGCTTCGTGGAGGACTTCGTCGGCGCCGACCGCGCGCTGAAGCGGCTCGCGCTGCAGCGCGTGCGCGACGTCGACCTTTGGAAGGCGCCGCTCGTGCGGGTGGGGGAGCCAACGGCCGAGGCCCGCGCCAAGCTGGCGGACAGCGAGGTGCGTTACCCGCTGCTCGTGGACGGCGACCGCCGGCCGCTCGGCTGGCTGTCCGAGAAGGGCCTGCTCGGCGAGCGCGTCGAGCACCAGCTGCGCTCCGAGGCAAAGCCCTTGCTCGAGCTCGAGGACGTGCTCCGCGATGCCCTCTCCGACCTGCTCCAGGAGGAGGCCCAGTACGGCGCGGTGGTCGACCACCGCGGCGCGGTCGTCGGCGTGCTGTCGATCGAGATCCTCAGCCATGCCCTGCGCACCGATCCCGACGAGGTCCCGCACGGGGCGGACGCGGCGACGTGAGCTCCCTCTTCGCGCAGCTCGAGATCCGGGAGCGCACCGACAGCTGCGTGTCGGACAACGGCTTCTGCCCGGACTGGATCGTCGACAACTTCGATCGCTACGTCGATCCCTTCTTCGAGCACGTCTACCTGACCGTCGTGGCGGTGGCCATCGGCTTCGCGATCTCCTTCACCCTCGCGCTGATCGCCTACCGGCGGCGCCGGCTGATCAACCCGGTCACGCAGGTGACCGGCATCCTCTACACGGTCCCGAGCGTCGCGGCTTTCTTCCTGCTGCTGCCGCTCACCGGGCGCGGGACGACGACCGCCCTGATCGCGCTCGTCGCCTACGTCCTGCTGATCATCTTCCGCAACGTGCTCACGGGGCTCGACAACGTCCCCGATGAGACGAAGGACGCCGGCCGGGGGATGGGCCTGACCGATCGGCAGCTGCTCTGGCGCGTGGAGGTGCCGCTGGCCCTGCCAGAGATCATGGCCGGCCTGCGGATCGCCGTGACTACCACGGTCGGTCTGGCCACGCTGGCGTTCTTCGCGGGCGCCGGGGGTCTCGGCGGGCAGATCTTCGCCGACATCAACTTCAAGTCGAACGTGGTGGTGGCGGGCGGGCTCGCGGTGCTGCTCGCGGGGGTGCTCGACGGGCTGATCCTGCTCGCTCAGCGAGCGGTCACCCCGTGGACCAGGGCGGTGGCGGCGCGATGAGCACCACCCTCGCCGTGCTCGGCGAGTTCGGCGACGCCATCGACTTCATCTTCGACGAGCGCCCGTCGCCCGCGGGCGGCACCGAGGTGGGCGGGCTGGCCGAGATGTGGGAGCTCACATGGCCCCACGTGAGGCTTTCGCTCATCTCGATGGGGATCGCGTGCGCGGTCTCGATCCCGCTCGGCCTCTGGCTCGGGCACATCCGCAAGGGCGGCTTCATCGCGATCAACGCGTCGAACGTCGGCCGCGCGGTGCCGATTCTGGCGCTGATCGCGTTCTTCGTCGCCTTCCTCGGCGTCGGCGAGACGAACCTGATCCTGGCGCTCGTGCTCCTGGCGATCCCGCCGATCCTGACCAACGCCTACACGGGCGTGACCCAGGTCGATCCCGACGCGGTCGACTCGGCCCGCGGCATGGGCATGACGGGGGCCCAGATCGTCCGGCGCGTGGAGCTGCCGCTGGCACTCCCGCTCATCTTCGGCGGCATCCGCATCTCCGCGGTGAACGTGGTGGCCACCGCCACGATCGCCCCCCTGGCCGGCGTCGTCACGCTCGGCGACCCGATCATCAACGTCAACACGTACGGCGACGAGGGCAGGCTGGCGGCGGCGATCGTCGTGGCGCTGCTCGCCGTCGTGACGGAGGTCTCGCTTGCGGCGCTGCAACGCGGCGTGACGCCTCGCGGCCTGAAGCTCGACAGGAGGGAAGCAACGACATGAGATCGCATCGCTGGCTGATGCTGCTGATGCTGCTGGTCGCGTCGCTCGCGCTGGCCGCATGCGGGGACGACGACGACGATGACGGCGGCGGCGGAGGCGCGGCCACCCAGGAGGAGAGCGGCGGGTCCGGCATCCAGCGCGACGAGGCCAACGCCGGGACCACCATCACCGTCGGCTCGAAGAACTTCACCGAGCAGAAGGTGCTCGGCGAGATCTACGCCCAGGCCTTCGAGGCGGCGGGCTACACAGTCGAGAAGCAGCTCAACCTGGGCGACGAGAAGACCGCGCTCGCTGCGCTCGAGGGCGGCGAGATCGACGCCTACCCGGAGTACACCGGCACGGCGCTGCTGTCGTTCTTCGGCGTGCAGGCGGACAAGCTCCCCAAGGACCCGGATGCCGCGTACGACCAGGCCAGGGAGGGCTTCGCCGAGAAGAACCTGACCGCGTTCGAGCCCACGCCGTTCACGAGCTCGAACGAGGTCGCTGTGACCATGGAGACGGCCGACGAGAACAGCCTGCGGACGATCTCCGACCTGGCGAAGGTTGACGACCAGTTCACCCTGTACGGGTCACCGGAGTGCCGCCAGAGGCTCGACTGCCTGCTCGGGCTGGAGGAGGTCTACGGGCTCGACTTTCGGCGCTTCGTGCCGGTGGACATCGCCCTGCGGCACCAGGTGCTGACGGAAGGTCAGGCCGACGTGTCGATCGTCTTCACCACCGACCCGCAGATCCAGCGCGAGGATTTCGTGCTGCTCGAGGACGACAAGGACATGTTCCCGCCGTACAACTCGACGCTCGTGATGCGCAACGAGATCGCCGAGCAGGGCGGAGCGGAGCTCGAGGAGGTCGTCGCGATGGTGAACGAGGGCCTGACCGACGAGGCGATGCAGGAGCTGAACGCCCGCGTGGACCTCGACAAGCAGACGCCGGAGGAAGTGGCGGGCCAGTACCTGTCGGAGACGGGGCTCGTGCAGTAGGAAGCTACGTCCGATCAGGGCACGGGCGCCCCGCGGCCGTCCGTGCCCTGCGCGGCTTGATCTTGCGGTCCATCCAGGCGTCGAGCCGCTTCATGTCGCGCTTGCCGACGGTGAGCGCGTAGAACAGGATCGCACCGATGAAGATCGTGTAGGCGTTGACGCTGCCGCTGTTCGCGAAGTCCCACACGGCGAGTCCCAGCAGTCCGGCGGTGTCGATAACGACGCCGATCACGAACAGCCGGGTCACGCCCTCCATCCCGTAGCGATAGCGCAGGACGAGGAACGCGGCCAGCATGATCCAGAAGGCGGCCTCGAATCCGATTGCGAGTATCCATTTGAGCTCCATGTACGCTTATTTATATCATACGTTCGGTATAGAATCTAGGGCATGCCGAAGGTCGTCGATCACGAGCAGCGCCGGGAGGAGCTGGCGGCCGCCGTCTGGCGGATCGCGTCGCGCCAGGGTCTCGACGCGGTCACGATCAGGGGAGTGGCGGCCGAGGCGGGCTGGTCCACGGGCGCGCTGCATCACTACTTCTCCGACAAGGAGGAGCTGCTCCTGTTCGCGTTCCAGACCGTGGCCGAGCGGGTCAACCGCCGCGTGGCTGCGGCTCGTCACGCGGCAGGCGACTCGCTCGAGCTGACGCGAGCGCTGCTCGAGATCGGGCTGCCGCTGGACGAGCAGCGGCGCGAGGAGACGCGCGTCTGGTTCGCGTTCCTGGGGCTGGCGCTCACGCGCCCGCCGCTCGCTCGGGCGCAGCGGCTGGCGTACGAGGCATGGCGCCGGCTGGTGGCAGACGCGCTGCGCGGCGCCCAGGCGGAGGGGGACATTGACGAGGGCGTCGACGTCGAGCGGGAGGCGGCCGGACTGGTGGCGCTGGTGGACGGCCTCGCGGTGCAGGCGATGTTCGAGCCGACCGGGCCGAGCGCCGAGCGGCAGCTCGAGCTGGTGGACGCCCGCCTGGCGGAGCTGCGAGACGGCGCGCCCGCCCGCTAGCGTCGAGCGGGTGACGGTCGAGCCCCTCAGCGTCCGGTGACGGTCGAGCCCCGCGTCCCATGACGGTCGAGCCCCAGCGCACCGCGACGACGGAGCCCCTCCGCTTCGCGGGCGACGCGCTCCTGATCCTCGACCAGCGCGCACTGCCGGACGAGGAGCGCTGGATCCGCTGCGAGAGCGCGGAGGAGGTAGCGGAGTGCATCCGAACGCTCGCCGTCCGGGGAGCACCGGCGATCGGGATAGCGGCGGCGTACGGGATGGCGCTGGCCGCCGGCGGCAAGTCCACGGCCGCCGCCGCACGCTTGGCCGGCGGCCCCGATCCCGCGGCCGCCGCCGCACCCTCGCGCCGCGACCCCGCGGCGCTCGCCTCCGCCGCCGACCTCCTCCGCTCGGCCCGCCCCACCGCCGTCAACCTCGCGTGGGCGGTCGATCAGGTCCTCGCTTCCGCTGATCCGCTCGAGTGCGCCCGCCGCATCCACCGCGAGCAGGAAGCCGCCGATCGCCGGCTCGCCGCCCTGGGCGCCGAGCGCTTCCGGCCCGGCGACCGCGCTCTCACCCACTGCAACGCGGGCGCCCTCGCCACCGCCGGCTACGGCACCGCCGGCGGCGTCCTTCGCGCCGCCTGGGAGCAGGGCCGGCTCGAGCAGGTCTGGGTCGACGAGACCCGACCGCTCAACCAGGGCGCCCGTCTCACCACGTGGGAGCTCGCCCGAGACGGCATCCCGCACCGCCTCGTGACCGACTCCAGCGCCGGCGCCCTGATGGCGCGGGGGCTCGTGGACCGGATCGTGGTCGGCGCCGATCGGATCGCCGCGAACGGCGACGTGGCCAACAAGGTCGGCACCTACCCTCTCGCCGTGCTGGCCGCGCGGCACGGCGTGCCGTTCTACGTGGCCGCACCGGTCTCCACGATCGACCCGGACACGCCGAATGGCGATGCCATCCCTATCGAGGAGCGCGATCCGTCCGAGCTGGGCGCTGGGGTGCCCGCGGTGAACTTCGCCTTCGACGTCACGCCCGCCGAGCTCGTCACGGCCATCGTCACCGAGGCGGGCGTGCTCGAGCCGCCGTACGAGGACGCCATCGCGCGTGTCGCTGCGCGCTGAGATCGTCGCCGCCGGGCGGGAGATGCTCCGGCTCGGGCTAGTGGCCGGCACGTCCGGCAACGTGAGCGCCCGGAACGGCGACGAGGTGCTCATCACGCCGACCGGCCTCCCTTACGACGAGATGGAGGAGGACGACGTGGTGGCGCTGTCGCTCGACGGCACGGTGCTGCGCGGGGCGCGTGAGCCGTCCAGCGAGCTTCGCGTGCACCTCGCGGTCTACGCGGCGCGACCGGACGCGGGCGCCCTGGTGCACAGCCACAGCGTGCATGCCACGGCGTGGAGCTTCCTCGGCGAGCCGCTCGACACGGGCACGGAGGAGCTGGAGCACGCCGCGGGCGGGCCGGTGCTGACAGCCCCGTTTGCGCCGACCGGCTCGAACGAGATCGCCGCCGCGGCCGTGGAGGCCCTGGGCACGCGCCGCGCGGTGCTGCTGGGACGCCACGGGGTGCTGGCGCTCGGCGAGTCCCCGGCCCGGGCGCTCGACGTGTGCGCGGCGGTGGAGCGCCAGGCCCAGATCGCGCTGCTGCTGCGGTGATCCCGGACGCGCTCCGAAAGGCCCGCCGACCACTGTGCCTGGGGATCGGCGGAGGCGGCGACGTGGTCGGCGCGCTCGCAACAGCGGAGCACTGCCGCCTGGAGTACGGCGCTAGACCGGTACTGGGCGGAGTGACATGGGAACGCCGCCCGATCGACCCGGAGCCAGGTCCCAGAAAGGCGAGCGAGATAGAAGGCGCGCGCCCGATCGGGCCCGAGGCTCTGCTCGCGCGACCCGTGCTTCTCGCTAACGCCCATACGCATGTGCGCTCCAGTGGCGTTCGCTTCGCCGAGTCCCGCATGGCCGAGCTGCTTGGCGAGGAGACCGTTCTGGTCGATGCGAATCACGGTCCAGCCGCGATCGCGGTCGGCCTTGAAGACGCCGCGGCGGCCCTCGCCTGCGACCTCGTCGTCTTCGTCGACGTCGGCGGCGACGTTCTCGCCCACGGCGACGAGCCTGGCCTCGCCTCCCCTCTCTGCGACTCAGTCCTGCTCGCCGCCGCCCTCCACATGGCGGAGCGGTCCGCCCAGGGAGTGCTCGGCGGCGCCCGCGACATGGCTGAGCGGCCCACCCCCGGCGTCCTCTGCGCCGTCTTCGGCATCGGCTGCGACGGCGAGCTCACGCCCGACGAGGTCCTCGCCCGAATGGACGAGGTCGACGAACGCGACGGCCTTCTCGGCCGGCTGCCGATCGACGAGCCCGTCGCCAGACGGCTCGCCGAGGCGGTCGAGGCCGTCCCGACCGAGGCCAGCGCCCTCGCGCTCCGAGCGTTCCGCGGGGAGTCTGGCCTCGTCGAGATCCGGGGCGGCCGCCGGACCGTCGACCTCCGTCCCCTCGCGGCGGCCACCACCTTCTTCGACCCGGTCGCCGCCGCCGCGAGCGCAGCCCGGCTGGCCCTCCCCGTTCGCGACGCGCCCGACCTCCGGGCAGCCAACGAGATCCTCAACAGTCTCGGCGTGAGGACCGAGCTCGACTATGAAAACGAGATGGCTACATCGGTGTGACGAGATGCACACAAGTTGGCCCTCGCGCGCGCAACCCTGGAAGCGTGCTCAAGCGCCTTCCAGACGGAGCCCTCATCCTCGTCCGGCCTATCCGCCCCGATGACAAGCGGATGCTGGAGGACGGGCTGCGGCACCTCTCAGACGAGTCGGTGCAGCGACGCTTCCTCACACTCAAGCGCAGCTTCAGCCGGAGCGAGCTGCGATACCTCACGGAGGTGAACGGCCGCGATCACGTGGCACTGGTCGCCGAGTACCCGGGCGATCCAGTACGCCGCCTGATCGCGGTCGCTCGCTTCGTCCGCCTGGCCGACGACCCCACGGCCGCGGACGTGGCGATCGTGGTCGCGGACGACTGGCAGCGCCGCGGACTCGGCTCGGTGCTGACCGACCTGCTCGCCGACGAGGCCCGGCGCGCCGGCATCAAGCACTTCACGGCGACGATGGCGAGCGACAACGTGCCCGCCCACCGCCTGATGCGCCGCCTCACGACGCGCCTCGAGCAGAGCCACACCGGCAGCGGCGTGTCCGAGGTCGTGCTCGACCTCGCCGCGTAGCGTCGCCGCCTCCGCCGCCGCGGCTCAGCTCGACTCAGTCGTCGCCGCCATCGCGGCCGCGATCGCCGCGGCCACCATCGCCGCCACGCCCGGCGGCTTCGCCGGTCGGCCGCAGCACGTACAGCCGTCGTGGACGTAGTTGTTGGTCGGCGGATCGGTGACCCGCGCGCAGCCGGCGAGCTTCGGCGCCTCCGGCTCGCTGATGTCGATCATGTGGAGGCCGCCGTTCTCGCCCTCCGGTCCCGGTGAGTCACAGGTGTTGGTACCGACCGCGTAGGCGAAATCGGTCTCGGGATTGATGCCGATGTTGTGCGAGTTGCTGATCGCCCGGCCGGTGTCGGCCTGGCCTCTGTAGACGGCGTCCGCCGTGAAGACGGTGCCGGGCGCGGCGCCGCGCAGCCTGCAGCCCCGAGGCGCTGGTCACCCTAGGCCCGCCCCGAAGCTCGAGACGCTGAACGACCCCTGAAGGAGAGGTCCCGAAGGCGCGGCGTCCGCGAACTCGGCTATGTCAGAACGCTGACAGCGCTACGAGACGGTCCAGGTGTCGCCCGAATGCAGCAGCCTACGCAGCTCCTCGGGCCCCACCTTCGCGCGGGCCTCGTCCAGCGAGGCCGATAGCTCCGCGCCGTAGACCGGGCGGTCCACGGCTCGGAACACGCCTATCGGGGTTGGGCCGGTTGGGCGGGCGGCCAGGTGGGCCAGCTCGAAGGCCAGGCTCGGCTCTTGGCGGGCTGCGTCGTGCACCACCAGCGGGTCCTCCCCCACGTCCGCGACGTCGACCAGCTCCAGGCGCCCGTCCGAGCCGCGCGCCACTCCGCGCTCGCCGTCGGCGCCGAAGCGGATCGGCCGGCCGTGCTCCAGCCGGATCTGGTTCAGCTCCTTCTGGCCCTTCGCCCGCACGGCATCGAACGCGCCGTCGTTGAAGACGTTGCAGTTCTGGTAGATCTCGACGAAGGCGGCGCCCCGATGCGAAGCGGCGGCCTGCAGCACGGAGGCCATGTGCTTCTTGTCGGTGTCCACCGTGCGCGCGACGAAAGACGCCTCCGCGCCAAGCGCCAGCGACACCGGGTTGAAGGGGTGGTCCTGCGAGCCGAACGGAGTCGATTTCGTGACCTTCCCCTCCTCGCTCGTCGGCGAGTACTGGCCCTTCGTGAGGCCGTAGATCTGGTTGTTGAACAGCAGGATCTTGATCGGCACGTTGCGTCGCAGCGCGTGGATCAGGTGGTTGCCGCCGATGGACAGGGCATCGCCGTCGCCGCTCACCACCCATACCGACAGGTCCGGTCGCGCGGTCGCCACTCCGGTCGCGAGGGCCGGCGCCCGCCCGTGGATGCCGTGCATCCCGTAGGTGTCCATGTAATAGACGAACCGCCCGGCGCAGCCGATCCCCGCCACGAACACGATCTTCTCGGGCGGGATCCCCAGCTCGGGCATGAAGCCCTGCACCGAGGCGAGGATCGCGTAGTCCCCGCAGCCCGGGCACCAGCGCGTCTCCTGGTCGGACGAGAAGTCGGCCTTGGTGAGCGGGAGCTCTACCGGCCCGCCGCCGGTGGCCTCCTCGCCCGGCTGGCCGAACCCGAGCTCCGAGTCGGCCTTGGCCCCGTTGCCGCTCGGCTTGCCGTTGCCGTGCTTCGTCATTTCAGCCGCTCCTCCACCTGCTCCATCACGTCGCGCGTGAAGATCGGCAACCCGTCGACCTTCGTGTAGCTCTCCACGTCGATCAGGTACTCGGCCCGCAGCAGCCGCGAAAGCTGCCCCATGTTCATCTCCGGCACCAGCACCCGCTCATAGGAGCGGAGCACCTGCTCGAGGTTGCCTGGCAGCGGGTTCAGGTGCCGCACCTGGGCGGTCGCCAGCTTCAGCCCCTGCTCCCGGCGCAGCCTCCGCGCCGCGCCCTGGATCGCGCCGTAGCTCGAGCCCCAGCCGAGAACGAGCAGCGTGGCGTCGCCGTCCGGGTCGTCGACCTCCACGTCGGGCACCGTCACGCGCTCGACCCGCTCCGCCCGCAGCCGCGTCATGTGATCGTGGTTCGCCGGGTCGTAGGAGATGTTCCCGGTCACGTCCTCCTTCTCGAGCCCGCCGATCCGGTGGCGCAGCCCCGGCGTGCCCGGTACGGCCCAGGGCCGCGCCAGCCTCTCGTCGCGCGCGTAGGGCTGGAAGCCGGATGGATCGGTGGCGAAGGCTGGGTCGATCTCGGGCAGCGAGTCGACGTCGGGCAGCCGCCACGGCTCCGACGAGTTGGCGAGGAAGGTGTCGCTCAGCAGGATCACCGGCGTGCGGTGGGTGACCGCGATGCGCGCCGCCTCGATCGCGGCGGCGAAGCAGTCAGCCGGGGTGGACGGGGCCACGACGGGCAGCGGGGACTCCCCGTGCCGCCCGTACAGGGCCATGAGGAGGTCGGCCGCCTCGGTCTTGGTCGGCATGCCGGTGGAGGGCCCGGCGCGCTGGATGTCCACGACCACGAGCGGCAGCTCCATCGCCACCGCCAAGCCGATCGTCTCGGCCTTCAGGTCCATGCCCGGCCCGCTGGTGGCGGTCACGCCGAGGCACCCGGAGAAGGCGGCCCCCAGCGCCATGTTGGCCGCCGCGATCTCGTCCTCGGCCTGGATCGTGTGCACCCCGAAGCGACGGTGGCGCGACAGCGCGTGCAGCAGCTCCGAAGCGGGCGTGATCGGATAGGAGGCGAGGAACAGCTGGAGACCCGACTGCACCGATGCCGCGATCAGGCCGAGCGCCAGCGCCTGGGTGCCATTCACGTTGCGATAGGTGCCGGGCGGCGCCGGGGCGGGCTCGACCTCGTAGTGCACCGCGATCAGCTCGGCGGTCTCGCCGAAGTTGTACCCCGCCCGGAAGGCGGCCAGGTTGGCGTCCCGCACGGGCGGTACGTCGTCGAACTTCTTCTCGATCCACTCCACGCTCGGCTCGGTCGGCCGCCCGTACATCCACGAGACCAGCCCCAGCGCGAAGAGGTTCTTGCAGCGAGCAGCGTCGCGGGCGGTGATGCCCTCGATCCCCTCGGTAGCCCGCACCGTCATGGAGGTCATCGGCACCCGGAAGACCTGGTAGTCGTCGAGCGAGTCGTCCTCGAGCGGGTTCGACGCGTAGCCCGCCTTCCTCAGGTTGTGCTCGGTGAAGCCGTCCTCGTTGACGATCACCGTGCCGCCCTTCTCGACCGCCCCGACCTGGGTGATGAGCGCCGCGGGGTTCATGGCGACGAGCACGTTGGGGTGGTCACCGGGCGTGAGGATGTCGCGCGAGGCGAAGTGGATCTGGAAGGCCGACACCCCGTGGGGCGTGCCGGCCGGGGCGCGGATCTCGGCCGGGAAGTCGGGGAGCGTGGCGAGGTCGTTGCCCACGACGGCGGTGGCATCGGTGAAGCGGCTTCCCGTGAGCTGCATACCGTCGCCGGAGTCGCCCGCGAAGCGAACGACCACGCGATCTATCTTCTCAACCGTCTTCTGATCCATGGGCGGCCTCGACCCACGAGGCCTGTACCCGAGTGTAGCCCCGTTAGCAGCCGGACTCGGGATCTGTCGTCACGGTCGGCTGCGGCCGGCACTCGGTCCAGCCGCGCCGCTCTACGGCGCCCAAGCCCTCGCTCGACTTGCTGATCGTCTCTCCGGTCAGCCAGAAATTGATCGAGTTGTAGAAGCGAATCTTGTCGGCGGCCACGCTGCCCCAGATATTCACGCTGTTGTGCGCCTGGACGGTCGAGTTCGGGGCGTAGACGCTGCCGTAGAAGTTGACCGAGTTGTCCAGCATGAAGTCACTGCGGCACTCCGCCTCCATCCCCGTGCTGCTGCCGTTGAGGTCGGTGCACCAAGAGGGGCGGGTGCGCGTGTCGTTGTACGGCGTGCCGTACAGGTAGATGTCGAGCAGCTCCTCACGCTGGCCGACCTCCCTGTTCACGTCCACGCTGTTGTCGGCGCCGAACGTGCCGGCGGGATCTGCCTGCCCCGCGCACATCGACCCCGGACGCGACGGCGAGTCGACGTAGATCTTCGTGCGAGCCCCGCCGAGATGCGAGAACCGCAGCCTCGTGCTGTTGCCGAGGAACACTCCGCAGGTGTGATACGTCCCCGGCCGGATCGTGCGCTCGCCGTTGCTGAGGTTGATTCGCCTCGTCGTCGCGTCCCAGGCGGTGTTGAGGTCGGTCGTGAGCGTGGCGTTGTCGTTGCTTCCCTCCACGGCCTCGAAGTCAGGCACCGGCAGGTCGAACGGCGCGGTGATCGTCTGGCTGCCGCCGTCGACGTTCACGGAGTTGCCCCTGATGTACTGGCCACCCTGGAGCAGCATGACCTTGCCGTCGACGTTGATCGAGCTGTTCGAGTCCACGTTGATGCTGTTCTCGAACTGGACCTTCGCGTTTGAGCCGACATCCGTGGCGAGGTTGATCGAGTTCCAGGCGTAGACCAGCGACTTCCCCACCAGGCCGACCGAGTTGAAGTCCGGGAGGGTCGGCTGCTGTACGACGCGCGTCTGGATCCGGCGCCGCACCCCGTTCACCGCGCCGACCGAGGAGATGCAGCGGTCCTGCGCGCTCGTTGCGACGCCCGGAATCGTCACGCAGCCCGCCGTCGTGGCTCCCGCCGGAGTCACGTAGTACGTGTACTCGGCGCCGTTGCCGAGCGACGCCGTCTGTCCTGGGCACTCGCCCCCTGTGGGCACCACCCATGTGGTCGTCAGGCAGTTCGCCGCGTTGGCCTGTGCCGACAGGTTGAGCATGTTGAGCCGGTAGATCGCCATCTCGAGACCGGCCTCGGCCGCCGCCAAAGCGCGCTTCGAGCTGCGGTCCTCGACCGATGTCTCGTTCACGCGCAGAGCAACGGTGAAGAAGCCGACCACGAGGATCGAGATCAGCGCCAGCATTCCGGTGGCGACCGGAAGCGCCACGCCTTCCTGAGATTTATGAGAAATTTTCATGAACTTTTCTTCACCTAGGGGGATGACCGAACCCCCGGACGACCCGGGAGTTCAGGGCTTAGCTCCGGCCGGCTAGCAGCCGGACTCGGGGTCGTTCGCCGCGGTGGGCTGCGGCCGGCACTCGACCCAGTTGCCGCGGTCGATGCCGCCGACGGTCGCGGGGGCCGAGTCCTTGACGGCGTTGGTCAGCTCGAACACGACCGAGTTGTTGAAGCGGATCTTGTCGGCGGCGATGGCGCCCTTCATCTTGCCGCTGTTGTTGAGCTCGACCGTGGTGTTGGGGGCGTTGATCATGCCCTCGAAGGCAGCGGAGTTGACGAGAATGACGTCGCTCTCGCACTTGTCGGTGTGCGGGGAATCTCCCGCCGGCGTGCAGAAGGAGGGAGCCGACCTGGTCCCGTTGTAGCTCGTGCCGTGCACGAACACCTCGACAAGCTCCTCCCTGCCGTCCTTGTTGAACTCGTTGCTGTTCTCGAGCCAGAAGGTGCCAACCGGATAGGTGGTGGCCGAGTTCAACTGACCTTCGCAGAGCGATCCCGAACGTGAGGGCGAGTCGACGTAGATCTGAGTCGGCTGGGAGGTGCTGAACGTCAGCTTGGCGCTGTTCGCCATGCTGAAGCGGCAGAAGTAGTACGTGCCGGGGGGCAGGTATGCAGTGCCCGTCACCCTGAAGTGCATCGGCGTGCCCCCGAGTGGGGGGTAGGAGGTGCCCGACGGTCGGGTCCAACCGGGCTGGAGGTTCGTCGCGGTCGTCTCGATCGCCTCGAAGTCGATGTCGTCGAACTCATACGGCGTGGAAACCGACTGCCGCCCGCCTGCGATCTGCTGGCTGGAGCCGCTGGTCTCGTACGTGCTGCCCGGTGCGTGCAGCACCGCGCCGTCGATCTCGGGGGAGGCGTTGCTGAACGTCTTCGCGCTGTTCCCGAAGTGGACGACCCCATTGGCGCCGACCTCGCTCGTGATCTCCGACGAGACGCCCGCGTACATCAGCGTCTTCGACATCAGCCCGATCGACTTGTAGGAGACCGCCCCCGTAAGCGTGTTCGCCCGCACCTGCACGCGGCGCTGCACGCCGCCCGCGATCCCGATGGCAGTTATGCAGCGGTCTGTGGCCGTCCCGACCACCACGCAGCCTGCCGTGGTGCCGAGCTCGGGCGTCACGTAGTAGCTGTAGGAGGCCCCGTTGCCCACCGTCCCGGTGGCCGCCGGGCACCGCCCGGGAGCCTCCTCCGCGACCCAGTTCGTGGTGAAGCACAGGGTCGGCTGCGAAGTGCCGATCTCGTTCATCCGGTAGAGCGCCGTCTGGATCCCCGCCTCGGCGGCGGCGAGCGCGCGCTTCGAGCTGCGGTCCTCCACGGACGAGTCGTTCACCTGCAGCGTCACGCTGAAGAACGCGACCACGAACAGCGAGATCACGAGCAGCATCGCGGTCGCCACCGGAAGGGCCACGCCCTCCTGCGATGGGGTCAGTCGGCGCATCCGGGCCCTCCTCAGCTTCCCGTCCCCACGGGACTGGTCATAACCGTCGACATCACCACGTGCCGGCGCAGTGGACTCGGGCCGCCCACCGTCACCGCCACCGTCACCCGTTTGGCGCACGCCGTTCGGTCGGCGGCGGTGCAGTAGTCGCCGGTCCAGGTGATGAAGCTCTGTATCCGACCCGTCAGCCGCGACTCGCTGTCGTTCCAGGTCTGCGGCGCCACCCCGACCACGCCGCCTGCCGGCGCGCCGGTGGCGGGGGCCGCCAGCGTCTCCGACTGCGGGCCGGTCGAGCCCTGGTCGTACTGGTAGCTCGTGCCGCTGACGAAGGAGGCCGGATCCGAGGGGTCGGCCGAGGACGCGGGGGTGGAGGCATGCGCCACGGTGTCGTACGGCAGCGACAGGATGCGCTCGAGCTCCTGCTCGGCCCGGTGGCTGGCCACCTCGGTCTTCTCGGCGACGCTGACCAGGTCGCGCGAATGGTCGAAGCTGGTCACGAGGGCGATGAGCCCCACGGCCAGCACCATGATGGCCACCATCAGCTCGATTAGGGTGAAGCCGTCGTCGCGGGCCAGGGCAACGCGCGCGGCGATCCCACGCCGGTCAGCCATCGAGGTTCCTCATGTAGAAGCCGTCCTCGAGGATGACTCGGTGGTCGTAGCCGTCTTTCAGGTCCCCGCGCGCGGCGACCTCGACCGTGGCGGAGATGTAGTCCGGCGGAGTGAAATCGAACACCGTGGTCCCGTTCAGCACGCGGTCGATCACCAGCTCTTCGCCGCTCCACGACCCCCCCGAGAAGACCTGACGGACGCACCGGGTGTAGCCGGAGTCCGGGGTCGGGTGAGCCTCGTCGCAGTCGTATCGGACCGTCGCCGTCGAGCCGCCTGTGCCCAGCACGTTGGCCTGCATCGTGGAGCCGCTCACGGTCGGGGCCTGGTAGGCGTGGCGAAGCTCACGCGTCATGCGGTGCAGCCCGACCTGCGCCTCGCGGATGACGTGGGCACGCTCGGTCTCCTTGGGCGCGATGCGCTGGGTCGTCTCCCCGAGCGCGAGGATCGCGCTCAGGACGATGACGAGCAGCGAGGCGACGACCATCAGCTCGACCAGCGCGTAGCCGGCTTCGCCGGAGCGCGTTTCCGCGGTCCGCAGGGCAGGGCGTCTGCTGTGGCGTCGTGGGAGCAATGGGGGATCGGGCGGCCGGGAGCCGTCTGGGATGCGTCTCCCATCGGCTCCGAAAAGGGCGGGCTTGAGCGGCGGGCTCGAAAAGCGGCCGAGCGATCAGTCGCGGAGGGCTGTCTGTAGGATGCCGCGCCCCTGAACGTCTCGGTACCCAAGGAAACCGCGAGCGGCGAACGGCGGGTGGCGCTCGTGCCGGAGGTCGCGGAGCGCCTGGCGAAGGGCGGCGTGTCCGTGACGATCGAGCGCGGGGCCGGCGAGCCGGCGCACCACCCGGACGACGCCTACGAGGGCGCCGGGGCCACGCTCGGCGACGGCTTCTCTGGCGAGGTGGTCGCCAAGGTGGCGCCGCCGTCGCGCGAGGAGATCGGCCGGCTCGGCCGGGGCACGGTGCTGATCGGCTTCCTCCAGCCGCTCACCGCGCACGACACCGTGCGGGCGCTCGCCGAGGCGGGCGTGACGAGCTTCGCGATGGAGGCGATCCCGCGGATCACGCGGGCGCAGTCGATGGACGCGCTGTCCTCGCAGGCCACCGTGGGCGGGTACCGCGCCGCGCTGATCGCCGCGCAGCAGCTGCCGCGCTTCTTCCCGATGCTCACCACTGCGGCCGGCACCGTGCGCCCCGCGAAGGTGCTGGTGCTGGGCGCGGGCGTGGCCGGGCTCCAGGCGATCGCCACCGCGCGCCGGCTCGGGGCGGTGGTGCAGGCCTTCGACGTGCGCGCGGCCGTAAAGGAGCAGATCGAGTCGCTCGGGGCGCGCTTCGTCGAGCTCGACATGGGGCTCGAGGACGCCGAGGCCGCGGGCGGCTACGCGCGCCAGCTGACCGATGAGGAGCAGCAGCGCCAGCGCGAGCTGCTTGCGGTGGAGATCGGCAAGGTCGACGCGGTGGTGTCCACGGCGGCCGTGCCGGGCCGCCCGGCGCCGCTGCTGGTGACCGAGCAGGCCGTGCGCAACATGAAGCCGGGGTCGGTGATCGTGGACCTGGCGGCGGAGACCGGCGGGAACTGCGAGCTGACCGAGCCGGGCGAGACGGTGGTGCGCGAGGGCGTGACGATCGTGGGGCCGCTGAACCTTCCGTCGTCCATGCCCGACCACGCCTCGTCGCTGTACGCCCGCAACGTGCAGTCGCTGCTGGAGCTGATGGTCGACGAGGGCGACCTGAGCCTGGACTTCGAGGACGAGATCCTCGAGGGCGCCTGCATCACGCGCGAGGGGGAGATCGTGCACGAGGGGGCGAAGCAGGCGGCCGAGAAGGCGGCGGTGTAGATGGACCTGCTCACGGAGTTGACCATCCTGGTCCTGGCTGCATTCGTCGGCTTCGAGGTCATCTCGAAGGTGCCGAACACGCTGCATACGCCGCTGATGTCGGCCACAAACGCGATCCACGGGATTGTGTTGCTCGGCGGACTGCTCCTGATAGGCGAGGCCACGGGGTTCCTGGACGAGCTCCTGCTGGTCGTCGCGATCGCCTTCGGCACGATCAACGTCGTCGGAGGGTTCCTGGTCACGGATCGCATGCTCGAGATGTTCCGCAAGAGGGACTGATGGATCCCGACGTCATCAGGTCGCTCTACATCGTCGCGTTCGCCTGCTTCATCTTCGGCCTCCGGCTGCTCAACCACCCGCGCACGGCGCGGCGCGGGAACGTGATCGCCGCGGTCGGCATGGCGATCGCGGTGGTGGCAACACTGCTGTGGGACTTCGTGGGCGACTACTGGCTGATCGCCCTGGGGATCGCGCTAGGGACGGCCGTGGGAGTCCCGGCGGCGCGCGGCGTGAAGATGACCGCGATGCCGCAGATGGTGGCGCTGTTCAACGGCGTCGGCGGCGGCGCGGTGGCCCTGATCTCCTTCGTCGAATACCGCGAGGCGCTCGAGCACACCGGCGGCAACCCCGAGCTCGAGCAGCTGATCCCGATCCTGTTCGCAGCGATCGTCGGCTCGATCTCGTTCTGGGGCTCCAACATCGCGTTCGGCAAGCTGCAAGAGGTCCTCCCCGGCAGGCCGATCCAGCTGCCCGGACAGCAGTTCCTGAACATCGGCCTGCTGGCTGTTGCGCTCGGCTGCGGCGTGGCGATCGCCGCCGGGACCGAGTCCGAGCTGCTCTTCCTCCTGATCCTGGTCGCGGCGGCGGTGCTGGGCAACATGGTGGTCCTGCCGATCGGCGGCGCCGACATGCCTGTGGTGATCTCGCTGCTGAACGCCTTCACCGGGTTGTCGGCGGCCGCCGCGGGCATGGCGCTCGACAACGTCGCCCTGATCGTGGGCGGCATGCTGGTGGGCGCCTCGGGCTCGATCCTCACGAACCTGATGGCCGAGGCCATGAACCGCTCGATCGCCAACATCGTGGTGGGCGGCTTCGGCGGCGTGACGGTGGCGGCCGGCGACGCAGACGGGAAGACCGCCCGCTCGACCGACGCCCCGTCAGTCGCGATGCAGCTGGCCTACGCCCGCCGCGTGGTGGTCACGCCCGGCTATGGGCTGGCCGTGGCGCAGGCCCAGCACACCGTGCGGGAACTGGCGGACGAGCTGGAGCAGCGGGGCGTGGAGGTGAGCTACGCGATCCACCCGGTGGCCGGGCGCATGCCGGGCCACATGAACGTGCTGCTCGCGGAGGCCGACGTCCCCTACGAGCAGCTCAAGGAGATGGACGACGTGAACCCCGAGCTTCCGCAGACGGACGTGGCGCTGGTGATCGGCGCGAACGACACGGTCAACCGGGACGCCGGCATGCCTATCATCGAGGTGGACAGGGCGGGCCAGGTAATCGTGCTGAAGCGGTCGATGAACACCGGATTCGCGGGGATCGACAACCCGCTCTTCTACAACGAGAACACGGCGCTGCTGTTCGGGGACGCCAAGCAGTCGGTGGCGGCCGTGCTCGCGGAGGTGAAGGAACTCTAAGGTCGGTCTCAGGTCGCTCTAACGTCGGCGGGGAAACGTCCGATGTAATCGATGAATACGTCCGAGGTCCTTGGTCATATGTGACGAAGGAGGACGGAGAAATGACCGCGACCCACACCCACAGCCCGATCTGCGCCGTCTGCCACCGGCCGATCGCCGCCGGCGAGAGCTACCTCGCCCGCCGGCAGCGCGGCACGATGACCACGGTGCACCAGCACCTCTGCTTCCCGCCGCGAAAGCGGAACAGGCGCTAGAGCAGGCTCTCCTGCCCCACCGCGGCGCCTGAGCGCCGGCGGCGCGGCAGCCCGGCCGCCTCGGCGAGCGCGGCCTCCACGTCGGCGAGGATGGCGCGCTCCGAGCGGGACGCCACCACGGGCTCGGTGAGGCCGTCCACGTGGACGTAGGTGCGGCGTCCGTCGCGGCGCTCCGCCCGCTCGAGCGGGACCAGCGCGAAGACCCGGTCGGCGCGAACGAACTTGCCGTAGCCGAGCGGGATCATGCGGGGGTCGCGCTTCGCCATCTGCTGGTGACGATAGCCGCATGAGCGGCGGTTTCACCGGGTAGCGACGAGGCATGAGCGATGACGCGAAGACCGACATCGAGCGGGAGAAGGACGAGGCGCGCGAGGAGGTCGAGAAGCTGGAAGAGGACCCGCCGCAGAAGCTCGAGGACTGGCCCGACGGCAAGGCCAAGTACGAGACGTTCGGCGGGCCGGAGGGCGAGCACTCCTATGACGAGGGGCCGGAGAAGAACCTGGGCCCCGACTCGCTGCGGCACCACGAGGACGGCTCCGTGACCGTGAGCGGCGAGGAGGCCGACGAGCCGGACGAGTACAAGAGCGACCCGATCCCCGGCGGTCCGACCGATCCGAACACGGCGCGCCAGCCAGGGGAGCCAGCGGAAGAGGACGAGTAGGGGGCGCCGAAGGCGGCCGGCTCACCGATGCGAGGCGCCTCCGGAAGGGGCCGGGCGCCGAACGCAGCCGGCTCCGGGGGCGAGGCGCTCCCGGCTAGGCCGGCTCGCGCTCGCGGGCGGCTTCGCCACCCTTCCCCACCGGCGCCGACGCCTCCTCGGCGCCGCGCCTCTCGATGTCCTCCTGCAGGGCGCGGTCGGCTTCGGCCGCCCGATCGAACGAGGTCCGCTCGATCATCGGCGCCAGTACCACCCGCAGCAGGAGAAGCGGGCGGATCCAGCGCGGCACCGTTACCCAGCGGCGCCGGCCCTCGATCCCGTCGGCGACCGCCTGCCCCACGCTCGACACCGGATAGGTGCGCTTGATCGGCCCCGGCGTCTCCGCGCGCAGGTTGCCGATGGCCGGGTGGGCGTCGGCGCCCCGCACCATGTCGGTGTCGATGAAGCCGAAGTAGCCCACGCCGACGTCCACGCCCAGGTGCTTGACCTCCGCCCGCAGCGAGTTCGCGAACGCCTCCGCCCCGGCCTTGCTGGCGGCATAGGGCGCCATGCCGGGACTATGGAGCGCCGCCGCAAGCGAGGCGATCACCAGCACGTACCCCCGGCGCTCGATCACGTACGGCAGGCACGTCCGCACCGTGCGCCACACACCCAGCAGGTTGATCTCGACGGTGCGCTCGAAGGCCTTCGGGTCGATCGACCGCGTCATGCCCGCCGGCGCCACGCCGGCGTTCGCCATCACCACGTCGATGCCGCCGAACCGCTCCACCGCGCCCTGGACCGCCCGCTCGAGCGCGTCCCAGTCGGTCACGTCGGCCTCGAACCAGGCCGCCTTGGTGCCGCACTGAGCGGCTACCCGTGCCAGCTCCTCCGGCTCTAGCCCGACGAGCGCCACGTTCGCCCCCCGCGCCGCCAGCCGGCGCGCCGACTCCGCCCCGATGCCGCGCGCCGCGCCGGTGATCAACACCGTCTTCCCCATGACGCCCCAGTCCATGGGGCGAAACCTACTGCTCGACCGGCGCCGGCGGACCGAGCTGCCACCCCTGCGCGCGGTCGACCCCGTAGTTGCGCAGCAGGCGCAGCGTCGCCTCGTCTTCGACGCCCTCCGCCACGGTCCGGATGCCCAGTCCCCGGGCGATCGTCACGATCGAGTCCACCAGCCTGCGGTCGGCGGCCGAGCGGGACACGTTGCGCACGAACTCCATGTCGATCTTGAGCTCGCTCACCGGCAGGTGCTTGAGGTAGATGAAGGAGCCGAAGCCGGTCCCGAAGTCGTCGAGGGCCAGGTGGCAGCCGATCCGCTGGACGCGCTCGGCGAAGGCGCGGACGTCCTCCATGTCGGCCGCCGCGGCCGTCTCCGTGATCTCGAAGGTGAGAAGCGCGGGGTCCGCGCCGCCACGCCGGAGCCCCTGCTCGACGCGGGTCGTGAGCTCGGGGTCGGACACGGACCGCGCCGAGAGGTTCACGCTCACCGGGCGTCCGGCGGCCGTGAGCTCGAGGGCGCGCGACACCACCCACCGGTCGATGTCCCGGATCACGCCGAAGCGCTCCGCCGTGGGCAGGAAGGCCGACGGCATCACCAGCTCGCCGCTCTCGTCGAGCATCCTGACGAGCAGCTCCTCCCCGGCGGTGGCGCCGGTGGCGAGGTCGACGATCGGCTGCGAGTAGAGCGCCAGGCGCCCCTCCTCGACCGCCCTCCGGATGCGGCCGATCCAGGTCAGGCGCTGGCCCTGCTGACCGGTGAAGGTGGCCACCCGGTCCCGCCCACCCTCCTTGGCCTCGTAGAGGGCGATGTCCGCGGCCACGAGGGCGTCCGCGAGGTCATGGGCGGGACCGGCGTCGAACACCGAGATCCCGGCGCTCGCGGTGACCGGCACCCTCGTCTCGCGCGTGCGGACCGCCTGAAGGAGGGTCAGCGCCAGATCGCGGGCCTCCTGCTCGCCCGCGCCCGGCAGCAGCACCGCGAACTCGTCGCCGCCCAGCCGGGCGGGCAGGCCGGTCGGGCCCGCGTGCTCGCGCAGCGACGAGGCCACTCCGCGCAGCACGGCGTCGCCGGCCTCGTGGCCGAGGGAGTCGTTCACGAACTTGAAGTGGTCGACGTCGACGATGACCACGGCCCCGCGCGCACAGGCGGGATCGCTCCCGCAGCGCTCGAGCTCCTCCTCGAAGCGCCGGCGATTGACCAGGCCGGTGAGGACGTCGTGGTCGGCGTGGTAGCGAAGGCTCTCCGCCGCCAGGCGCTGCTCGGTGATGTCCACGAGGACGCCCTCCACGAGGCCCGACTCGCCGGGACGGCCGGGCGTGCTGGTGGCCTCGTCGCGGACCCAGACGATGTCGCCGTTGCGGGCCAGCAGCCGGTACTCGATGTCGAGCCGCCCGCCCTCGCGCTCCACGCGCGCCTCGGCGCGCACCACGTCGTCGCGGTCGCTCGGGTGGAGGCGCCGGAACCAGAGCTCCGGGTCCGCCATCCACTCCTCGGCGCTGTAGCCGGTCATGTGCTCGATCTGAGGCGAGACGTAGGTCCAGCGGCCGGCGGGACCGAGCTCGGCGCTGTAGGTCACGACCGGGAGCCGCTCCACGAGCGTGCGATAGCGGCGCTCGGCCTCCTCCACGGCGTGGGCCGAGCTTCGGCGCTGGGTGATGTCGCGCAGATAGCCGACGAACAGGGGCGGGTGGCGGTCGAGCCGCGTGATGGCAAGCTCCACGGGCAGCCGGCTGCCGTCGGCCCGCATGGCCTCGAGCTCGAGGCGCCGGCCGATCACGTGCTCGATGCCGGTCTTGAGATGGCGCGCCACGCCGCGCCGGTGGGCCTCCCTGAGCTCCGGCGGCACGATCAGCTCGCCCAGCTCGCTGCCGACCGCCTCGTCCCGCGAGTACCCGAAAGTCTGCTCGGCAGCGGGGTTCCACTCCACGACCCGCCCGTCGGCGCCCATCACGACGATGCAGTCGAGCGCCGCGTCGAGGATCGAGCGGGTCACGCCGTCGAAGAGGCGCTGGTCGCCGAAGCTGTGCAGGCTAGCCGCTTCGGGGGTCACTGCTCGGATATCGGCAACTGGTGGCGGGTGGCTTAGGCGGGCTGCCTCCCGGGCGCGGTAGCCTCGGGGCGGTGGCAAGCGAGATGAGCCCACTGCAGGCGGCGGAGCTCCTGCGCTCCGGACAGGCTCAACTGGTGGACGTGCGTGAGCCGTACGAGCACGAGGCGGGGCGGATAGAGGGGTCCCTGCACATCGAGCTCGAGCGGCTGCCGGGGGAGGCGGCGGCGCTCGACCGCGACCGTCCGATCCTGTTCTACTGCCGCTCGGGGAGCCGCTCGGCGCTGGCGGCGGACGCCTTCGCGGCGTCCGGGTACGACGCGCACAACCTGGACGGCGGCCTGAAGGCCTGGGTGGGCGCGGGGCTGCCG